>CAZKUN010000386.1:0-6575 GCA_964555935.1 uncultured Armatimonadia bacterium | reverse complement strand
GAGATGGGTCTCGATCCCGAGGAATCCGCCAAAGCGGCCCTGCGTAACACCGAGTCGGTCATCAACTGGGAGGGCCCCCACACCATCGCCGCCATGATCCTCGACCCCGTACCCGGATCCAACGTCGGCTATCCTGTCCCGCCACCGTTTTACCTGCCCGAACTGAAGGCCCTCTGCGACAAGCACGGCATCTTCACCATCTACGATGAGATCCAGGTCGGCATGGGCAAGACCGGCAAGATGTTCTGCTGCGAGCACTGGGGCGTCACGCCCGAGTTCCTCTGCCTGGGTAAGGGTTTTGCCGGCGGGTTCGCGCCAATGAGCGCCGTCCTCACCACTCCCGAGATCGCGGATGTCTTCCGCGTGCCGGGCCATGAACTCAGGCACGGGTTCACCTACGCCGGTCATCCCATCAGCGCCGCCGCGGTCATGGCCGTCCTCGACATCTTCGAGAAGGAGAACCTCGTCGAGCGCGCCGCGGACCTCGGCCAGTACATGCGGGAGAAACTCGAAGCGCTTTATCGCCACCCCATCGTCGGCGATGTTCGCGGGATCGGCATGCTCCTCGCCGTCGAACTCGTGTCAGACCAGGACACCCGCGAGCCCCTGGACGCCGACCTCAACGTCGGCGGCTTCGCCCGCGATTACTGCTATCGCAAGGGCATGATCCTGCGTAACAACGGCGACATCCTCGTCCTCGCGCCGCCGCTGACGATCACGCGCGAGCAGATCGACGAGATCGTCACCAACATCGAGGGCGGCATCGTCGCCGCCATGAATCACTTCGGCCTGGGATAGGTGATCCGTGACCGTCTACGACCTCAGCATCCCGGTTACCGATGGCGTCGACTGGTACGCCGATCCCGACTGCGCGCCGGTTGAGTTGCGTGAGATCGGCTCGCTCGCCGAATCTGGCTGGCGCTCAACTACGGTCAGCCTGATGGTCCTCAACGGCACCACCTATCTCGAGACCGCCGCCCACATCGACGAGGACGCGCCGACCCTCGACCACATCCCACCGGATCAGTTCATCACCCGTGCCTTCGTCGTCCGACTTGACGCCAACGGGCAAGAGCTTCGCGCCCCCGAGTCACCAATCAGCGACTTCGTGGCCGGCGTCGATTCCATTCTCCTCAACTGCGGCTGGGACGCGCAGCTCAACCACTCCGACTATTACCACCAAAGCCCCTACTTCTCGCCCGAACTCCAGGAGTGGTTGCTCAAGCACCGACCGGCGATCCTCGGCGGCGACATGCTGTCTTTCGATCACCCTCAAGACGAGTCGATGCCGTTCATCCGCGCGTTCTTCGCGCGGCGAGGCATGATTCTCTGCCCGCTGGTTGCGCTCGACAGACTGCCCGATTCACCCGTCACGCTCTGTGCCGCGCCAACGAAACTCGCAGGGACCAGCGCGGCTCCGTGCCGGGCACTCGCATGGTGAGACAGAACCGAAGGGAGCATGCACAATGGCCACGCGCAAGAAGATACGGACCGGGATGATCCGCTGCGACACTCACGGGTACTATTTCGGCGCGCAGATGGACTCCAAGAACCTCGTGCCCGAGAAACTTGCCGAGCACAACTACATCGTCACCCACTACTACCAGAATATCTACAACCCGTTTGACCTGCAGAAACTGCCCACGGTAAGCGGCTTTGAGATCGTCAAGTGCTACGACGAGGAGCGGTTCCGAGCCGAGAACTTCTCTGAGGCCTTCGGCGGCCAGCCGCAAGTCTGCGATACCGTGGCGGAGATGGTCGACGGCATCGATGCCATCTTCATCGCCAACTGCAACTTCGGCGGTCAGGACCACCTCGAACTCGCCACGCCCTTCCTGAAAGCCGGCATCCCCACGTTCGTCGACAAGCCCTTCTCGGCGAGGCTTTCAGACGCCAAGAAGCTCGCAGCTCTCGCCACGAAAACCGGCACGCCGATGTACAACGAGTCGATCCTCAGCGTCGTCCCGGCGGCCGACATGTTCAAGCGCCGGTTCTCGGAGATCGGCGACGCGACCGTCGGCGTGGTCAAGGGCGTCGGCGGCGCTTTCGATCAGGACAATGTCGGCGGATTCGACGAATCCGGCGGCATCGAAGACCGCATGGCCTACCTCATCCACGGCGTCGCGCTGGCGACCAACCTCTACGGAGAGGACGTCGACTTCGTCGAGGCGATGGGGCGGTTGCCGCTGGAGTATTTCCACCTACACCTGAAGTCGGGCAAAGAGGCGATCATCCTCAACACCGCCACGGAGCATTTCTCCGAGCGCTGCGAGTTCTGGGCGGCGGGCTACAGCAAGCACGGATCGCTGCCGTCGCGACCCATCGGCGACTTCGAGTTCATCTACGGTGGTCAGCGCATCCTGAGGAACTTCAAGAAGACGATCCAAACCGGGAAACCCGTCCGCCCCTACGCCAACATGGTCTTCCACATCGCCATCATCGAGGCCGGCCAGATCGCCCAACGCGAGGGCAGGGCCGTGCGCGTCGCGGACGTCCTGCGCGGCAAGGAGAAGCTCTAGAACCGGTAGTCAAACCCACCCACAACCGACAGATCCGACTCCGGGTAGCCCGCATAGTTCTCGTAGTCGCGGCCGAGCAAGTTCTGCACGTCGACGTAGTAGTTCTCGCGCGTGTTCCGCTGGTACTGCGCGCGCATGTTCACCACAAACGCCCCCGCCACGGGCAGCGAGTTGCCTGGGTCGTGGAACCGGTCGTCGCGCCAGACCCCCTCCAGCCCGACCCGGAGGCCGCTGTCACCGATGTAATCGACGCGCGTGCCCGCCTGCCATTCCGGCGCATAGGGCCACTGAGTGTTCATCGCCCCGGCCGACGGGAAGACTCCGCGCGTGTCCTGCCACTGCGCCCAGCCTCGCCCGGTCACGTTGTCACAGACCGACTGCTCGTACGAGACGTCCGCCACCCACCGATGACCTCGATCCACCAACGCCGGAACGGGCAGCGCCGCTAGCGCCGGATCCTCCATCTCGACCATCAGCCCATGCACGCGTTGGTAGGCGAGCGATGCCGTTGCGTTGCCCGACCTGCCCGTCTGGCGCTGACACCGCAACTCGTACGACTGTCCACGACCGCCAACCGCGAAGTCGCGGTGATCCAGACCATGGGGATCGGCCAGCGCCTCGACCGGCGATAGCTCCGCGAAGTCGTCGCGGAAGATGGGAACGGCCATCGCGGAGATCCACGACCGATCATCCGGCCGATACGTGACAACGAACTTCGGCAGCGCAACCGATTTCATCCCCTCCTGGCGGCCTCAATACCCGCCAAGGCTCACCGAGACCTGGTCGTTAACCACCTTCTCGATCTCACCCCAAAACGTCTGGCCGTCCGGCCTGACGCGCTCGTGCAATTGGCGCCGGAACGCTTTGCCCGTAACCGGGTGAAACCGACCCAGATTCCCGTTCCGACTCAGGCGCAGCCAGGCGTGGCTATACCCCGCGCGTAGGTTCACGTCGTTGTCGCCGTCCACGTCCAGGCGGATCTCAGCCGAGTACGCCTGCTCGTCATCGTGGAGTCTCTTGACGTGCTTGCCATCAGTGGGCGTGAAGCTACCGGGATTGCGGAAATCCGAGTGGACGCGCCCGAAGGTCACTTTTCCCGTCGCAGTCGTCTGCTCGCCAAGCCGCCGCCGCGCGACGAACCCCGCGTTGTGGATCTGGTACCCGTTCGTGTCATCGCCATCGCCCGCCGTGGTCGCCGTCACCCGTCCGGGCACGTCGTTGAGCGAGTTCACCCACCCGCCCCACGCCACGATCTGCGTGCCGTCGGAGGGCTCGTATCCGAAGATGCCATCCACCTGCCGCTCAACGTGCAAGAACGGCTCCGCCCGACTCCCGCTGATCCGTTCCCCTCTGATCGCTGTAAGTGATGCCGCCGCGGAACTGGCCATCATTCCCGGCGAAGCCGCTGACCACGGTCCTCCCATACCGGCGCATCTCAAGCATCGCGGATGGGTCGACCGTCAGCGCCGCCAGGCTCTCCCGGATCGCGTCGCGAGGCCGGCCCTGCAGCTCGTAGAGCCCAGCCAACTGCTGCCGCGCGTGAGGGTAGGCTGGATCGAGCGCCAACGCCTGGCGCAACTCCGCCAACGCCCGGTCATTCCGCCCTTGCTTCAGGTGTATCCGCGCGAGGACCGTGTGGGTGAACGCCGTGCGCTCGCCCAGCGTGATCGCTCTTTCGCCGGCCTTCAGGGCATCGTGATGCCGATTCTTCTCGAGGTACGCCAAGGACAGATTCGCGTAGGCCAGGCCCCACGTCGGCTCCAGGTCCACCGCCTGCTCAAGCTCCCGAATGCCCTCGCGCAGGCGCCCTTTCGACACGTGGTCGACGCCGACGTTGTTGTGGTCCGCCGCGGGGCCCGTGCTCGTCGCCAAGCGTGAATCCCCGACGTCGATCCCGTCACCCCAGGCCATCTGACACGCTGCGGCAAGGGCCAGGCTAGCAATCACAGACATCGCAGACCGTCGACTCATCGGCATTTCCACTCACCTCGCGTGCGCCGTACCGGTAATCAACTCCCACCCGCATTCCCCGTTTCCTCGCGCCCGTCCTGCGCGGCGACGAAGGGATCGCGCCGGCCATGCGGGAAGCTCGCACTCGACTGCGGATGGCACTCGCTCTGTGACAATGGAGGCGGACCAATGGAATACCGGCAACTCGGTCGGAGTGGCACGCGCGTTTCGAAGCTGTGTCTTGGCACGATGAGCTTCGGCTCGCCGACGGAAGAGCCCGAGGCCCATCAGATTGTCGACGAGGCCATCGAGGGCGGCTGCAACTTCATCGACACGGCCGATGTCTACGGCAGAGGCGTCTCCGAGGAGTTTCTCGGCCGCGCGCTTGTCGCCAACGGTCATCGCGATGACATCGTGCTCGCCACCAAAGGCGTCGCCACCATGGGCAAAGGCACGAACGATCGTGGCGCCAGTCGCTACCACCTGACCCGCGCCGTCGAGGCCAGCCTGAGGCGACTTCAGACCGATCGCATCGACCTCTACTACCTCCACATCACCGACATCGACACGCCGATGGACGAGATCATGGACACGCTCGACATCCTCGTCAAGCAGGGCAAGATCCTCTACGTCGGCACCTCCAAATGGCCCGTCCCGCTCATCATGGAGGCGCTCGCGCTGAGCGACAAGAACGGCCAACCGCGCATCGTCGCCGAGCAGCCGCCCTACAACCTCACCGACCGGCGCGCGGAGATGGAACTCGTCTGGACCTGCATGCGCCACGGCATCGGGATCTGCCCATTTGGCCCGCTCGCTGGCGGCGTCCTCAGCGGCGTGTACCGTAAGGGCGAGGCGGCGCCCGAAGGGCACAAGTTCAAGGAATTGGGCCAGCGAGACGGGCATCGGCGCTATACCGAGGAGAGCATGGAGGTTGTCGGCGCGCTCGCGCCAATCGCCGAAGCGCGCGGCGTCACGCTCGCCGAGTTCTCAACCGCCTGGCTGATGCAGCGTCCGGGAATCACCGCGCCGATCTGCGGGCCGAGAACCATCGAGCACCTGCGTTCATCGCTGAAGGCATGCGAGATCGACCTCACCGAAGAGGAACTCGCCCAGGTGGATGAGATCATCCCGCCCGGCGAGAACGTCACCAACTACTTCTCGCTCTACGAGCGCATGTGCCGCTCCACCAACACGCCCGAGCCACTGGGACCATTCTAGCCCGCCGAAAACCGCCGCGTGGCACAGGGAAACTCGCCGTCTGAGTTTCCAGGGCGCCCGCCCCGTTGCATGCCGTCGGTCCTTGCCGTTGACTGGACCGCCGGCGTCTCGCCGGCGCTGTCGTCCATCCCGTACGACGATCGTCTCGATCGTCGATGCCGAAGGCATCTACCGCCGCCTTCGTAGGTCGGATCTCCAGATCCGACGCCTCCGTCCACTCCGTTCGGATTCTGCCACGGGGTCTAGCCCGACCGCAGTCGACAGTACCCATACTTGTGCATGAACCGGAAGAAGCGGACCAGCATATCCAGGTCCGCTTCGCCGCGTTCCTGGGCCAGCCGGTCGCGAATCTCCAGCACGCTCCGCTGCCCGTCAGCCCAGAACAGCACCGAGCACAGCCGCGCCGAGTACGGGAACGTATCGCTCGTGATCTCCGCGAACTCCGCCGTCGCCTCCGGTGAGAGATCCGCCATCGTCGGCGAGCCATACATGACGCGCTCCGGCACCATCGACGCCGCCAGATGGTCCTCGGGCGTCACCGGCTCAGGCCCAGCGACATCCGCCTCGCAAGCCCACTCCGCGATTCCCGCCGCCACCTGCTCCCGCTCATCCCCCGGCACGAGCCTCAGCACCGACTCGGCCACACGCCCGTCCTTCCCGCGCGCATGCGAAAGCTCCGCCAGCATCCGCGCCTCGTCCGGTCCGGCGTCGGCGATCATGCACGCGTAGGCCGCGACCGCAGCGCCGACGATCCGCAGCGTCTCAAGCGATACCTTGTCCGGAGTGTCCGCGTCGCTGTGGTAGAAGCAGTCGGGCTGATGCAGCAGCGTCGGAGTCGCGATGCCAATCATGGGGTCTGAGATGAACCCGTCGTGGACCTGGTAGCGC
>CAZKUN010000385.1:315-6616 GCA_964555935.1 uncultured Armatimonadia bacterium | reverse complement strand
GGCTGCGGCGAGGGTCAATGTGGAGCGTGCACGGTGCTCATCGACGGGGTGCCGACGCTGTCATGTCTCAGCCCCGTCGCCGATGCCGAAGGGAAGAGCATCACCACCATCGAGGGCCTCGCCCGGAACGGCCAACTGCACCCGCTGCAGCAGGCGTTCATCGACCACGACGCCATCCAATGCGGCTACTGCACGCCGGGGATGATCATGGCCGGCGTCGCGCTGCTGAGCCGCAACCATAGCCCCACCGATGAGCAGATCGCCGAGGCGTTGGAGGGCAACATCTGCCGGTGCGGGGTGTACCAGCGCATCAAGGCCGCCGTGAGGCAAGCGGCGGAGACGCTGAGGGGAGGCGCCTGATGGAAGACAGATCCCTGGCTGAGATTCTCGAAGACCATGGCATTCCGGCCGAGATACTCGCCGACCCGATCGTCAACCGACGCGCATTCCTCGCGGCGCTGGGCGGCGGGGTCGCAATCCTGATGATGATGGACTCCGCCGCATCCGCGGAACAGGCGGAGGATCGGACGGAGTTGACCGGCGGTCGCGGCGGACCGGAAAGAATCGCCGGCTGGCTGCACATCGGCGAGGACGGAGCGATCACCGGCTACGTCGGCAAGGTCGAGATGGGGCAGAACGCGCGGACGTCTCTCACGCAGGTCATCGCCGAGGAACTGCACGTTCAGCCCGGCGCCGTGCGACTCGTGATGGGCGATACGGCGCTGACACCCTTCGACATTGGCACATTCGGCAGCCTGACCACTCCGCGCACTGTTCCGCCGCTCCGCAAGGCGGCCGCCGCGGCTCGGGAGCTACTGCTCGACCTCGCATCCGATCAGCTGCTCGTTGGCAAGAGCACTCTGACCATCGGCAATGGCAAGGTGACGCACGGGAACTCGGGCCGATCGTTGAGTTTTGGCGAGCTGACGAAGGGGCAGGAACTCGTACAACCAATCCCGGAGGATACGCCGACGGTCTCGCCCGAGCGGTGGCGCGTGGTGGGGACGTCAGTGCCGAAGGTCGACGTGGAGAGCATCGTGACCGGGCGGAAACGGTACGCTTCGGACGTGCGCCGCCCCGGCATGTGGCATGGGAAGATCCTGCGCCCGCCCGGGCATGGCGCGCGACTCAGCAACGTCGACACGTCGGCTCTGGAGGCGCGCTCGGGGTTCGTGGTAGCGCGCGACGGCGAGTTCGTGGGCGTGGCGGCAGCCCGCGAGGCAGATGCTCGGGCGGCGACCGATTCGCTCGAGCCGGAGTGGGACCTACCGACACTCCCGTCTCAGGCAGACCTGTTCGAGCACCTGACCGAGACGGCCGGCGACGGCGGGGGGCGGGGCAGCCACTCAGCAGGCTCGATCGAAGCGGGCCTCGCGGAGGCTGAAGTGAAGATCGAGGCGACCTACACGGTTGATTACATCGCCCACGCGGCCATCGAGCCGCGCTCGGCCATCGCGGAATGGGAGGGCGATAGCGTCACCATCTGGACGGCCACGCAGGCGCCGTTCCGCGTCCGCTCGGGGGTCGCCCAGGCGCTCGGAATCCCCGAGGCCAACGTGCGGGCGATTGCTGTTGACACAGGCAACGGATTTGGCGGCAAGACATGGAGCCAACCCGCGCTGGAGGCCGCGCGCCTGGCGAAGGTCGCAGGGAGGCCCGTGCGGGTGGCCTGGACGCGCGAGGAGGAATTGACCTGGAATCACTTCCGGCCGGCGGGAGTCATCACGGCCAAGAGTGGCGCCAGGCGCGATGGGAAGCTGACGGCTTGGGAGTACCACAACCTCAACTCAGGCTCGCCCGGAATGGGCACTCCGTACGACGTCGCGAACCAACTCATAGAGCACCACCCGTGCGACAGCCCGCTGCCACAGGGGGCCTACCGAGGGCTCGCCTCGCCGGTCAATATCTGGGCGCGGGAAACCCACATGGATGAGATGGCCGACGCGCTCGACATGGACCCGCTTGTCTTCCGCCTGGCCAACTTGTCAGACGACCGTCTCCGCACCGTGCTGGAGGCGGCCGCCGAACGGTTCGGCTGGGAGGAGGCGACGGCGCAGGGAGGGCGAGGTTTCGGCATCGCGTGTGGCTATGACAAAGGTGGGTACACGGCCACGTGCGCCGAGGTGACCGTGGGCGAAGGCGGCAAGGTCCAAGTGAACCGCATCGTCACCGCATTCGAGTGCGGGGCGGTCATCAACCCAACGCACCTACGGAATCAGCTTGAGGGCGCCGCGGTCATGGCGCTTGGGCCGGCGCTCTTTGAGAGCATCAAGCACGACAACGGGACGATCACCAACGCTGACTTCTCCGGATACCGGTTGCCGCGTTTCAGCGACACGCCCAAGATCGACACGGTGCTGGTCGATCGACGTGATCTGCCATCCGCCGGCGCGGGCGAGACGCCGTTCGCGGGCATCGCCCCAGCAATAGGGAACGCGATCTTTCGCGCGACCGGCACGCGACTCCGATCACTGCCGATGGCGCCAAACGGAGTACTAACCTAGCCACCTCCATGGATGCCAACGCGAAGATCCTTGAACTGATCGACTCGGGCAGGCCGCATGCCGTCGGCCTGCTGCTCAGCGCCGACGGTTCGACGCCGCGCGAGGCGGGTGTGAAGGCGGTCATCGAGGCAGACGGGCGCATCTGGGGGACGCTGGGGGGCGGATCGGTGGAGGCTGAGGCGCAGCGGCGGGCGGTGGATGCGTGCGTGGCGGGCGTCCCGCAGGTGTTTGAGGTAGCCCTCACGGGGGCCGATGCGGCATCGACAGAGTCTATCTGCGGGGGCCATGTCCGGATTCTTGTCGATCCCACCGCCGCGAAGGACCGGGCGGCCTACGCCGAGGCCGTCGCAGCGATCGAGGAGCGACGCACCGGGTGGCTCGCGACCACCGTGGAAGGCGCGGACCCGACGACGACGAGGGTGACATGGCACTCGGGGCCAGTGGCGCCTCACGCGTCGGGAGACGCGTTCATCGAGCCAGTGACCCCCGCGCCGCGACTCGTAATCGTGGGAGGCGGGCACGTCGGCCAAGCCCTCGCCAAACAGGCAGCGCTACTGAGATTCGACATCATCGTCATTGACGACCGGCCCGAGTTTGCCGATCCTGGCCTGTTCCCGGATGGCGTCCGCACGTGCTGCGGCGACGTTGCGAGGGAGATGGCGGGACTGGGAATCGCGCGCGACACCTACGTCGTGATTATTGCCCGCGGACATCACCTGGACGCGGACGCGCTGGAGGCGTGCATTGGCAGCGACGCCGCCTACATCGGCATGATGGGGAGCCGTCGGAAGATCGCGCTGATGCGCCGGAGCTTCATCGAGAATGGTCTCGCCACGGAGCCCGAATTCGACCGCGTCTACGCGCCGATTGGACTCGACATCGGCGCCGAGACAGTCGCGGAGATCGCCACTTCGATCGCCGCGCAACTCGTATCAGTGCGTCGAACGCAGGCGTCAGACAGGATGCCCACATGACCTCGGCGATCGTGCTGGCGGCGGGCGCATCGCGGAGGATGGGCAGACAGAAGCTGCTACTCCCGTACGGCGGCACGAGCGTCATCGGACACATCGTCGATCAGGTCCTCGCCAGCGCGGTTGGCCACGTCTGCGTTGTCGTGGGCGGCGACGCCGAGGGAATTGCCGCTGCGCTTCACGGACGCGATGTGGAGATCACGCCGAATCCGAACGTCGACTCGCAGATGCTCGATTCGGTAAGGTGCGGTCTGCGCGCGCTCCCGCCGGACTGCAGATCGGTGATGGTCGTCCTGGGTGATCAGCCAGGCATCACGCCGGGCATCATCGACGCAGTGCTCGCCGTCAACGCGCCCATCGTGGTTCCTGTCTACGCGGGGAAGCGCGGCCATCCACTGCTGCTGTCCACGGAGTACGTTGATGAGATTCTCACGGGGCATGATGAGGTGGGTCTGAGAGGATTGCTGCAGGCGCATGCGGATGAGGTGATGGAGTTGAACGTAGACGACGCGGGCGTGCTTGAGGATATGGACACGCCAGAAGACTACCAGCGGATTCAACGGCAGATGCCGCGGACATGAGAGGCCGAAGACTTGCTGACAAACACAACATGCGCGACCGTATTGCTGGCGCTACTAACCACCGTTGGTCTCACCCAGGAGCCAGACCCCATGCTTACTCTCGCCGACCACGGCACGTCCGACTACACCATCGTCCGGCCAGAAGGAGCCTCGCCGTCGCAGGTCTACGCGGCCGAGGAGCTTCAGAGCTTCGTCGAGCAGATGACCGGCGCGCGACTGCCCATCATCACCGATGCGGATGAACTACCGGCGAAGGCCATTCTGCTGGGTGACACGCGCTTCACGGCGACTGTCATGGGCGCGGAGCCCGACTACGAGGCGCTCGGGACGGATGGCTTCACGATACGGGCGGTAGACCCGCATGTGGTCATCGCCGGCGGTCCTGCGCGCGGGACGTTGTATGGGGTCTACGAGTTGTTGGAGCGGCACTGTGGGTGCCGATGGTACGCGACATTTCACAGCGTGATTCCTCGGCACGAGACGCTGGCGATTCCGCCGACACTCGACGACACGCAAACGCCGGCCATCACCATGCGCGAGCCGTATTGGTACGAGATGCTCGACGGTGACTATGCCGCCCGCAACCGCGCCAACGGCGACCACATGCGGCTCGAGGAGAAACATGGCGGCAAGACGCGCTTTGGCAAGGGGATGTTCGTGCATACGTTCTACCGGCTCGTGCCACCGAAGGAGTTCTTCGGCGAGCACCCGGAGTACTTCAGCCTCATCGACGGCGAGCGCCGGATTGGCTACTCGCAGCTATGCCTGACGAATCCGGACGTCCTGCGCATTGTCACCGAACGCGTTCTCGAGCGCATCCGCAAAGACCCCGAGGCGAAGCTCTTCAGCGTGAGCCAGAATGACTGGGATGGCCACTGCCAGTGCGAGCCATGCATGGAGATCGAGACACGCGAGGAGTCCCCTGCGGGGACGCTGATCTGGTTCGTGAACCAGGTGGCGGAGGCGGTCGAGCAGGAGTTCCCGGACGTCTGGATTGAGACGCTGGCGTACCAGTACACCCGCAAGCCACCGAAGACGATTCGCCCAAGGCACAATGTCGTGCCGCGGCTCTGCACGATCGAATGCGACTTCTCGCTGCCGCTTGACGTGAGCCCCTACCCGCAGAACGTGCGGCTGGTGGATGACATGCGCGGTTGGTCGGCGATTGCGGACAGGCTGTACGTCTGGGACTACACGACGAACTTCCACAACTACATCGGCCCGCACCCCAACATCAACACGCTGGCGGCGAACGTCAAGTTCTTCCGGGACAACAACGTCGTCGGGCTGTTCGAACAGGGGGCGGCCGAGGGGCCGCACGCGGAATTCACCGAGCTGCGCGGGTGGATGCTCGCGAAGCTGCTCTGGAACCCGGACCAGTCCGTCGAGGCGCTGTACGATGACTTCTTCGCGGGCTACTACGGCGCGGCGGCGGCCCCTATCCGCGCGTACTTCGACGAACTCCAGACGCTGGCAAGCGATCCGGAGATCACGGTTCGGATCTTCGACCGGCTGCGGAACAAGTGGCTGACGATGGAGTTCATCGAGCGAGCGGAGAAGCTGTTCGCGGAGGCGGAGGCACTCGCGGCGGGGGACGACGAGTTGCTCTACCGCGTACGTATGAGCGGAATCCCCGTGCTGTGGGCGCGCGTGCAGGTGATGCCCAGCGCCAAGCGTCGGTACGTGCTGCGAGATGACCGGATGGTCCTCGCCAAGATCGACCCGTTGCGACTCGCCGCCGGCACGGAGCTGCTCAGCAGAATCCGCGAGGGCGGGGTCAGGATCCGCGAGTACGATGGCTACCACACGCAGGAGTTGATCGACCTCACGGGAGAGGCCGAGGGATTCCCGCTAACAACTGTAACAGACGGCGGGCTGACCGCCGGCACGGCGCCAGGGCTCGGAGGGAGCGTGGCGCTGTGGCGCGCGAGCGAGAGGAACCTCCTCTGCCCCACCCTCGGCGGGATCGAGATCATCGACCGTCACAAGGACCCGGAGCGGCCGAGCTTCCGCGAGCACGATGTGACGGATACGACCGATGACACGATCTCACTGCGCGTGAAGAAGCCGACGGCTGTCTGGGGGCCGCAGTCGAAGGAGCGGCTGGGCATCGACCGGACGATTCGGGTCTCTGGAAGCAAGCTCGAGTTTGTGAACACGTACTCGATGAAGGAGCAAGACCGCGAGATCTCTCCGATGATCCGAGTCGCCATCGACATTGGGGACGCGCGCGGGGTGATGGTCG
>CAZKUN010000385.1:0-305 GCA_964555935.1 uncultured Armatimonadia bacterium | reverse complement strand
GATGGTCGGCGCGAACGAGTTCTCGCTGCCCGATGGCGAGACGACGGCGTCCTTCGAGCTGGACGCGGCGGCGCTGGCGGGCGGCGAGGTGCATTTCGGAGCGGTCGGAGCGCCGCCGATCTGCGTAACGCTACCCGAGGGCTCGCTTGAGGCGATGAGTGTCTACATCGATGCAGACGCGCGCGGAGCCGTGCTGATCGGTATCGCCCGAACGAGGACGCTGACGGCGGGCTCGAAGCTTGGGATGTCGATCACGGCTGAGGTCGTGGAGTAACTAGGGGGCCCGTCTGACGCAGCGGAAGCCG
>CAZKUN010000384.1:1135-6620 GCA_964555935.1 uncultured Armatimonadia bacterium | reverse complement strand
GAGTACGACGTGTTGGCCGCAACCAGCAGCAGGTCGCCGCGCCGGACGAAGTAAGACAGTCCCTCTTGGCCGGGCGGTCCATTTCGCGGAATCTGGGGGAACACTTCGCGCCAGATGTCCTCGCTCGGGGCGTCGTATGTGTTGTGGTTGCTCGTGACATGATAGATCGGCGTGGCCTGCTGATCCAGCCACGCCATCTCGTGGTCGAGCCAGTAGCGCCACTGGCGCCGCAGATCATCGTAATCCGTGGTCATCCCGACGATGTGGTCCCCGATGAAGCAGAGGAACTCGGGTTGGGGCGTGAGGCGGCGGATCGCGCCATTGACCGCCGCGAAGTTTGCCTCGCGTGGTTGACCGGCAGAGCCCGAGCAGCAGTCGCCGTAGAAGACGAACTGGTGGCCCTGAGCATCCTGCGGTTCGAGCGAGGGGATTGGGGGAAGATCGGGCATCGTCGCCTCCATGGGTGGGACACTGGGTGTGGAGCGGTCTTCGGTGAAATGCTTGTGGACTCCTGCGCGACGCCGGGAGGGCGGTCACGGAGAACGGCTCCCACGACCAGACGCGGAGGCTCTTGGAGTCCAGATGATGAAACATCACTCCAGTTGCCTCGCTCACTTGAGTTGGCCAAACTGAACGAACTCTCCCCGAGGTGTAGGCGCCATCATGAAGCTCCCAGTGCCCTTCGCATCCCTACTCGTAGCGGCGACGATGTTGGGCTCGGCCGTCGCGCAAGTTCCCGCCATGCCTCCCATCAAGGCGTTCCACCTCGAGGTGGAGTTGGTGAGAGACGGAGATCCGAAGGCGATCATCTTTACCGGTCCGGCGGAGGAGGCGCTCGCCCTCGGGCAAGAGCTGGCCGACGCGATCCAGGTCGCCACGGGAGCGCGATTGCCGGTTGAGAAGGCGACCGTCGATGCGGCAGAGGCGGAGGGTGATCGAAACTGCATCGTCATCGGCAAGTTCGACGACGCGGCGGCTCAGTATCTGTACCGCAACCACTTCGTGCTGACCGATGCCCGCTTTCCCGGTCCGGATGGGTATGTCGCGCGCACCGTGCACGATCCGTTCGGCGACGGGCGTTCGGTGCTGTTCCTCGGAGGCAGCGACCTGGCGGGTCAGCGTCAAGCAGTCGGCAGCTTCGCCGAATCGCTGACGCCTGGGCCAAATCTGAGCGCCGCCCACGCGGTTGCCGTCCACACGAGCACGAGTCCCGCCCGTCTCACAGACAAGCAGATCGCCGCGGAGGTGGCCAGATGCAAGGCCTCCCAGATGCGGATCGCCGCGAGTGTGATCTGCGGGGCAGGGCTGGCATACCATCGGTTCGGCGATCCCGGGCAGGCCGAGATCTTCCGGCAGGGGGTCGGGCATGTCGCCGGCATCATCGGCGAGATGGCGACAGTCGGCGACACGCGCGGGATCTTCACGCTCCCGGTGATCTGGGATCTGATCGAGGAGAGCCCGGTCTTCTCGGATTCTGAGCGGGTCGAGATCAGCCGGTTCGTCTGGGAGTATGCGAACAAGTGCCCCGGCGCCAACCAGAGCGTCGACATTGTGGCGACGCCGCACGGCAACAACTGGAACTCGCGCGCGAACTGGTGGGCGGCCACGTACTTCCGCCGGTACTATGGCATCGACGTCGCGGGCTTGGAAGCGTGGTGCGACAACTGGTTCGCGACTCAGATGCAGTCGTGGAAGCCGGCCGAGGACTGCCCCGGTTACGGGTCGATCACGTGGTACGACCTGATGTGTTACCTGTTGGAGAAGCCTGAATACGAACAGTACCAGCTCAGCGGGAACCTGCGCAAGATGGCCGACTACGCCATGACGATCACCAACAACCTGGGCTACATCTCCGGGTTTGGTGACATCAGCAGCTTCACCACCGGCAGCCACGTGCCCGGCCTTCTGCTGATCACCGGTTGGCTCGAGCGCGACGGGCGCTACCTGTGGTTCTACGACCAGACGCCCGGCGTGCCCCCGACGAGCGCCGATTACTTCGGCAACCATTACTTCGTGGCGGACATCGAGCCGGAGGAGCCTGTCGACCTCTTGGGGATCAGGGCGTTCGAGTTGGCGCCGTGGCTCCACGAACACGGTTCGGAGGTGCTCGTGGCCGCTAGCCAAGATGTTACCGCGGTGCTGGAGAGTCAGCCCGTTCCCGAGTTTGAGAAGTGCTTCGACAAGATCAGTTTCCGCGATGGGTTTTCACCCGATGACGAGTATCTTCTGCTGGGAGGCATTTCCCACGGGTACCACGCCCACCCCGATGGCAATTCGATCATCGGGTTCACCGATAACGGGAAGTACTGGCTGTTTGACAACGGCTACTTTGTTCCTGATACGATCGAACACAACACGATCTGCGTGTTCAGAGACGGGCTCTTCGAGCCCGTGCCGCGATATACCAGCCTCGAGGCCAGCGCGGACTTTAGCGATGTCGGCATGACCCAGACGCAGTGCGCGGGATACAACGGTGTCGATTGGCGGCGCAACATCCTCTGGCGAAAGAACGCGTATTTCGCGGTGGTCGATGAGTTGGAGGCGGTTGAGGACGGCGACTTCAGCTTCCAGTCGATCTGGCGGACGATGGGCAAGGTCGATCTTCGGCCCGATCGCATGCTCGTCGAGCAGGGAGGGGAGCGCTTCTGCCTGATCAACGCCAACGAAGCGCGTCTGGCAACGCGAGCCACCACCCCACCCGCGGCGGACCGCCACGCGCTGATCGAGACCTGCCCGGCGCAACTCATTGCCGGTGAGAGCGCCGGGATCCTGAACCTCTTCTACTCGCCCAATGTCGATGGGTATCCGTATGACGCCGCGCGTTGGGGCGATATGACGCTGCTTGTGCGCGAGCCCGGGCGCACGGTCATCATTGCCGCCGGAGAGTTTGATGCGGATGGCGTGACAGCCGTCGCTGAACTCGCATACCTGTCGCGCGACGAGGCCTACTTGCTTGAGGGTACGAGTCTCGCCTGGGGCGAGAAACTGCTGGAGAGCGATGTCCCCGTGGACGCGTTCTGCGACTGGGCCAAGGGCGAGGCGACCATCATCGCGAGCGCGCAGGCCAAGGTCGGCCTGCGGATCGGGCAGGACCAGGCCTTGCGCGTGGACGGCGCGAAGCGGCAGCCCGGAGCCCCCGGAGCGGACGGACTGACGGCGATCGCGCTGGAGCCCGGGGAGCATCTGATTGAGTTCACGGCTTCGGAGGCCGACGGCCCGTCCGAGGCAGATCTGGGCGCGCGGTTTGATGCCCTGAAGACCGCCCACGAGGAGCGGCTGGCGACTGCCGCGGGTGCCCCGGCGGCGCAACTTGAGGTGCTCTGGAGCGCCGACCACGCGGTGACGGAGACGCGCTCGATCTTCCGCCCGGTGGGCGGCGAGGGTACGGAGACGGAGCCGAACCTCGCGGCTGCAGGCCAGGCGATGTCCTGGGAGGCAGGTAGCTCCGGCAGCGGCCCGCCGAGGGCGACCGACGGCGACATGGAGACTTACGCGGCTGTCTCCAGCACCGCCAACCACGCGATGGACGTGCCCAAGGACCTCGGCATTCAGTGGCCGAGTCCCCAAGTCGTGTCGCAGGTGTGGGCGCATCACTACAGCGAGATGTATCGCCCGGCTCTCGACGGGCAAGACCTGCAGTCGTGGGATGGCGAGCAGTGGGTGTCGATCGACGATGCGATCACCGGCATTGACGGCGCCACGTGGGTGCATACCTTCGACCCCGTGACCACCTCGCGCGTGCGGTTGCGCGTCACCGAGTTCGACACGGCTCGGACGGCGATCCGCGAGTTCGCGGTGTTCGAGCGCCCTGTCGAACAGGTTGATGTCGATGTCGTCCGCACGCGCGTCCCGGGCCCGCTGGCGGTGGTTGACGTGGATGGCGACGGCGTGGATGAAGTCGCGGTCGCGGTTGAGGACACGGTGCGACTGCACGACGGGGCGGGGACGCTGGTATGGGAGCACGTGATGGAAGCGAGGGCCGTCGCCCTAGCGGCGGGGGACCTCAGCGGGCCGAGCATCGTGGCTTCCACTAGCAGCCGCAAGATGCTCTGCCTCGATGGATCCGGCGGGGTCCTGTGGACCATCGACAGCCCCAAGGACAGGTACGTGCCGGAGATCGAGCCCGCGCCAGGCAACTTCACCGTGCTGCAGGTGGATGACATCGATGGTGACGGCGACGGTGAGGTGGTGGCGGGCAACAGCAACTGGTTCGCCTACGCCTTCGACCACGCGGGTCAGCAACTGTGGGGCACGCTCAACTGGGCGCACCCGGCTCTCAGCATCGCGCTTGGCGATCTCATGGGCGACGGGAAACTGGCGGCCCTCATCGGGACGCGATACAACGACGCCGGTCTGTTCCAATGGGATGGGCAGAAGATCGGCGCGCTGGGCATGGGGTATCACTCATCCCCGTGCGCCACGGAGTTGGCCGACCTCGATGGCGACGCCAAGATGGAGTTGATCGGTGGCTCGCGCATCGGCGGCGTTCACGCGAAGGCCTTCGGGGGAGACGCGTTGTGGGCCCTCGACATGGGCGCCGAGGTCCGCGAGACCGTGGCCGCGGATCTGACCGGAGACGGGCTGCCGGAGGTGCTGGTGGGAAGCCGCAACTGCTACGTGCTGTGCCTGGACGCGGCGGGCGAGGTTCTGTGGCAGCGGAACATGGGAAGCGCGGTGACCGGCCTGCTGACCGCTGACGTTGCCGGTGACGACACGCCGGAGGTGGTCGTCGGCACCGAGGATGGTAGCGTTCACGTCATCACCGCCACCGAGACGCTGGGCGTGTTCAAGGCCGGCGGTCTTATCACCCATATCGCTGCGGCCGACCTCGATGGGGATGGCAAGGCCGAGATTCTGGCGACGGCAGGCGATGGCAAACTCTACGCCCTCGGTCTGTGAGTTGCGACGGGCACGGGTACCTCGGTCGTCCGTCTACGGTAGAATGTCCGGGGGGCGTTCGGCTGAATCCTGCGCGCGCATCTGGGCCAGCCGGTCTTGGAGTTCCGCGACCCGGTCCGGTGACTGGTCCGCGAGATCGGATTTCTCGCAAGGATCGTCGGCGAGGTTGTAGAGCTCCGGGTTGTGGTCGCCCATCTGCAGCAATTTCCAGTCGCCATGCCGGATGGCCCACTTGTCGCCCGCGAAGGGCCAGTAGAGCGTGCGAGGCTCGGGAGAATCGCCGGTGAGCAGTGGCCACACGTCCTCCCCGTCCCACGCGAGGTCGCGTTGCGGCTCGTAGCCCGCGAGCGAACAGAGCGTGGGCATCCAGTCGATGGCGTGTAGCGGCGCCGTGACCTTGCCGGGGCTCAGCAGGGACGGACAGTGGATGAACGCGGGCGTGCGAATGCCGCCCTCGTAAGTCTGCGACTTCCAGCCTCGGAGGGGCAGGTTGCTGCCGAGGACGGGGCTTTCGGGGTAAGTGCCCGGGTAGAGGCCCTGGTAGCGCCAGCTCCGCGCGCTGCCATTATCGGAAAGGAAGAGAATC
>CAZKUN010000384.1:0-1125 GCA_964555935.1 uncultured Armatimonadia bacterium | reverse complement strand
AGAGAATCAGCGTGTTCTGGCGCTGGTCGGTCTCATCGAGGGCCGAGACCATCCGGCCGATCCAGTCATCCATCTGCGTCGCGTAGGCCGCGTAGCGCTTGTAGGCCTCGTCCTTCTCGGGATCGTCGTCGTACGTGTTCCCCGCATAGTCCGCGATGTAGGATTCCGGCGCCTCGACGGGGATGTGCACGGCGGTGAAGGGGACATAGTAAAACCATGGCTCGCGCCTCTCGCGGATCCAGCCGACGGCCTCGGCGCCGATAAGATCCGACGCGTGGCCATCCTCCTCGATCAGCTCGCAGTTCCGGTGCCAGGTGAACGTGTACGGGCCCTTCTTGTACCGGTGATCGTAACACCCCACGCCGCCGGCCAGGCTGCCGTAAGAGCGGTTGAAGCCGAAGTGGTTCGGGCCCCACTCGGGGAGGGAGCCCAAGTGCCATTTGCCGGAGATGCCGGTGTCGTAACCGGTGCTCCGGAGCGCGGAGGCGAGGGTCTCCGTGCCGAAGGGGAACACCCGCTCGTTCGAGGGCTTCAGGGCGCGGTTGCCCCAACGGCTGCAGAAGCGCCCGCTCATCAGCGACGCGCGCGTCGGCGTGCACATGGGGCAGACGTAGTGCTGATCGAGTTCGACGCCGCCGGCGACGAGGGAGTCGATGTTGGGGGTGCGGATATTGGAGCCGTGGTAGCCGACATCGCCCCAGCCGAGATCGTCGGCGACGACGATGAGGATGTTCGGGCGCATGGTAGGGCCTCCCGCATTCTGGGCGAGCAAATCTCGAGGTGACGCGGCGAGCGCCGCCGCGCCGAGACCGGCGGCGCGGAGGAAATCGCGGCGGGTTGTGGGCAGGTTCAGGTTCATTGGCGGGTGACCAGGGCTTTGGCGTGGGCGTAGCGGCCCTACGCTCTGCGGCAACGCTTCACCATCCGGTACCCGGAAGCCTGCACGTCTGATCGCGGAACCAGCGATCGGCCCGTTCTGCGGAGAACCTCCTTCACCATCAGCACGGAGTTCCCAGAGGTAACCATGGCGAAGGGGCAGCCAACCAGACAGGAAGGGAAGGACCCTTGATGCCGATGGAGCGCCCGAATGTCATCATCATCATGACCGACGACCAGGGCTACGGG
>CAZKUN010000383.1:0-6651 GCA_964555935.1 uncultured Armatimonadia bacterium | reverse complement strand
GACCGGCGCGCGCATTGGGCGGGGCGGATTCATCGGCATGGGCGGCTACATGGAGGACTACATGCCCCAGAACGTCGTCATCGAGGACGGCGTGACGGTGTCCTTTGGCGTCACCTTCGTCGCGCACGGGTACCGACGAGGCCTGGAGGCGGACGAGAAGCACATCATCCTGCGCAAGGGGGCGTACATCGGCGCTACCTCGGTGCTGCTGCCGGGGGTCGAGATCGGTCCTGGTGCGATCGTCGGAGCGGGCTCGGTTGTCACCAAGGACGTCCCAGCCGGCGCCATTGTGGCGGGCGCGCCGGCGATCGTGCTGCGCTACCAGCCCGGCCACGAACCCGATGCCGGGCCCTGACACGCCGGTCGCTCCAACATCCAAACAACCACGCAATGCGCGCATCCATCTCACTCGCCAGCACCTGATGGGCTCCTCACCCCAACCCATAAACCAACCCCATCAGCACGGCAAACAGAACGCTATGCCCAAGCTCAACGAAACCAATCCGCTTGATACTGAACTCACCTGTCGGCGGGCGCAGAACAGGCAGCAAGGCCTTCAATGCTATGGGCACGAGCGCCACGAAAGCAAGACTCGGCGCAACGCCGGCCTGCCCGAGCCAACCCACAATGGCTATCGATACGACGTGGAAGAGAAGCGATGGACTCCCTGCACTCAGCCGTTCGCCAAATGGGGTCTCGCGCGTCGGCCGGAACCTCACCAGGTACCTCACGTGCGGCACGCTCGCGCAGAAAAACAGCGTCCCTATCCCCCACACCCCCAGCTCTCGTGCGCCCAATGTTCCTGACGCGCAGTAGCCGGCGGCGATCACGACCGTGCTCAACCCGATAATGCCGATGATCTCGCCGATCGCCGTCCGGTCGAGGCGCTTGCGCTCCAGCACGGTCGATATACCTGCTGGCACCGCGCCGACCACGCCGATCGGGATCAGAAGCAGCAACCCAAATCCCAGCACAAGCGCAAGCGCAGCTCCAAGCGCGAGCAAGCCGTAGACAACGGTCAGCCGTCCTACCGCCGCGCGCCGGGCGTCGCGGATCCGCAGGTACGTCACTGCCGCGTGACGCGCGATGAACCCAAGCACGACGGCAACCAGCAAGACGACCGCTGCCCAACCGTTGACGCGTGATGCGCACGCGACCCCGACCGCATATCCGACGAGCAGAATTGACCAAGCGCCGTGTTGGCGGGGGATCGTGGCTGAGAACGGACTCCGGAGGAATGGTGAGTTGCCGGGCTGGGCGACCGATTCTTGGGGTGGGCTTTCCCCAGCCTGAGAGGAGCGGGCAGCCCCCTCAGGTTGGGTGGTTTCGTCCGGCGCATCAAGCCTCATCGCTGTCTGCCCCCATCAAGCCCACGTAAATCGGCCGCCCTTGCCCGGCGGGAGGGGGCCCGGTGGGAAGGACCGGGCCCCCGTGTGAAGAACCAACTGCCCGCCTGAACTGGGTTCACCCCCCGTAGGTCGGATCTCCAGATCCGACGAGACGGGTCATTGGGGGTGAAACCAACTCTATCCAGCCGCCTCGCCGAGCGCGGCCTTGATGTCGTCCTCCGGCGTGCCGATCGGCGCGATGTTGAAGTTCTCAACAAGCACGTTGAGCACGGCGGGCGAGATGAACGCGGGCAGGCTCGGCCCGAGCTTGATGCCCTGAATGCCCAGGTGCAGCAGCGACAGGAGAATGACGCACGCCTTCTGCTCGTACCACGACAGGATCATCGACAGCGGCAGATCGTTCACGCCGCACTCAAATGCATCCGCGAGCGCGAGAGCGATCTTCACGGCCGAGTACGCGTCGTTGCACTGGCCGATGTCCAGCAGACGCGGGATGCCGCCGATCTCTCCGAACTCAAGCTTGTTGAACCGGTACTTGCCACACGCCAGCGTGAGAATGACGCAGTCGTCCGGGACCTGCTCCGCAACCTCGGTGAAGTAGTTGCGTCCGGGCTTCGCTCCATCGCAGCCGCCGATGAGGAAGAAGTGCTTCAGCGCTCCGCCCTTCACCGCGCCGATGATGGTCTCCGCATGGCTCAGCACAGCCGCCGCGCCGAAGCCGGTGAGGATCGTCTTCTCCTCTTCCGTCTCGGTGAAGCCGGGAGCCGCCAGCGCCGCATCGATCACCTGCGTGTAGTCGCTGTTGGCGATGTGCTTGACTCCGGGCCAGCCGACCAGTCCGAGCGTGTAGATCCGGTCCTTGTACTCATCGGTCGGATTCATGATGCAGTTTGTCGTCATCACGATCGCGCCCGGGAAGGCCGCGAACTCTTTACGCTGATCCTGCCACGCGCCACCGTAGTTGCCCACGAGGTGCGAGTGCTTCTTAAGTTCCGGGTAGCCATGGCATGGCAGCATCTCGCCGTGGGTGTAGACGTTGATGCCCTTGCCCTCGGTCTGCTCGAGGATGTCCGCCAGGTCCTTGAGGTCGTGACCGGAGACGAGGATCGCCTTGCCGGCAACAGGCGTGATCCGAACCGGAGTCGGCTCGGGCGTGCCGTAGGTGCCGGTGTTGGCCGTGTCGAGCAGCGCCATCACGTTGATGTTGACCTCGCCGCACTTCAGCGACTGGCCGACCAGCGCGTCTACGTCCGTCGGGTCGTCCGCGAGGAAGCTGAGCGCCTCATGGACGTACGCGTAGACGGCATCGTCTTCCTGCCCGAGGATCTGCGCGTGGTCGGCGTACGCCGCCAGGCCCTTCAGGCCGTACGTCAGCAGCTCCTGCAGACCGGAGATGTCATCACCCAGCGCCTCTTTGCGCTTCGTGATCTCAACAGCCACGCCCTGAGCGACCAGACCGTCGGCGTCGGCGGCGGGCTCCCAGGTGGCGGGGCCGGAGAGTGTCTCGGGGTTCTCGACAGCGCCCTCGTAGAGAGCCTTGGCCCGATCGCGGGCCGCCGCGGCTTCGCGGATGTACGCGACGAAGCGGGCCTCGTCGAAGTTCACGTTGGTCAGCGTCGTAAAGATCGCCTTGACCGTGAAGACATCGATCTGCGCGTCGCTCGCGCCCGCTGCCCGAGCGCGGTGGGCATACTGGCCGATCCCCTTGGCGGCGTGGATAAGTAGGTCCTGGAGGGCTGCGACTCGCGGGTCTTTACCACATACTCCATGCTGCGTGCAGGCTACACCTTGAACGGTCTGTTCACACTGATAGCAAAACACTAAATCGGATCTCCTTTCACGACTTGGCACATGCTGGGCAGCCCGTAGCCGCCCAAAACGATCGCATTATCACGACGCATCCTTCTTCGGGATTAGGCCGTGTTGCACAGCACTGCATTTCTCGGCGTGCGGGCACCATTCGGCGCAACCCACGTCGAGCTTTGGATTCACGAACGTGTAGCCGCAGTTCTCACACTTGCGGGTGGCATCGTTCTTGAAGAACTCGACCGGAGCTTCGCACGCCGGGCAGGGGACCTCGTAGATGTCCTCCGGCTGCCAGTAGCGGTAGTCTTGTCCCGGACATTTCATTGGCGGCATCGTGCTCACCCCCTACTCTAACCAACGCCTACCGTTAGCGGGTTCGTTTCTAGGATCTCGCCACGGATGCCGATAACCGTCGTGGATGTCGGAATCTGCTTGCCCGATTCCTGCAGGGCGGCGCTGACAATGTGAACCAGCCCGAGGCAGCACGGGACTTCCATGTGGGCGATGTGGACCGACTTGATGCTGTTTCGGGCGAAGATCTGCCCAAGCTTCTTGACGTACAGCTCGCCCTCGTCGAGCTTCGGGCACCCGATCGTGAGGACGTGGTCGGTCAGCAAGCGCTCGTGGAAGTCCGGAGCGGCAAAGGGCGCGCAATCGGCGGCGATCAGCACGTCGGCGCCATCCCAGTACGGGGCCTCGACCGGGACCAGTTTGAGCTGGACCGGCCAGTTGCCTAGCTGAGACTCGCGAGGCCCGCCCTCGGCGGCCACGCGCTCCTCTTCCTCTTCGGCGTCAATGGCTTCGTCGACGGAGCGCGGGCACCTAAGCCCCATCCCTCGGCCGCCGGCCGCCGCCTGCGGCTTCAACGCGGTGGTCGGGCAGTCACAGACCGGCTCCTCCTTCAGGTTCAGAACCGCGGAACCGGGGCAGCTCGCGGCTGCGGTCGGTTCATCGTGTCCGGTCTCCTTCAGGCGCTCTTGGACCTGCTCCTCGTCGAACCCATCGGCCTCTCGATCGATCATGGTAATTGCCTCCTCGGGGCACGTCCCCAGGCAGTTGCCCAGGCCATCGCAATACACGTCCGCAACCAGCTTCGCCTTGCCATCCACGATCTCGATGGCACCTTCCTCACAGCTAGGAATGCACTCCCCACAACCCGTGCATCTGTCTTCGTCGATCTGAACAATCGCACGTACTGCCCGCATCACAATTCTCCTCAATTCTCTCTGGTCTACGGCTCTCGGCGAAGGGTCTCGCCGCTTCCTTACACGCATTAAGGTACTACTATACCACAATAGTTCCCCGTGTCAAATCTTTCTTGCCCGCCATTTTTTGAGACACCGACTTAGGCCCTGAACTCAGGCGTTAATCGGCTGGCGACCCACTCCAAGTCTCGCCGCGACGCATGACAGTCGAGCGGCGCAGCACAGTCGCCGTGCGGGCTGAGGAGCGTCGGGCAATGCCCCCTGCGCATGAAATTCGGTACTAGAAGCGGCTTCAAAACCCCAACAGCTGGACGGGTCGAAGCTAGAGCTTCGACCTACGGGGGTTTTGAAACCACTTCTAGTCCGTCGGTGAGAATTCACTCTTATCCGCGCCGCAGACCGGGCAAGACCAGTCATCCGGAATGTCCTCGAACGCGGTTCCCTCAGCAATGTCGTTGTCCGGATCGCCATCAGCCGGATCGTACACATAGCCGCAGACGTCGCAAACGTGCTTCTGCATAGTGATGCCTCTCCGTATTGTTTCCTGGCACGTGGCGGCAGGCCGCGTTTCGCCGGCCCGCAACGCCTCACGCGCCATCGCAGGTGTCAACAAGCATCTTGCCCACCATCTCGCCCAGCTCGCGGCACTGGGCGAGGTCCTCCTGGGTCGGCACCCACTTGACGCGGATGCCCTCGTGGACGACGTCGACCTTCATGGCCTCAAGGATAGCGTTGAGTTGCTTAACGGCTTCGCCGCTCCAACCGTAGGACCCGAAAGCCGCGCCGATCAGGTTCCGCGGACGCAGGCCCTTCATGTAGGTCATCAGGTCCGCGATCGACGGGAAGATGTTGTTGTTTAGCGTGCAACTCCCGACCAGAAGCGCGCCCGCATCGAGGACCTCGGTCATGATATCGCTTCGGTGCGTCGCGCGGGCGGATGTAACGTGCGGATGCGCGCCCGCACCGTACACCCCGTCGGCGATCGACGCCGCCATCGCCTTGGTGCTGTCCCACATCGAATCGAAGACAATGACAGCCTTCGTCGTGGGCTCTTGCTCGCACCACTTGGAGTACTGCCCCACGATACGATCGAGGCCGCCGCGCCAGATCGGACCATGGTCACTGGCGATGACCTGACCGGGCAGGTTCAGCCCCTCCACCTTCTCCAGGACGCGCGCGAGCTGAGGCGTGAACGGCAGAAGGATGTTGGCGAAGTACTTAGCCGACTCGTGGTGAATCTCCGTGGGGTTGATCTCATCGGTGAAGCGCTCGGCCGACGCAAGGTGCATGCCGAACCCGTCGCTCGAGAACAGCACCCCGTCGTTAGCGTAGTACGTGAACATGTTGTCCGGCCAATGCACCATGCGCGTCTCGATAAACGTCAGTTCCGAGCCACCGAGGTTCACCGACCCCAGGTCCTCGACCGCGGTGATGTCCATGCCCACATCGAAGTGCATGGGCAGCGCCTTGGCGCCGTTTCTGGAGGCGAACAGCGTCTTGGGCTTCAACCACTCGACCAGTTCCGGCAACGTGCCGGAGTGATCCATCTCCGTGTGGTTGCTGACGATGTGCTGGATACTCTCGGGATCGATGACCGATCCGATCCGCGCCTTCATCTCATCGAGGCCGTCCTTCTTCACCGCGTCGATAAGAATCGGCTCGTCGCCCATGACAATGTAGGCGTTCCAGGACGTGCCCCGCCCCGTCATGTAACCGTGGAAATCGCGGATGTTCCAATCAATCGCGCCGACCCACCAGACCTTCTCCGTCACCTGTACAGCTTTGAATGCGTCGCTCATCATCTATTCCTCGCGGCTGTTGCCGAGAGCCGGTAGCGGCGCCCTCGGCAACGTCAAGTTTGCCTTCCCATATCGGGTTCATGAACTGACGACGGGAGTTTCCGTATGGTCTCACCGGAGACCTCCGCTTGGGGCCGCCTCCAGGAAAAATCCATCGAGTTGTGCCGATCTGCGACCTGAGGAGTTTCCTGCGACTCGCCCGAAGATTACGGAGATCGCGGAAAGGCGTGCAGGGATCCAGATCCTGAATGTCGAATTGATGTAATTAAGTGGATGCAGGACACCATGGCAGGAATTGGTGGTCTGTTCCGGAGTACCATGGCCGAACTGTGAGGAGGTGAGCGTAGGACCGACGATGCCTACTGCAACCCAAAACATGGACAAAGGAGGCAGATGGATGATGCGCAGCAGAGGTTTCACGCTAATCGAACTGTTAGGGCGGACGAGGTCGGCTGGGTTTCGGTAGATGATCTTGAGCGTTGGCATGGTCAC
>CAZKUN010000382.1:0-6671 GCA_964555935.1 uncultured Armatimonadia bacterium | reverse complement strand
GGGCGCCTCCGCAACAAGGCGGAGGCGCTGGCGTGGGTGCGGGAGCAGTGGGGGTAGCTACGACCAGGGCTGTTCATGCCCCGGGGTACCATTTCTCAATGCGATTGCTACTCCTCCGCCGCGTCGACCGCCGCCCGGATCTGCTGGCCCAGCTCCTCGGTCCGCGCGAGCACCCCCGCGTCATCGTCGATGCTGTTCACGCCCACCGACTCAACCGTCCCCTCGGGGTCCATCATCTTGATCCCGCTCACCGGACACTCATCCCCGACCCCGCACGCGATGCATGGCACGTTGCCCAGGATCACCATCCCACCCAGATTCTCCATGCCGAAGGCGCCCATCCAGAACCCAATCGCCTTCTGCGCCATCTCCGCGGATGGCGGCATGCCCTCCACGTCCGGCGGGCAGGCGGAGGTAATCACCGACGCCCCGACCTTGCCCGCGGTCAGGAGCTTCAGATGTCGAAGCGCGTACATCCGCTCCATGAAGCTCTTGCTCCACGCATCGATGCTGCTGAAGGGCGGGTACGAGCCCAGGACAAACGCCTTCGCCGCCTGGAACTTATCGGCCAGCATTGGCCCGTCGTCGGGCACCACGCACCGGTTGGTCTGGACGCACTTCAGGCACGCCCGACACGGCTGCACGCTGTGATCGGAGAGCTTGATGAACTCGCTCTCCATCCCTGTCGCGTCCAGCACTCTCTTCACCGCACGATCCGTGTTGCTATTCTCGATCGGACTCCCGCTGATGCCCAATATCTCTGCTGCCATGAGACTGGTCTCCTTGTGAAGCGGGCGGACTTCGACCGTTATGATTGGTACCGACTGGGCTGGCGGGCTAACGCGCCTCGTCTCCGGGATGCACCTCGCGTATGCGTCCCATCCAGGTCGCCACGCAGCCGTGCGCCCTGTGTAGCCACATCGCGCCCGGTATTGTGGTCAGCGGACACGCCTCGACGACGCAGGGCAAGCCGGCCTCAAGCGCCGCGTCTGCCGCCACGCTGGAGTCACCCCTGGTGTCCAGCCAGAGCTTGGGTATCCGGGCATCGACACACGCGCCCACGGCGGACGCGGCCTGTTCCGGCGCGCACACGATGAGCGCGCCATCGAGGTCGCCCGGCGCGCCCTCGAAGCCGGCATGCACCTCGCGACCATCGAAAGGCGCCGTATCCTCATCGACCAACCACAAGGACTTCCCAGCAGCCTCAAGAGACTTCACGAACTCTTTGATGAGCCTCCGGCCAGGAGCACGGACCCCGACCACGGCGTACGACTTGCCGTCCCAGAACGACGAGGCTAGAGACATGTCAACACTCCTCTACTAGTGATGGCGGTGGTTGCGCGGGCGACGGCAGTGGACGGCGCGTGCTATTCGAGAAGACGCTCGATGGTCTCGGTGATCGCGATCTCGGTGAGGAGTTGCTGCGTCTCGGGAGGCGTTGCGGGGTTGTTGTTCTGGACCTCCGAGGTGACCAGCGGCGTCTCGTCGTAGAGATTCCCCCACACGTTGATGAAGTACTGCCGCTGCTCGCCGGTGTAGCCGAGGGGCTTGATGTTCTCGATCGGACGCTCGCCAGCCGCCGTCCACGCATCGACGATCTGCCTCGCCCACGCCATCTCGTACTCGCGCAATTCCTCGGGCTGATCGTCGTAGATGCAAGGCAGGATGATCATGCAATTGCGGTCGGAGTTGACGAACTCGGTCTGGTGGAGGCTTAGCAGCGCGTCGTAGGTCCGCTGTTCGCGAAGCGCCTTGATGTGGCGCATCAGCGACGAGCGCGGGTGACGATTGGGCTCGACATGCTCGAACTCGCTGATTGGCTCGTACACGATGCCCAGGCGCGTCGGCAAGTTCTCCTCGACGCGGGTATCGAAGATATCCACGCGCTTCCACATCAGCCCCGTCTCGCGATCGGGGCCGCGCATCCACGCCCAGAACTCGTCGTTGGTGTACTCGTAGCCGTCCCAGTACTCGACCGGCGCGCGGGCGGTGCCGTCGGGATTGGCATCGGGGATGAAGGTTACGAGAAGCTTCTCGCGGGCGGTCTCCACGTCGAACGAAGGAGCAGATCCATCAAGTTGCTCGCCCGTCAGCAGCATATTCATCACGTTCATGCAGGCGGCATTCGGCGCCGGTTCGTGAGCGTGAGGCACGAAGCCGAGGAGCTTCTTCTTCTGATCGTCCGGCACGCCGATGTCAGACATCGTGAGCGCGAACACGGGTCGGCCCGTGGGCTGGGTGATGGTGTCGACGTGGAGGAGCCTCGAGTGGCGCTCTTGCCACTCGGCGACCTTGGCTTCGACGGCATCGGGGTGGCTGATCCACTTTTCCACGGGCATGGCCTCCGGAGGGACGACAGTGCGAGCTGGAAGCTCGCGGTCCAAGACGACAGCGGCGACAGGCGAGACGCCTGTCCTACGACGGATCGGTGCAGTGCGAGCTGGAAGCTCGCGGTCCGAGACGGCAACGGCGTCGGGGTTGAAACCCCTCCTACAGACGGCGACCGGCGTGGTAACTCGCTGAGTTTCCCTACGCCTGTCCTACGGGACAGAGGGATGGCAATAATCGTGCAGTTGTTGCGGCATGGAGGGCCTTCGTCCCCTGGGCTGGAACGGCCTTCGTAGATGACCACCAGCTTGGAGGATGAGGAATGGGGCTGGCTCACGTCAACTTTTTCAGCAACTCGCTCCAAAAAGGGGTCGCGTTCAACGCGCTGCTCCCAGACCGACAGGAGAAACCCGGTCCGTACCCGGTGCTTTACCTGCTACACGGCCTGAGCGACGACTACACGGGCTGGCAGCGCTGGACGAGCATCGAGCGGTACGTTCGCGAGACGCCGATGATCGTGGTGATGCCCGACGGCGATCGGAGCTTCTACTGCGATCTCGCCGACGGGCCGCAATACGAGAAGGCGATCATCCAGGATCTCGTGGGGTTTGTCGACGCGACCTTCCAGACCATTCCCTCGCGGAAAGGTCGGTGCATCGGCGGGCTGTCGATGGGTGGATATGGCTGCATGAAGCTCGGACTGAAGTTCCCGGAGATGTTCGGCAGCATTACGGGCTTCAGCGGCGCGTACAGCATCTACCGGCACAAAGAGATGGAACGCCACGACCTGCACTGGAAGAAGATGCTGGGCTCAGACAAAGCGCGGCGCGACAACGATTGCTTCACGCTGGCAAGGCGACTGAAGGCCAAGCGCAACATCCCGAAAATCCGCTTCGACTGCGGCGTGGACGATTTTCTCATCGAGCACAACCGGGAGTTCCACGCGCACTTGGAGAAACTGGGCATCAAGCACGAATACGAGGAGTTCCCCGGGGATCACAGCTGGGGGTATTGGGATCTCAGGATCCAAGAGGCGCTGGCTTTTCATTGTAAGGTGATGGGGATCTGAGATTGCGGCAACGGGGAGGGTCCGATGACGCCACGGAAACAGACCGCGTTGCAGGCGTTGGTTGGAATATGCGCTGGCGTGGGGTGGACGGCTGGCTTCGCGTGGCTCATCGCCAGGGACACCGCGGCATCGAGCACGGGCGACCAACCGTTGATCCCGTGGGGCCTAATGGCGTGGTGCGGCGCAATGGGGCTGTTCGTGGGCGCGGTGGTGGACCCGGGCTTCCGGAAGATGCAGTATGCGCCGCCGGAAACGCCTCCGACGCTGCGCGAGCGGGCGATCACCGGCATACCGATGTTCGTGATCATGGCCCTGCTGGCGCTTCCGGTGACGTGGCTCGCGCGGGCGATCTTCTGACCAGTGGACACGTGCAACTCGGGCGAGACACGCCTCGTAACTACGACTGCGGCAGGGCGAGCAGGCCCGGTTGACGAAGATGCGAGCGTCGGATCTTTGGCGCTCGAAACGACCTTAGAGCGACGATACGGCACGGACTGAAGGGAGAGCACCCCACATGTTTGCGAGACTAAAAGCGGTCTTCCGGTCCCTCTTCGGCTGGATGCTTCGCGGTGTTGAGAACCCGGAGATGATCCTCCGCCAGCACATGGACGACCTGCGCTCGCGCGGGCCGGAGATGCGACGGCAAGTGGCCGAAGTGGTGAAGCTCGAGAAGATGCTGCAGATCCAGGTGGATCGCCTGGAGAAGAAGGTCGGCTTCCTGGAGCCGAAGGTGGTCCAGGCCGTCAAAATGGGACCCGAGAAAAAGGACGCGGCAAAGACCCTCATCGCCGCGCTCGAGCAGGCGCGCATCGACCTCGTGGAGACGCACGGCCAACTCGAAACGTCTAAGCAGAACTCCGAGCGGACGAAGCGCATGTTCACCGCCTGGGAGCATCGCATCCGCGACCAGATCCAGGAGTGCATGACGCAGATCGGCCGCGCGAAGCGCGCGCAGATGCAGGAAGAAGTCTCCGAGGTCATGGGCGCGTTTGAGATCGGCGACACGACCGAGACGGTCGACCGGATGCGCGATCGGATCGACGAGAGGCTGGCGCGAGCCGAGGCCCGGATGGAGATCGCCGGCGATTCGGTGACCTCGCAGATGGCGGATCTGGAGATGGCCGCGATCGAGGACGACTCCGAGCGCCTGTATGAGGAGTATCAGCGTCAACTGGGGATCATCCCGCCAGAGTCGGCAGAGCGGACGATGGACGAGGTTGACGTCGACGACCAGGCGCTCGAGGCGGCCATCGAGCAGATCGAAGACACTACCGAGGAGTAGGCTCAGGCCGCGCAATGACCTCACCCAAGAGCGCACCCAGCAAGAAGACCACCGGGGCGAAGCTCCCGGAGTGGGCCGCGAGCATTCGCCGCGACTACACCTCCGGAGCCGCCTCCGTGTTTCTCATCCACGGGCTGAGGGATCGATTCCCTCACCGCGACGGCTACGTCAGCCTGCGCCAGTTTATCTACCGAGCGTTCTGCGGGAACAAGCGGACGCTCATCTACGACATCGGCCAGGGGCTGTCGTTTGAATCGCAGAAGGACGAGGACGAGTTCCTGCGGTTCCTGAAGGTCCAGCAAGGGACGGGCGGAGCCAAGACGGCGCGGCCGAGGTACCTCAAACCGATCGAGGCCCTGCCGTTGCTCGAGGACTTCCTTCTCAGCCGCAATAACGCGGCGGTTGTCATCGACTTCGTCGACAAGATCGTGCCGACGGCGCCAGCTCAGATGATGAGTTACGACGACCGGCGCATCCTCACCACGCTGCGGCGCTGGGCGACGGATCCGCGGCTGACGGCGCGCAACAGCTTCGTCTTCCTGATCGCTGATTCGCTGGGTGACGTGAATCGCGAACTCTACGCGCGCGGGCAGTCGGTCAACGTGGTTGACGTCGGCCTGCCGAACGAGGATGAGCGGCGAGCGTTCATCACGTATCTTCTGAACACGCCCGAGGAACTGGCGCCAAACGGGGCGACGGACTTCGACGCAAGATCGCTCCTTGATGTGAGCCAGCGCGCGCTGGCCCAGAACACGAACGGCCTCACGCGGATGCAGATCGGCTCGCTCATGCGAAGCGGGACGCCCGAGGACAAGGTCGACCTGACCATGACCGCGGAGCACAAGCGCCGCGCGATCGAGGCCGAGATCGGCGATCTCGTCGAGTTCGTCCAGCCGGCCCACGGGCTGGAAGCCGTTGGCGGGACGGAGATGCAGAAGCAGTTGCTTCTCGACACCGCCGATGCGCTCCGCAAGGGCTACGCCGATGTGGTGCCCAAGGGGATCCTGCTGACGGGGCCGCCGGGATGTGGGAAGACGTTCTGCATGGAGTGCTTCGCGCACGACTGCGAGATCCCGTTCGTGCAACTCAAGAACGTGTTCAGCAAGTACGTCGGCGCGACGGAATCGAACCTCGAAAAGCTCTTCCACTACCTCGAGGTGCTGGCGCCGGTGTTCGTGTTCATCGACGAGTTCGACCAGAGCTACGGCCGACGCGTGACGGGCGATTCCGACAGCGGCGTCAGTCGACGCGTGTTCGGGATGTTCAACGCGTTCCTGAGCGACGAGTCTCACCAGGGCAAGATCCTCTTCGGCGCGGCGACGAACCGCCCGGACCTAATCGACCCATCGACGATTCGCGCGGGACGCTTCGACCTGAAGGTCCCGTTCCTCTCGCCCGACGAGGCGACCCGCGAGGCGATCCTGAGGGTGATCCTGAAGACGCTCGGGATCAAGGCACGCGGGACGAAGCTCGACGAGATCGCGCAGAAGACAGCCGGCTACTCGGGCGCGGACCTACGGGAGATCATCCGGCTAGCGCAGCGCAGATCCGTCTTCGAGGGGCATAAGTCCGTCACCCAGACCGACCTCGATTACGCGGTCGGAGATTACCTCAGCCCGAACGCCGCCCGCGCGGACGAGATCCGACTCATGGAGCTATTGGCCATCGCCAACACCACCTCGCGCGCGATGCTGACTAAGGACCAACTCCGGCTGATCGAGAGCGGCGAACTCCACCCGGAGATCGAACGGCTGAAGTCGAGGATTGGGGAGTAGGAATCCAGGCCGAAGGTCCTTCTTGACGGTGGACCCGAAGGCTGGTAACTTCAGAATACAATTGAATAGGATCAGCTTGTGGCGCGGGCGAGGATGCAATCGCCCATGGGAAGACGGTGAGAAACCGTCGCTGCCCCGCAACTGTGACCGGTGACGAAACCCGCACGAACCCACTGAGAGCGCGACTCTCGGGAAGGGGCGGGAAGTAGGACGAACC
>CAZKUN010000381.1:0-6678 GCA_964555935.1 uncultured Armatimonadia bacterium | reverse complement strand
CCATGAGGGAAGAGAAGCGTGCCGGTCGCTTCGTAGTGGGCGAGGGCTCCGTCGAGATCCCAATCGATGTCCATGTAGGGCGGGTATTGATCGGGATGGTCTGCGAAGTACTGGACGAAGGCATCGACATCGACGCCTCCAACGCGGAACGGATAACTGTGCTTGGCCCAGGCGCCGGTGGTGCGGACGGGCGCGCCGGATAGATGGGCGATATCCGCGTCGCCCGTGGCATCGACGACGGTCTTGGCGAGAACCGCCTCGCGGCCGGACTTGCTCTCGATGCAGACGCCCAGGAGGGCATCTTCCTCCATGAGGACACCCGCGGCGGGCGCGTCGAAGAGGTAGTCAGCGCCGGCGTCCTCGAGGAGGTCAATGAGCGTTAGCTTGGCGCGCTCGAGATCGTGGATGATGTGGCCCTTGTGATCGTGCCAGTTGGGACCGGATCCGTCAGCGCGGGCGAGCGCATCGACGAACTCCAGCGCGTTGCCGCGCACGGCGAGTTCGTGGCTGGGCGTGTAGAGACAGTTGAAGACCGAGCAGCACGCGCCGGCCGTCGCGACGCCTCCGGGGAACCCGTTGCGCTCGACGAGGAGGGTCTTCGCGCCGGCGCGGGCCGAGGCGACAGCGGCTGAGACTCCGCCGAGGCCGCCGCCGCAGACGAGAACATCGACCTCGGCGCGGACGGGCGTTTGGCGGGATGGTTCGGTGATGGTGCGGGTCATGGTGGTTCTCCTTAAGACGGCGGACGGCGACAGGCGAGACGCCTGCCCTACGACGGCGAACAGCGTCGGGTTAGGAAACCCGACCTACGACGGCGCCTAGTCCGACGGGGCAGGAGCCCCGTCGCTACGCGGGCGCCTAGTGATTCGACGGCGAGGGCCGGAGGACATTCATCGGCGACGCAGGAGTGTCGGCGCGGGAGCGTGAAATGCAATCGACGCTGCCAGCGAGACGAGTCATAGGGGGACGTGCGGAATGCCAGTTTTCAAGGCCGGGCCGAATCAGGCGCCCGAATGGGCCGAGATGGAGCAGTTCGATATCGTGGAGCTGAAGCCCGGCGAGACGCATGTCTTCCCGAGGATCGGGCAGCGCGAGAAGCTGATCGTGGGGAAGGGCTGGTGCCATGTCGCGTGGGGCGTCGATGAGACAAATGCCCGCGAGGGCGCGAACCTCGACATCGGTCCGGACCGGCCATACGATTGCTTCAAGGTGGTCGCGGTGCTGCATGACACGACCGTGATCCGGATGGCCGGCCACTGGGGTGAGGAGACGGGCGGCTCGGGGATCTTCGCGGGCCCGAAGGTCGATGTGGACGAGGATCGAGGCGATGCGGTCAGCTACGAGAAACGGACGGGCTTCGACTGCCACTACCACGACTGCGATGAGTACTGGATCATCTTCGAGGGCTCGGGCACGGCGGTCTCGGAGGACACTCACTTCGAGATCGAGGTCGGTGACTGCGTGGCGACAGGCATGGGGCATCACCACGATATGGCGCGCGTGCGCGAGGCGATCAAGGCGGTCTACTTCGAGACGACGCTCGAGGGCGACAAGCGGCTGGGGCATCTGTGGAACCACACTCATGGGGACGCTCAGCCCAAGGCGGAGCGCGCGTGAGCGCCCAGACTATCCGGAGGAAACGATGAGCGACGCGAAGATGAAGACGACGGTTGTGGACACGAGCCAGACGCCGCGCGATGACGATGATTGGGGCTCGAAGGCCTGGCCGATTAGCGGCGAAGCGGGCAACTCGGCGACGCTGACCTTGGGGCGCGTGGTCATCAAGGCGGGGATGAGCAACCCGCGCCACGGGCATGACACGTGCGATGAGTTGCTCTACCTGCTATCGGGCGAGATCGAGCACTATGCGGATGACCTGGAATGCGTTCGGATGAAGCCGGGCGACGTGATCAGCATCCCATCGGGCGTGTTCCACAACGCGAAGTGCGTGGGTGAAGGGGACGCGGAGATGATCGTGGTTTACTCGACGGCGGAGAGGGACTTCGTGCCGGCGGAGTAGGGACGGCGACGGAAGAGATGAACCACCAAGGTCACCAAGGTCACCAAGGACGGCGAAGTAGGGTGACGGCTAAGGGATGGCATGCACGGGCGAGGGCGCCGGTGCTACGGAGAAGGTGAGAGAATGGGCGAACGGATGGGTAGGCGCAAGTTCCTGGCTCAGGCTGGGGCGGGAGCGATTGCGGCGGGCGCCGCGGTGAGGGCCGGCGCGCAAGAGCGGCCGCCGAACTTCGTGTTCATCTTGGTCGATGACATGGGGTGGGCGGACCTCCCGTGCTACGGGAACGCGTTCGTCGATACACCTAGCATCGATCGGCTCGCCTCGCAAGGGATGCGGTTCACCGACGCGTATGCGGCGTGTCCGGTTTGCTCGCCCACGCGAGCGAGCATTCTGTCTGGCAAATACCCCGCGCACGTGAACGTGACGGACTTCATCCCCGGCCACTGGCGGCCGTATGAGAAGCTGATCGTGCCGGAATTCAACCTGCAACTGCCGCCCGAGGAAGTGACGGTCGCGGAGGCGCTGAAGCGGAGCGGATACGCCACGGCGAGCATCGGGAAATGGCATCTGGGAGGGCAGGATTCTCTGCCCGACAAGCATGGATTCGATCTCTCGATGCCCCACGTGCCGAACGCCGGCGACAAGCGGATCGGCGGGATTACCGAGGCGTCGCTGCAGTTCATGACGGACCACCGCGATGACCCGTTCTTCCTGTTCATGGGTCACCACACGGTGCATATTCCGCTTGAGGCGCGACGGCAGCTCGTCGGGAAGTACGAGCGGCGCGCCGAGCAGATGCAGGCGCCCTGTCACCCCACGTACGCGGCGATGATCGAGCAACTCGACGAGAGCACGGGCGAGGTGATGGGGAAGCTGGATGAGCTGGGGATCGCGGATGAGACGATGGTGATCTTCTACTCGGACAACGGCGGGCTGATCCGGCGCTTCGATGGGAAAGGCGAGGTGGTCGATAGCCTCGGCCCTCTGCGCGGTGAGAAGGGGACGCTGTACGAGGGCGGCATTCGAGTGCCGCTGATCGTGCGATGGCCGGGGAAGGTGCGACCGACCAGCGTGAACCGCACGCCCGTAACAAGCCCCGACTTCTACCCGACGATGCTGGAGGCCGCGGGCACGACGGGTGACTCGGGGCACTGGCTGGATGGCGAGAGCCTCGTGCCGATCCTGCGGGGCAGAGGCAAGCTGCAGCGCGATTCGGTCTACTGGCATTACCCGCATTACCATCACTCAACGCCGGCCGGGTCGATTCGCCGGGGCAAGTTCAAGCTGATCGAGTTCTACGAGGACGGCGCGCTTGAGTTGTATGATCTGGCGAAGGACATCGGCGAGACGCGCAATCTGGCTCAGAAGATGCCCGAGCGCGCGGCAGCGATGCGGGCGGAGCTGGATGCGTGGCGCCGGGACGTCCACGCCAATGAGTGCAAGCCGAACCCGGAGTACGACGCGGAACGCGCGCATGAGTGGCATCCGAGGAAACGGTGACGGCATGCGGTCCGGATACTTCGATCTCGTATTCGGCCCCTCCGACGGATGACGGCATCGACGATCGAGACGATCGTCGTACGGAGCGGCGACGGATGATGGCCGCAGGCAAGAATGCCTGCGCCACGGAGGCCACAGCGGGGAACGACAAGGCGGATTGAGAGGACGCGCGCATGGCTGAGACAAGACCGAACATACTCTTTCTGATGACCGACCAGATGCAGGAGCGGGTGCTGGATCCGGCCCACCCGTGCCAGACGCCGAACTTCGACCGCCTGATGGCGCGGGGCGTGCGGTTCGAGCGCGGGTACACGCCGAACGCGGTGTGCTCGCCGGCGCGCGCGAGCCTTATGACGGGGCTGCTGCCGCATTCTCATGCGGTGGTGACGGTGACCCACTGCACCTTCGATGACGAATGCAACCTCCGGACGGACGCTCCCCACTGGGCGCAGAAGCTGGACAAAGCGGGGTATCGGACGGGGTATTTCGGCAAGTGGCATGTGGAGCGGACGGAGGAACTGGAGGGGTTCGGCTGGCAGGTGAATGGCGCCATGGGGTCTGAGATGTGGCGCGAGCGGGCGCGAGACTTGCGGGAACAGCACGCGCCGACGGAGTTCTCGCTGAGGCATGATATCAGCGGGCCCGAGGGCTATCGCGACGCGCTGCTATATGGCGTGCATGAGCAAGCGCCCGAGGGCCGGGGCATGGGCGTGACGACGAGCCTGGCCGCGGAGTTCCTCGAGGATGCCACGCATAGCTCGCAGCCGTGGTGCTGCTTCGCAAGCGTGACCGAACCGCACGATCCATACGTCACCAGCCGGGAGTTCTACGAGCGATACGATGTGGATGCCATGCCGGTCCAGCCGAACTGGGACGACGATCTCGCCGACCGTCCGGGGCTGTACCGGAAGGCGCAGAAGGTCTTCGCGGACATGACCGAACGGCAGAAGAAAGAGGCCGCGGCGTGTTACTACGCGTCGATTACCGAGATCGACGAGCAGTTTGGTAAGCTGATCGATCAGGTCGAGGCCGCAGGTCAGCTCGACAACACGATCGTAGTCCTGACGGCTGACCACGGCGATTTCCTCGGCGCGCACGGGCTGTACCAGAAGAACGTGGGTGCCTTCGAGGAAGCGTACGGCGTGCCGATGGTGTTCGCCGGGCCGGGCTGCGCGCAAGGGGCGACGAGCGACGCGCGCGTGGGGCTGCAGGATGTGTGCCCGACGCTGCTGGAGCTGGCGGGGGTAGAGGCGATTGACGTGCCGGATTCAGTGTCGGTCGCGCCTGCGCTGGCCGACCCGGTGGTGGAGTCTCCGAACTTCCAGCACGGGTATGCGGAGTACTACGGCGTGCGGTATTGGTGGACGCAGCGGATCATCTGGGACGGGGACTGGAAGCTCGTGTGGAACGGGTTCGACTTCGACGAGCTATACAACCTGGCGGACGACCCCTATGAACTGCGCAATCTGGCCGACGACCCGGCGCATGCGGATCGCCTGCGGGCGATGATGGCGCAGGCGTGGAAGGTCGTGCGGGACACGGATGATCACCCGTTGCTGGGCTCGCAGTATGCGATTCTGAGGCTGGCGCCGTATGGGCCGGGGATTGCGGAGCAGTAGCCACGGCAGCGTAGGGCAGGCCGTGATGAACCACGCCCCTACGACGGCACGGGATCGCGGTTGGCAGGAACGTTGCTAAGCGGATGGTGAGGGTAGGGATATGGCACCGGTTACAGAGCGGATCGTCTGTCCGCATTGTGGCGCGGATAACCCGCGCTCGCTCATCGTGACGACATGCCACAAGTGCCGGGGTTCTCTCGCGGAGAGCGAGGAGCCGGTGGCTGATGGTGGCGTTCTGGATGAGGCGTTGGTGGAGGCGGCCGAGGAAGTCGAGCCGGTGGCGGCTGAGGAGGCCGAGCCCGTGGCGGCTGAGCCCGTCATTGCCCTGGGCCCTCCGCCACCCGAACCGGTTGGGCCGCTTCCTGAGTCCGAGCTTGAGCCGGCGCTCGTAGTAGCGGCGATTCCTGAGCCTGAACCTGAGCCGCCTATAGAGGTGGCGGTTGAGACCGCGCCCGAGGCGACACCTGTCCTCGAGCCGGCCGCGGAGACTGGGTCCGACGAGGTCGATGCGGCGGATGGGGATACGAAGCGTCCGACGGCTGAGTGGCCCGTCGTGCCGATGATTCTGTTGGCCGCGGCGATTGCCGTGCCGATGATTGTTCCGGGCCTCATCGCGGCGGGGATGGGAGCGGCGAGCGCGGTCCTCACGGCGCTGGTATTCGTGGGGGGTGGCGTGCTCTTCCTGTTCGTCGGGCGGGCATATCAGACTTCCAACGCGTACAGCGTGGGGATGGACCCGCGACCCAAGGGCATCGTCGATGGCGAGCCGTTTTCATGGGGCGCGACGATCCACGCGCGCAAGCCGATCGACCTAGGTGATGCGACAATCCGGATGACCGGGATGCTGATACGCGTCGGCTACGGCCCGCAGGGCTTGCCCGCAACTCAGCCCGTGGCGCCCGCCAGGTCCGGCGCTCTGGGGGCACTCATCCCTCAGCCGATGATGGAGCAGGTCCACCGGATCGATGGGCGACGGCTGGAAGCAGGCGAGAAGATCGTGGTGCGGGCGGAGATGGTGCTGCCCGAGAAGATAGTGAATTTACCCGTGGCGGCGGGGACGGACGTTCACGTGACGCTCGATCTGCACGTGCCGGTCCGGGGCTTCTGCGCGGACGTCCGGCGGAGGGTGAACCTGGGGCCGATTGGGCTCGATCCGCTGGCGAAGCATTTGGGCACGAAGTAGCCGTTAGCTGGCGCATTTCGGCGCGAGAGGCAGGTGTGGTCAGAATGGGCGTGGGTGGATTCAGAGTTGAGTGCCCGCATTGTGGGAGTGAGAACCCGAAGTCGCTGATCGTCACGACATGTGGGAGTTGCCACAAGTCCCTCGATGGGGCGAAAGAGGTCGGCGGATCGTCAGAGCCACCGCGTTCGGGTGGATTGCTCATAGGCACGCCATCACCTCCGATGGGGGCCAGCGCGCCACCAAGGTCAGCGCCGCTGCCCCGGTCGACGCCGCTGACATCGACGACGATCGAGTCTCGGCCCCCGCCGCCGCCACCGTCGCCGAAGATCGCGCCTCAGACGTCCGCGGCGCCGCCT
>CAZKUN010000380.1:0-6710 GCA_964555935.1 uncultured Armatimonadia bacterium | reverse complement strand
GGCGAGTGGCGCAAAGACCGTGAGCGGCAGCGATGTGTCGCCCGGCTCTGGCTCGTCAGGCAGGAGGCCTGGGTTTGGCGGGGGCACCGGCAGCTCGTCGTCGTTGCCGCCGAAGCCTGGCGGCAGCGTCTGCAGCGTGCCGACGGCTCCTTGTCCGGGAGCAAGCACGCGAGAGACTTGGAACAGCGGATCGGAGATGTCCTCGCGGCGAATGCGGAGGCTGACCTGCATGTTGTCGCCGAGCGGCCGGCCGAGGGTGACGTTGAAGCCCTTGCGGCGCTCGTCAAACTCGCGGTTGGTCGTGCCGAATGAGCCGCCAGGCAGGAACTGACGCCTGCGCTCGGTATCGAAGAGGCTAACCTCAAAGGTCGTGCCGTGCTTGTCGACCATCGGTTCGAAGAAGCTTAGCTCGTAGCTTTGGCGGCCACCGAACTGGACGCTTCCCGTGATCCGCTCGCCTCGGCCGCGGAAGTTGGTCTCTGACGCGGACACCACGCCGACGACGTTGTCGAGCGAACTGTACCCAAGGCCTGCCGTCGCGGTCCCCGTGCGTTTCTCCTTGACGACAAACACGACGATGACACCGCGCTCAACGTCCTTGACGCCCTGGCGGTACGTCACCTGAACGCTGCCCTCCCAAAGATCGAGGTTCTGGATGGCAAGCGCGTTCTTCTGAATGGTGTTAATGTCGAACACGTCGCCGGGGCCGACCGTGATCTCTTTGTTGACGAACTTCGGACTCGTCTTCTTGAGCCCCTCGATGAGCACGTCCTCGATGACCCACTCGTTGATGACGTACGTTACGACGCCAAAGCGGTCGGGTCCGGAGATCTCGACGTTGCAGGCCCGCCCGCGAGACTCATAGAAAGCCTTGATAAGGTCGGCGTCACGCCGGAACACGTTGGCGTCGACGATCTGACCCGAGCGGCTGACGATCTCCTCCAGGAGTTCATCGTCGGTGAAGACCGTGTTCCCGACGAAGACGATCCGCTGGATGCGCATCTTCTCAACCACCGAGAAGGTGATCGTCACGCCGTCGTCTCCGCGCACGACGGCAGGCGTTACGCGCTCGAAAAAGCCTAGCGCAAGCACTGCCCGGCGCGCGGCATCGAGGCGGGCGCGGTCCTCGTTCGAGTCGGGGTCAAATGCATCGCCGACACGGAGAGTTTCGGTGATCTTGGCGAGAACGCCATCCGCCGATACGAAGCGGGCGCCCTCGACCTTGATGTCTTCGATGGAGTTCGCCTGCGACCAACCGGGCTGTGATGCGAATAGGAATGCCACACCCAATATGGCGATCAGGCCAACACGGCAATTCTTCGGCGCTGCAATCATCAGTCTCCGCTCCCTGGACGCGGTCGGTCGGCTACAATAGGTGTCTCAAACACACATGTCCGGTGGTCGCTCCCGGAAGAGCCAATCAGTTCGCCATGGCGCGGCGAGCAACCTGCACGGCTTGGTCCCGGTCATTCGTCGAGGTACCGACGCAGCTTCTCTCGCAGAACCGACCGGGATCTGAACAGACGCGACTTCACGGCTTTGACTGAACAGCCCACCACTTCCGCGATCTCCTGATACGACAGCCCCTGGTAGTCGCGCAGGATGCTAACTTCCTTGAAATCCGCTGGGAGTTTGGTGACCTCAGTCGCCAAGAACAACCCAAGCTCCCGATTCTCCAGCGCGCGCTCCGGGGAAAGGGACCAATCCTCTACTTCGCGATCGTAGGAGTCCCCGTTGGGCGTGATCGGCTCGTCAAGCGACACCGGCTCCGCGCTGCGTTTGCGTTTGAGCTGCTTCACGCGGTTGCGCGTGAGGTTCACGGCTATGCGATAAAGCCAGGTATACACCTTCGAGTCGCCGCGAAACTTCCCCCATGCTCGGTAGGCGCAGACGAACGTATCCTGCGTGAGGTCGGCGGCCTCGTCAGAATCGTGGATGTACCGGTAAATCAGATTGTACACCTGCGCGTGATACTCGGCAACGAGGTGGCGGAACTGTTTGTGTGCCGCATCGTCGGAGTTTGGATCGCGCATGTGCGTGATTTGTGCTTGTGTGCCGCTCATGACGGGCGGAACACGGTCCTTGGCTTAGACACGCCGACTGCGGTTTGGTTCCTCGCCACTTGGCGTGTCGTCAGGCTGGGGCGATCTAGAACGTAAACTTGCGGCTGATCCCCAACTCGCCTTGGGACTCCTCGTCCGTGTGGACCGATACCTGGTACTTCCCGGCCAGGTCATACGAGAGCCGCAGGTCGAACTCCTCCTCCGGGCCGCCGGCGGAGCGCTGATAGGTCACCAGTAGGTCTTCGACGATGTACTTGCCGACGCTGAGCTTGACCGGTTGGTTCACGCCCACGCTGACCTCAAACTGCTCGAGGTCGAGTATTTCGCTGAGCTGTTCCTCGAGTGGGCGCAACACCCCGCTGAATATGCTCTTGGCGATCGTCTGCGCCACGATCTCGTCAATCCCCATCTGTCGGCCCGTGCTGCTGTCCTCGCCGGGGCGGATCGGCCCGAGCGCCAGCAAGGCATACACCTCGCTCTCGCTCATGGGCGGCGTGGAGCTGGTCGTGATCTCGATCCCATCGGGCAGGGCACCGGAGACCTCGAGCGCGACCGGGATCGGTCCGATCGAGTTGCCGCTTGTGTCCGTGCCGCTGACGGTGCCCTCGGCACGGCCCCAGACGCGGCCGATCAGTTCAAGCTCGCGCTGATAGGGTCTCGAGCCGGGCAGCAGCCCCATGGGTTTGAGCCGGATTTCGCCACCTGCGTCGGGGATCTCCATGTTGCCGCGCAGTACGCGGAGGCTGCCGCGCCGGATCCTTATGCGAGCCCGCAGGTCTGGTTCTTGTGGCGTCCCGGTCAGCGTGATCGCATCGCGGTCAGGGATGAGTTGCCCCTTGATGAGCGGCGTTTCAATGGCAACGTGGTGCCCTATCTCCAGCGCGAGGTCCAGCTCCGGCGCCGGAAACGAGGTCGGCATCCCGAGGTATTGCTTCTCCCTCTCAAGCGAGGGAGGGAGATCTGCTTCCTCGGTTTCGGGGCGCGCTTTCTTCTTATCCGGCGGCTTAAAGCCGATGGAGGTGCGGGTCGCAACGATCCGACCGCGCTGGTCCGGATTCCCCTTGGCGACTGTGGAAATGCGGATTGGCGCCGCGGGATCGGTGCGGTCGGTGGAGAGGCGGTCTTGCAGGAACCACTCGGGGAGCGGCGCGCCGGCGCTCGCGAACTTGCGGGCGACGATTTGGCCGTCGGCCCGCGAGCGGTTGATGATGGGTTCGAATTCCAGATTGGCTCTGTTGAGGTTGATCGTCAGGTTGCACGGCACGTGCCCGAGTTCGTCGAGCGAAAGCGTGTCCAACAGAACCGTGCCGCCGACTCGGATCTTGCCCTTGCCGAGGTCGGCCCTGCCCTCCTCGACCCTAACAGCGTGCCACCCCGTAGGGTCCGTATGAGCCGTGATCTCGGCGTTGAGGTTCTTGGCCACCGTGCCGCCCGGCATCCGTTGCCGATCGGACTGGGCCTTGATGGTGAACTCCTCGATGCGGTTCTCCAGCAGTTCATCCGGGGAGAGGTGTGAAAGCTCGATCCTGCCCCACATCGCGATGTCAGTGTTGTCGATGCGCGAGCGGATGTCGAGGGCCTCGATCATTGCGCCCTCGTCGGTGGGAGATTTGCCGAATACGGCGTCGACCGAGATATCCTCGATCGCCATATCCTCCGGCCAGTTGGCGAGACGGAACCGGGCTCCGGGCTCGACGTACAGTCCGCCCCGGACTTCCGGGGCATCGAGTTTGCCGGAGACATTCAACGACGCGGTTATTGAGCCCTCGGTCTCGCACTTCTGCCAGAATGACCCTTCCGAGTCCTGACCCGATGTGCTGGCGGAGAACTCATGGCCTAGGTCGACGAGAACGGTGGACGGGAGATCGACCATGTTCGCCTGAAACGCTACCGGCCCATCCCAGTCGATGGCGAAGCTGTCGCGGTCGAAGGGCAGGCTCCCGGACGCCTCGATCTCGTGTTCGTCGCGCTTGAGCAGCGCGCCAATCATCACGATGGCGTCTGGCTTGACCTCAATTCGTGTGGCCTGAAGGATATCGAACACCACGCCGGCGACCGTCGGGTCGAACACTTCGACAGATGCCTGGATGAACGGGTCGTGGGTTGCGCCTTGCGCGAGCACGGTAAGCGCCAACTCCCCGCCCAGATCGAGGCTCTCTGGCAGCCACGGGGAGAAGTAGTCGAGCGGAATGAGGTTGACTTCGGCCAACAGATCCATGTCGCCGTCCCAGTGGATATCTCCCTGAACGGTGAGCACCCCGCCCTCGATCTCGGAGGAGATCGATAGGCCGTCAACGTGAAGTCTGTCGATGGTCGACGGTTCTTCCTCGCCCTCAGGCAGCATCGGTATTGAGACGACGTCGGGCCCATTGATCTCTTCTGAAGGTGGCGCGGCGAGGTGGAGGCCCGAGAATTGGCAGGCGATGCCGACATCGGGTATGTCTTGTTGGTCGAACGAGACGCCGTGCGTGCGGAGGGCGTCTAGTCTGCCCTGGACGCTGTCGAGAGTCCCCTCGAGCACAATTGCGTCGGCGCTGATGCTGCCCTCTACCCGGTGCGCGAGTCCGTATAGTCGGTCACGGGACGCCTCGGCGTTCTCGCCGCCGGCCTGCAAGGCAAGGTCGCCGCCCCAGAAGAGGAGTTCGCGGACGTCGAGTTGCTTGGCGGCAATCTGGACGTCCAACCCTCTCTCCGCCGGGTCGTAGGTGGCTGAGGTCGCGTCAAGCCGCCCTCCGGCGATGTCGAGACCGATGTTACTGAACGCGACTGCACCGTCTCTGTAAGTGGTGCCGAACGTCACGTCACCCAGAGTGCGACGACCCAGACCGAGTTCGCGGACGACGAGTTGGGCTTCGACCGTCGGCCAGGGGTCGGCGAGAGGGCCCTCAACTGTGCCGGTGAAGGTCTCAATGGTGCCGCCGACGGCCGATGGGACGCCCTCGGTTGGAGTGTACTGGTCGATCGGGATCCCCGCGACCTCGAAGGCGGCCGTAATGTAGGGATCGTCCTCCGAACTGATCCCGGTCAGTTCCCCGTTGACCGCGATGTGCCCGTCACCCAGGTCCGTCGCGAGTTCGCGGAGGATCACCGTATCCGTATCCGCCTCAAAACTCGCGTTGATGGTCATCGGGCCGGCGGCGACGTTCTGCTCCACGGCGGCTACGCGGGCGTCGGACACGATGAGCGTGCCCGTGGCATTCGGCTCGCGAACCGTGCCCGCGGCCTCGACGTTGAGTTCCGCGAGGCCCATGAAACGGACTGTCTCCGGGATCTCAATGAATTCGGCGATCTGAGTCAGCTCAAACCCCGCCGCCCGGATTTTGGCGTAGAGCTTGGCGTCGATTGGCGGGGCTTCCGTGCCCTCGGGGAGGGGGTCTTCCTCCGAGAAGAAGCTACCGGGCGGCCACGCGATGTCGGTGACGGTAGCGTCCGCGGAGACGACCACGCTGCCACGGCGGATGAGCACGTCATCAACTCGAACATCCGCCGGCGTGGCGTCGAGCGACGCCGTGACGGCGGCGGCCGACCACTCGTTGTAGCCGGGCTCCAGAACCGCCAGATCGGCGGTGACGTGAGGGTTCTTCAGCTCGCCCTCTACGAAGCCGTAGACGTAAGCCGTGCCACCGAATTCAGGCGGCGCCTTCTCCTCGGCCGCCGTCTCAGGCGTTCCGTCCGGGTCGTCCTCGAGGTCCGGCGACATCTCCTGAACGAGCGAGTAGATCTGCTTCACGGGCACTTCCGCCAGCGCTACCTCGGCCTCGATGGGGCCGTCGAAGTCGTACTCGCCCCGCGCCGCCACCAGTCCGAGCGGGCCGGCGGCGTTCAGGTAGCGCACGTCGACCTTCTCCGGCGTCACGCCGACGTTGGCCACGGCGTAGTCGAACTCGACCGCGTCGTAGGCAAGCCCATCGGCCGACACGTGGGCGGCAACCTCGAACTGGTCGGCATCGAGTACGAAGACGCCGGACGCATCCACCATGCCTTCGACGTCGATGTCTTGATTGGCTATGGGCGCGAACCGGGCGATGTCCATCGAATGCGCGTCGAATTCGGCATACACAGCCGGCGACTCGCCCGCGAAATCGACCAGCCCCTCCGCGTCGATCTCGGCTCCAAGCGCGTTGCCAATCGAGATATCGGCCCGCGCGAGCCGATCGATCAGCCCGTAGCCGATGGCGATGTTCTCAACCGGGCCGTGCTCAGTGTCGATGCGCTCAAGCCGAATGCGTCCGGCCGTGGCCGGGGCCTCTCTGGAGTAGATGACGTTCGCCGTTACATCGCGTAGCGGGGCGAGCTTGACCTCGCGCAGGTACTCCTGCTCCGGGAGAAACGCCCCGACATCCGCCACCTCGATCTGGTCCATCTCGACGCGAACGCTCACGTCCAGAGTCTCGATATCAGGGATTGCCGCTTCCACGGATACGCCGCTCGCGGTGGCGAAAAGTGTCGGCGGCTCTGAGGCCTCCTCATCGTCCTTCCGGGGCAGCGTGTACGCCACGTGAATGGAGTCCGGGAACTCAGCAACGACGCCGATGGAAGGCTTCGTCACGGGGCCGGTAATCTGGGCCGCGAGTTGAACGCTCTCAATGCCCGACATCTCCGGGAGCTGACTTCGCAGGTCCGGAGCGAGGGCAATCAGGCGATCGA
>CAZKUN010000379.1:0-6720 GCA_964555935.1 uncultured Armatimonadia bacterium | reverse complement strand
TGGGCGAGAATGGTGTATTGGATGAGTCGACGTCCCTCGGCGTTGACGAGCCAGCCGCTGAGTTTCACCACGGCGTGAAGCTCGTTGGCATTCTCGACCTCGACGAGGTAATCGCCGGCTAGGGTGGCATCGAATCGCTCGCGTTCAGAGCCCGCCGCGTCACGCAGCCAATTCTCCTCTTCGGGCTCTCCCGGAAGTTCGTGCTCGACCTCACACGCGAAACTGCTGCCGCCGTCAACAACCTGCGTGTCCCATTGGCCATCGCCATCAAGATCCGCCCACGCCTGCGAGGGCAGGCCGAAGGAGGCGCGGCTGAACGAGAAGCGCGCGACGCCCGTATCGACGACCACCGCAGCGGCGGTCTCAGAGACCTCAACCTGGGCATGGTCCGTCGCGCTCGCCTGTCCGGGCCGCAACGTCATCGCGATCTCGCCATCGGCGGGGAGACTGACCTGCGTGTCCACCAGGAGCCACTTGACGCTGCCATCGTACCAGCGCGCGATCGGACGAACGGCGCACGGCACACCAGTGCCGTCCGCGAGGGTCAGTTGAGCCTCGTCGCAGTCGGGCAGCTCGCCGAGTGTGAAGGGCACTCCGCCGCGCACGGGCGCGCTATCTCGAGCCAGCCCCGCGTGATCGCGTGCGGCGAGTGGGACCTCGACCTGCGCGGTGGCCATTGCGCCCGCTGCCAGCAAGATCGTCACCGATAGCGTGTTCATGATCTTCGCCTCCTGTGTGGACATCCCCTAGCGTGCGGTCGGGTACTTCCCCGTCAAGTAGTCGTCGACGGTGACCAACTCATCATCAGACAGCGCGCGCCCGTAGACGATCACCTCGAAGATGTCGCCGACGTAGTACTGATCTGTAATACCGTCCGAGGCGACGTGAAAGTTCGCCAGGGACTTGGCGCTGGACGTGAGGGCGTCGATGCGGACGGGATGGCTGACGCCACGGTGGGTCTCCTCATGAAGCGGAGCCATCATCTGAAACCCGGGATCCTCCCACGGAACGCCACCGAGCGGATGAGCGCAGGCGAGACGGGGCCACAGGTCGGGAGAGGGCTCGCCCAATGACTGAGAGACGACGAACAGCGTCATCCCCCCCACGCCCTCACGCAAGTCGCCGCAACTCATTACCGCCCCACCGGGGAAGTGCGTCGCGGGCACGCCATCGAGCGCCTCGGCCGCTAACGTTGGGACGCCTGCTATCGCTGTGGCGTGGTGCCCGTTGCCGGAGAGGTCGAACCAAGTCGCGACCGACGCGCCATCGTCGATTTGCTCCGAGCAGGCTGCGTCGAGGTGAAGCAGCAATCCAGGGATTGATGCGAGGGCGGGCGACGCGACCGCGCGCCTGTCGACCGTGATGACGAATGACTGCTCGCGGTCGAGGTCATTGGCTGAGGCCCGCAGCGTGATCCGGTGTTCCCCCGTTGCCGCCTTGCGGGGAGTGCCCGAAAGCACCCCCGTGTCGGCGTCGAAACTCAGCCATGCCGGCAGATCATGTGGCGCGCTGAGCGACACCTCGCCCTCGGCGCCCTGGGCAAGACGGGCGTCGAGCGCATACGAATAGGGCTCGCCCACGACTGCCCGGGGATTCGGGACCGACACGATGGACGGAGCCGAGATCATTGTGATCTTGTCGGCGCCCTCGCCGATGACCGGGTTGGCCGGATTTCGGCTCGTCGTGTTCGTGAAATGCATCGTGCCGCCGTCGCGAGCGAACAGGCGCACCTTGCCAAACAGGGAATCCTCAGCGATCAGCTTCGCCGTTCCATCGACGGTGATCTGCGGCAGGATCGGGGCTGTCGGCGGGCTGGTGCTGAAGGTCGCGTTGCGGAAGCTCACTTCGGCGTCGCCGTGGATGTCCACCGTAGTGCATGCCTGTACAGAGTCACCCGTTCCCGGCGTCCCCTCAAAGCGGACCTTCCCTCCCCAGACCATGAACTCGCAGCATTTCGTCGGCCCGGCGAAGGTCACGTCAGTCTCGCCGCCCGAGAGGTAGATTCCCCAGGTGTGAGTCCTGACGGGCTTGTCCTCGGTGCGCAAGGTCAGATTGCCGACCTTCAGCGTCGTGTTCGTCTTGCCGGGCGCGGGCCACGGGACAGGCAGCCTGACAGTGCCCCTCAAGTTGCGGGCGATGATGGAGGGGATGAAGAACGGGCAATCACCCAGCACGATCTCAGACTCGGGTTGGCCCTCCTCGATGCCCCCGAAGAACACCCACCACCACGGCACGGCGGAATCCACGACCTCGATGCGGTACTTCGCGCCTGGGACATTGCTCTCGTCGAAGACTCGACTGAATGCCGTGTCCTCGGGCAGGTCGAGCCGCCCATCCGCCCCTTGGCTCGAGTCCGTGTAGAGCGAGACATTGTAGCGACTGTCACGCAGCACGACGTCGGCGTTGCTGCTTCCCATGATGATGGAGTCGGGGTTGGGCCCCTGGATCAGACGCGTGGCATAGAGCAGAGGCTTCGTGAGGCCGAAGACGATCCCGTACGTGTAGCGCACGGTTGTGTCGGTCGCGATCCACGCCCCGTCGACCAGATCAAACCGGCCCTGGGCGATGACTCCCTCGCGCTGCGTCCCGCCGACAGTCGTGCAGTTGGTGACCAGCGTCCCACCGGACCACTCAGTACCGTGCTCGCGGGAATAGCGGCTCATCATCTCCGCCACGCAGCCGTTGAGGGTCAGCGTGCCAGCCTGAAGTCTGAGATTCCCGTGGATCCTCAGGTGCGTGTTGACGCGCTTCGTATCCTCGGTGATGACCAGATCGCCGGCGATCTCCTCGACGGTCATCTCCGCGGGCGTGGTGAAGGACCGCACCTCGGAGGTAGACGTCCCGAGCGCATTCGCCGCAGTCAGTTGGTACTGGTAGGTCGTGTCGGGCTTGAGCAGGTTTGCGTTGATCTCGAACGGGCCGTCTCTGATCACCTCATCGGTGACGCTCTGCTTGGCCGCCCCATCCCCCTCGGTCCACCAAGTGGCCGTGACGCGGGCGCTATTGCCTGCAGCGAGATTCCCCCCCCAGGCGAGCGCCGACCGTCGCCAAGTCCGTGGCGCTGGTGCTCTCGACGACGGGCGCCACGGGAGCAGGTCGAGTCTCGGCGTCAGCATCCGGGACGATGATCTCGATCTCATTCAGCCCGACGAACCGATTCTCGCCCTCGGGATCGTCGTCGGTGTACGAGCTGCGGATATCGATGGCAAGCCACCGGGCGCGCGCGCCGTTGAGGTCGATGACGTCCGGCGGGTTTGACTCGAAGGGAGTCGCTTTGGTGAGGGTGATGGTCTTCAGGAATGTCCAATCGGCGAAGTCCGCTCCGGGATCGGCGTCCGCGTCGGACAGATACAGGTCGGCGTCTTTCACGCCGCGATTGGCGTACGGCTGGCGCGCCCCGTCAGGCTTCTTCCAAGTGAAGTTGTAGTTCCAGACCTTGAGCGTCTCAAGCGGAACCACGCGCCCCAGGTCGAGTTTGACCCACTGCAGGGAGGGGTCGGACCCGTCGGAGTGCCACCCGGTGTACGAGTCATCGCTCAGCCCCTCGGCGTTGATGCCGGAGCGGTTCACGAGATTGCCGGCGGAGCCGCCGGCGTTGTCGCCCTGAGGCGGCACCGTCGCGACGACCGATGGCGTCCGCCGCGCCAGGCGTTCAAACGCGAGTTGGTTGGCGGAGGCGGCGCACGTAAGAAGACAGATAGTCGCGGCGTTCACTGCAAGTCTCACTGGGCGAATCTCTCAATGGCCTCGGCGAGCGCGAGGCGGTATGTGCCGAACTCCTCGGACGGCCATTTCGCGTCATGCGCGCGCTCGCCCAACTCGAAAGCGGCGAGCTTATCATCGATGAGTTTCCGAGCGGCGGGAGCGCCCGCGTGGTTGGGGTTCTCCTCGGCGAGGCGCTGGAGCGTCAGCATGTAGCGGTAGTCGTCGATGCCCTCGCGGATCTCGCGCTCGAAAGTGATCGACGGAATGAGATCCATGTCAGCGTTGGTGACGCACCAGGAGTAGTCGTCCTCGCGGCAATCGAGGGCGTAGTAGGGGTCGCCCGCGCAGATGTTCCAGTGCCACGAGACCCGGAACTTCATGTCATGCTCCTTGGCGCACTTATACATGTAGGTGCCCAGCGTCCAGCGGTTGCCGCCGTTGTAGAACGCCCAATCGCTGCCGCCACTATGGATGGCGTCGATGGCCGCCTCATCGTGGGTGTTGAGGTTGGCGATCTTCAGCGCGGCGGCGAGAGGCAGGTGCGGGTCATCGGGCTCGGGCGACCGGAGACTTGTGGCGCCCGTGGTCAGCATCCCCTCGGGCGCGGCCTCGCGCCACGCGCGGGCGTTGTCGGCGTGAGGGGCGATCGCGTCGCCGATTGGCTCGTCGCAGAGATTGTACGCGACAGGCAGCCAACCAGCAGCTTTGGCGTGAGTATCAACCTCCGTCAGCACGGCGCGGAGGAAATCCACATACTCGGTGAACCCGCCTCGTTGCATGGCCGCGTTGTCGATTTGGTAATTGTTGAACCCGCGGATTCCGCCATTGTAGTTGACGACCGTCATGTTGAAGCCGGCGGCTTTGGCCTCGTCCATCTCGAAGTCGGCCTGCGTGAAGTCGATGAGCGGCTTGCCGTCTTCCCAGCCGCTGATCTGAAGCGTGGGGATGCCGGAGAACGCCGTGCAACCGTACTCGCGCAGCTTGGCGAGGCACTTGCGGAGCATGTCGGCGTCGTAGTCGCCGAGATCCTCATCATACCAGGGCAAGTCGATGCTCGAGCCCCATGGGCCAGCAGGGACATCGAGTTCATCCAAGGGAGTGGCGAACAGCCGCGCGCTGACGTCAATTGCATCGGTCGAACCGTCGGCAAACGCCAGCTCGACCTGTCCCGCGTAAGTGCCCGGCGCGACGACATCCGGAGTGTGGAGCGTGAGCCAGAACGTGGTCGAAACGCCCTCGCTGACGGTCGCCGACTTGCGCGGCATGACCAAGCGCGGCGCGATCGTGTAGACGGAGCCCTCCATCGTTACGCGGCTGAGCCGGTGGGAGACGACGCCGACCTCGATGGCGGAGGCGGGGATCGTCGCGTCGTCGGACTTCAGCTCTGTCGCCGACACGGTCACGTCGCCAAAGTCCTCGAGCCCATATAGCGAGAAGACGATAGGCTCAAGCTCGCCCGCCGACGCGAAGACACCAACGCTATTCGTCACATCCTCGCGGCGCGGGACGGCGTTGACGTTGACATTCTGCATCCAATCGCGGGCGAAGAGGACGTAGCCCTTCTCCTTTTCGTCGGCCGTGGGCGCGAGATCGGGCACGACGCCCTTCGCGTCGCGTTTCGCGTCGGGCAGCACGCGCTTGAAGTAGTTGTCGAAGTAGAATCGGCGGCGCTCGCGGAGGTTGTCGAGGTATTGCTGGCCGGCCTCGGATTCAGAAGTTGGATAGACGACCAGTGCCGACAGCGAGTGCGCCCAGTTCGCGCCCTCGAACTCCAGCAAGAGCTGACCGCCCGTGACATCGACGTCGAACTCCTTCTCGTCGAAGTACGCCAGTTGATACTTGTCGAAGGTGCTGTCGGCCGGTTGGTCTTCGACTTCGGCGAACCGGAAGTACTTCTCCACGAAGCCCTCGAGGTCCATGGTCTCGTTGACAACGTCGACGCCGTTGGCGCGAATGACGCGCTGGCGGTAGATCTGGTACTCGCCCCAGAAGCCCGAGGGGTTGTCGATGTTCACGAAGACGTGGTACTTGCCATCCGGCACATCCGTTGCGAACCCTCCGCCCTCAACGCAGATGAAGGTCTGGTACACGGGATCAGGCTGGAGAACGTCAAACGCGCGCCAGATACGGGCGTCCTTGAAGCCGTAACCGCGTCCCGGCGAGTAGACCGTCGACGGCGTCACGCCGGTGAGGCCCCGCAGCGGCGGCGAGGTGCCCGGGCCGAAGCTGAACGCCTGAAGCCCGTCGACCTTGACGCTGTCGGAGAGATCGCGCTCGAGGCGGAGGTTGTCGAAGTAGACAGGTGCTTTCGCCTCGCCGATGCTGAACACGAACCGCGTGACCTTGCTCTTGTCGAGCGGGCGACCGGGACGGCTTTTCTCGCCAACATACAGGTCCGTTGGGACGATCAGCGTCGACTGCCCCTGGGGCACCACGGTGACATAGTTGACGCGCGTCCAGTAGCCTGTCGTGCCCGGATCGCGGGCCTCGACGTAGAGTTCGGTCGGCTCATCGGCCGCGTTGAAGACGTCAGCCTTGATGAAGTCAAAGCCCGTCCAGTCCTGCACCTCGTCCATCGAGACGTAGCTCTCGTCCAGGCGCATCGAGTAAGTGCCGTCCGTGGCGTGTTCCTCGACGGCGGCCGTCGCAGCAGGCGTAAACGGCGCCTCCGTGCCGTCTTCGAAACTCGCGATCAGGCGCGACGCGGGGCCCTCGGTCGCGGCCGCCGCGTCGAGCGTCTCCCCGCAGACATAGCACTTGCCCCATGCGGGCATGTTGCGATAGCCGCAGTCCGGACAACGGACGACGGCTGCCGCGTCGAGCGCGCCCGGCGGCTCGATAGGCGCTTCCTCCTCACCGAGGACGAACCCATCGGTGAGAGGCGTGCCATCGGCGACCTTCACCAACTCCGCATCGTCAACCCAGATCCGCCCCGGCGCCCAGAGGCCCACGCGGCCGAAGATCTCCTTCTCCTCGGTGACTTCCTTCACTATGTCCAGCCGCGTCCAGCCGAAG
>CAZKUN010000378.1:0-6724 GCA_964555935.1 uncultured Armatimonadia bacterium | reverse complement strand
CGTTCGTCGCGGATTCCAACGCGCCGTTGGCCGCGTAGGTGTAGGTGATGCTGGCCCCCGCGCCGTCGGCGGAGGTCTCCGGGTGGTAGGCGGAATAGGTGAAGCTGTTGGTACGGCCGAGGGGATCGATGATCGTAGATGGCCCGGGATCGCCGGCCGCGTCGCGAGCGACGGTTGTGACGTTGCCCAGCGGGTCCTCGATCTTCACTTCCAACGGCGCCGAGGACTTGTCCGTGCAAGTGAGAGTCGTGACGTCGCCGTTGGGATTCTCGATCGTGCGGACGTCGCCGTCGAGCGTGAAGCTGGTCGTGTAGCCCTCGGGCGAGGTGATGCTCGTGAGCTGGTGAGACCCATCGTAGGTGTAGCTCGTCACGCACAGGCTCGGCGTGGTGATGCTTTCGAGATCGCCATTGGCGTCGACGGAGAAGAGGGTCTCTCGCCCCGCCGGGTCCTCGATCTTCTCGATGTAGTCGTCCTCGTCGTAGCTGATCGTGTAGGTCTTCGCCCCGGCGCCGGCGATGGTGCTGAGTCGATCGGACTCGTCATAGGAGTATGTGAAAACCTCGCCACGCGGGTTGGTGTAGTTCTCTAGCCATCCGGAGGAGTCGTACTCCCACTTCCGACCCCAGATCGTCTGCTCGGTCGTGCGGCCGCCCATGTAGCCGCCCATCGTGAGCGTCGTCGAGGTGTCGGGCAGGGGGTCTGCCGGCGTCGGGACTTCCGGATAGCCGCGGTCACGGCCGCCGAGCGTCGAGACGCAGTTCTTCGTTTCGCCCGGGAAGACCGACTTCATGAAGCCGCCGAACCACCCGTAGCCGAGGGGCGTCGATATCTCCGCGGAGACGGAGGCATACCGCCAACCGACCGGATTGTCGAAGCCCGGAAGCTTGGGCATCTGCCCGCTGACCGTAAGGTCTTGGTGCAGCGCGGCCACGCTTGACTTGGTGGTGGAACAGTCCTTGCACGAGTTGGAGCCCGAGTCGCCGCCCGAGCCATTGCCACAGCATTTCGAGTCTCCCCCCGGTGGGGCTTCCGTCGGGCAGCTCCCGCCACAGTCGGTGGGTTGATCCTGACCATCGTCTTGGTTGGACTGCTCGCCCTGGAAGATCATTTCGTTGTAGATCGGTCCAGTAGGTATCCTCCAGCGTCCCGGGAGCAGGGGCACGGCGCCTCCGCCTGGATTGCTGGAATTGGGCACCCCGCTATGGGATGCCGCGCTCAGCCCTGAGTCTGAGTCGGTCCCGGATCCTGATACGTTGACATTGGTACATGGTAGTGCGCCACAACATCCGCCGGTCGTCGACATGGCAATTCTCCTTGGTATGTTCGGCTAGTCAATACGTGCAGCGATCGGCTACGACTCTCATGGCAGCTTGTGCGCCTCCACGCATCACCTCCCGGCGCTCTCCCGAGCGCGTTACGCAAGATAAATAATGCGATATATATAATAATAAAGACATAATTTGTCAATATATTATTCACTTACTATAGCCGTCGGCAGGCAAACTCCCATGAAGCACGGAGGGTCGAGCAAGGTGTTGAGTGGGGTAGATGCAAACTGCCAGGAGGCCGCGCTAAGGCTGCGGGGCGTCGATTGACGGCGTAACTATGGGAGGTAGAGCGATGAAGAGACTCAAGCTCGCCGTGATTGTGGGATGCGCTTATTTGGCCAGCATGGTGGTCGTTGCGGCAATGTCGTCCTCAGCACTCGCCGCGGGCATCCGGCGGCAGGATCCCTTCGGCAAGTTGACAGTCAGAGTGAAGTGGGAGGGGCTCGATATTGTGGGCATCAGCAAGGTCAGCGGGCTGACGCGCAGGACCGTGCTGCCTGGCCAGCGCGGCGGGCCTGGCGCGGGCCTCCCCGGCGTGGGCCTTCCCTTCGGGGGCCCTCTCGTCGCTTCAGGGGTGACGTCCTTCGAGCCGATCATCCTTGAGCGACCGATCAGCTCGGATCACGCCTTTGAGGAGTGGGCCGACGAGGTCTGGAACATGCGCGACGGACGCCCTGGCGTCGCAGCGGTAGATTTCCACAAAGACGTCATCATCGACTACTACAACCGGGGGAATCAGAAAGTCCTCTCGTACCGCGTCTACCGCTGTTGGATCTCGGAGTACCAGGCTGTCCCCGAGGTCAGCGCGGACGGTGAACTTGTCGCCGTCGAGCGCATCACGCTTCAGCACGAGGGATGGGAGCGCGACCACGACGTCGTCCCGCCCGAGGTGAGAAGCCCGACGGTCGATCCGGGAGCCTTGGGACCGCGCAAGCCCAAGATCCGCGGTGGCCTGTCGTTGCCGCGCGTGCGGCCCTGAGGCCTGCCCGAACGGGGCGCGCTTGACTCGCAGGGGGTGCTTTGGTACGCTAGGCGCCGCCTCCGTATCAAGCACGCCGCGATGGATTACGCGCAATGAGCCGCTTTCGGAAACCGAGCCATTACTTCAGCGAGCAACCCACAAGCGCCTCATCCATACACGAGTTCACGGTCGACGTCTGCGATCGTGAGTTCCGGTTCCGCACGGATGCCGGTGTGTTCTCATACCGGTTCCTCGACCGGGGAACCCGCCTTCTTCTCTCAACCCTCCCGCTGCCCTTGGAAGGCGACGTGTTGGACTGGGGAGCCGGTTGGGGGCCGATCGGCACGGTCATTGGTGCTCTCAGCCCCGCCGCTCAGGTCGTCATGGCCGAGATCAACGAGCGCGCCGCCGGCCTCGCTCAGGCCAATGCCGATAGAAACGGCGCGCTGTCGGTCGAGGTCATCACGGGCGACGCGCTTGAGCTTGCCGCTGACCGGTATTTCGACGTCATCGTCACCAATCCCCCGATCCATGCCGGCAAGAAGGTCATCTTCAACCTGATCCACGACACGCGAGGGCGTCTACGCGATGGCGGGGATTTCTGGATGGTCGTCCGGACGCGAGACGGCGCCAAATCGTACCACGCGCTGCTAGACGAGCTGTACCCTCACGTTGAGCGCGTGGCCATGCGCGGTGGCTACCGCGTTCTCCACGCGTCCCTCCCCTCCGTGTGACAATCGGCACGTTCCCTGCAGGCCTTCCGCTAAGTGTGGTATATGGTTATGTAAGCCTGCAGCGCGGATCCGTCGCGGCAGGAAATCAATAGATGCGGCAAGGCATTGGGAGGTCGGCGCTCAGCACGTGCTGCGCGTCGCTTGGTGACCGTCGCGAGACGGTGTGGTGGCGAAGCCGCCGCCGGAGGCAGTTAGCGTTGTCATTTAACTTGCGCATCCACGCATACGAAGAGCCCGCCTCGTGTGGGCCGCCGCCAGAGCTGCCGGCTGGCGTGGGACTTGGTGGGCACGCCGCCTTGGCGGGCACTGCCAGTGCCCGGCCCATTCCTCGGTCTCAGGCCCCCGATGAATTTGAGCCGCACAGCGCCCGGATTCTGCTTGTGGATGACGATCCCAGCGTTCGATTCGTCCTGCGTAAGACGCTTGAGCTTGACGGGTACGAGGTTGCGGAGGCGGACAGCGTCCAAGCCGCCCGAGCGATACTGCACGACCATCCCCACGATCTGGTCATGCTGGATAAGAATCTGCCGGGCGAGAGCGGGCTCGTTCTGCTCGGAGAGCTGTCGCCCTGGTCGCCGCGCGTCGCCGTCGTGCTGATGACGGCCCAGAGCGACGTCGATTCAGCCGTCGAAGCCATGCGAGCCGGCGCGTACGACTATCTGCGCAAGCCCTTCGGTGGCGACGCGATGGTGGCGGCGGTCGAGCGAGCCCTGCACCGCCGGCACCTGGAGTTGCAGAACCAGAAACAGCGGACCCAGCTCGAGGGGCTTGTCAAAGAGCGCACGAGCGACGTCCACCGGCTCACCACGCGCCTCATGGGCACTCAGGCCGCGGTGCTGCGCGTAGCGTGTTCGGTCGCCGAGTCCCGCGACCCCGAAACGGGCGCTCATCTCGACCGCATGGCGGCGTTCTGTCGCGAGTTGGCCCTGGCACTGCCGTCGACAGTGCGTGGCCTGCATGGGGTCGACCAGGATTTCGCCGACCGCATCGCTGAATCCGCTCCGCTCCACGACATCGGGAAGGTCGGTATCCCCGACGACATACTGCTCAAGCCGGGCAAACTCACCCGAGACGAGTTCGACGTCATGAAGACCCATCCAATCCTCGGGCATCAGATCCTGGAGTCGGTGCGCAGCCGCATGACCTCCGAGGACGCCCAATTGCTGGATGTTGGCAGCGATATCTGTCTCGCTCATCACGAGCGCTTTGACGGGGGAGGTTACCCAACGGGGCTGGAGGGGGAGGAGATCCCGATTGCCGCGCGCATTGCGGCCCTGGCTGACTTCTACGACGCTGTCACCAGCGCGCGACCGTACAGGCGCGTTTCGTTCGAACACCGCGAGGCGAGGGCGATGATCCTCGATGAATGCGGATGCGCGTTTGATCCCGACGTGGTCATGGCGTTCACCACGGCCGAGCAGAAGATCGTGACGATGCGCCAGGAAATGATCGACATGCCCGCCTGACGACGCGTCATCGGGCCTTTGACAATTCCCCTGCCCGGAGTATAATTCCCCGCAACTACGTAGCACGACATCGAACTCCCCGGCGCACTCGGAGCGCTTAGATGCAGCTCTTCTTTCGATTCCTCCGTTTCGTCCGCCCTTACCGATGGCGTCTCGCTCTGGCCCTGGTCCTGGTCTTCGTCATCCAAGGCCTCGTCCTGCCGATTCCCCACATCATCGGCCTGCTGATTGACCGAATCGGCGACTGGCAGGGCGGCACCCTCGAGCAGCAGGTAGCCGAGCGCAGCGAGCTTGTCAAGCTCCTACTGGTGATATGCGCCGCGTTCCTGGGGATCCGCCTGGTGTCCATGTTTGTCGGGTACGCGAGGTCGATGACCCTCGCGTTTGTCGGCCAGCGCGTCCTCTTTGACGTCAGAGGCAGCATCTATCGCCACCTGCAGCGGCTCTCGATGCGTTACTACGAGTCGCGTTCGACTGGCCGCATCATGGCGCGCGTGCTGTACGACGTAGACGCCATCCAGGGCATCCTCTCCGGCGGCATCGTTGACATGCTGTCGAACCTGATAAGCGTCATCGTCATCATCCCCGCCCTGTTCTTCTACAACACGACCCTCGCGCTCATCGCCGTGGGGTTCCTGCCGCTCTATGTCATCAACTTCTTTGCCCTCAGGAAGCAGATCCGCCGCGCGGCGGGTGAGGTCCGGGACCAATACTCCGAGGTCTACGCCACGCTGCACGAGAGCGTGGCCGGCGTAAAGGTCGTGAAGTCCTTCGTACGCGAGCGCCATGAGGCCCGGCGTTTCACGAGAGAGATCCGCGAGCAGGTGGGCCTTGCGATGCGCAGCGCGAAGTGGAACACGCTGATGCGCATCTTTGCCGGGCTCATCACCGGAATGGCCAATCTGGCGATCCTCTACATCGGCGGCATGATCGTCCTCAACTCCCCGCACACCGATCCCGCGACGCCGGGCGTGCTTACCTTCGGCGCGCTGATCGCCTTCCGCACCTACTTGGGCCAGCTCTTCGGGCCGGTCATCGCCCTCGTCACGATCAACCAGACCATCCAGCGCGTGATGGCGGCCATTGAGCGGATTATGGACACGCTCGATTCCGTCCCCGACATCAAGGATCGCGAACGTGCCAAAGCCTTCAATACCCTCGAAGGCAAGGTCGAGTTCAAGGACGTGGACTTCGCCTACGAGCCCGGCAAACCGGTGCTCGAGGAGGTCAGCTTTGTTGCTGAGCCGGGCAAGATGATCGCGTTGGTCGGACCGTCCGGCGGCGGCAAGAGCACCCTCATCAACCTCATTCCTCGCTTCTACGACCCGCTCGACGGCGACGTGCTGATCGATGACGTGAACCTCAAAGACGTCAAGATCGCGTCTCTCAGGCGAAACATCGGGATCGTTCTGCAGGAGACGTTCCTCTTCGGCGGGACGCTGCGCGAGAACATGAAGTACGGAATGCCCGAGGCCACCGACGAGGAGGTCATCCAGGCGGCCATTGCGGCCAATGCCCATGACTTCATCATGGAATTCCCCGACGGCTACGAGACCGAGGTCGGGGAGAGGGGCGTCCGGCTGTCCGGTGGTCAGCGTCAGCGCATCAGCATCGCGAGGGCGATCTTGCGCAACCCCCGCATTCTGATTCTCGACGAGGCCACGAGCGCGCTGGACTCGGAATCTGAGTTCCTCATCCAGCAGGCCCTTGGCGAATTGATGAAGGGTCGCACATCCTTTGTCATCGCCCACCGTCTCTCTACAGTGATGAACGCAGACACGATCCTCGTGTTGGCTGACGGGAGAATCGTCGAACGCGGCACGCACGAGGAGCTGGCGATCAAGGATGAGGGCGTGTACGCGCACTTGTGCGAGATACAGTTCAAGCGGTCTGAAGAGAAGCTCCGCGAGTATCAGGAGAAGCTCGAGTCTGGCGACAGTGAATAGGGGAGGGTGGCGCGATGTGGGCGGTGGCATTGATTGAGTTCAAGCGGCTGATGCGCAGCGGCAAATTGCTGGCGCTTGTGTCCCTGACGCTCCTGTTGGCGCTGGTGGCAACCGTTGGCGCTGCCTGGTGGTGGTCGATCGAGGTCGGGAAGGGGGCGGAGCTGGACTACATGACCAACAGCCTCCAGGTGCAGGAGCCGAATCTCGGCGCTCGCATTTGGTGGGTCTCCCTCGTCCTCCTCCTGCCTGTCTGCTTCATCGCCATGCCTGTTCTGACGGCTGATAT
>CAZKUN010000377.1:0-6781 GCA_964555935.1 uncultured Armatimonadia bacterium | reverse complement strand
GTGTTCGCGGGGACCTTGAAGAACGCCGAGCCATCTTCCTCAACCGGCACCGTACCGATGATCCGTTTCGGGTCCCATGGGCCGTCGTATCCGATGCGGTTGATCTGGCCTCCCATGCCGTGGTATGCCCAGTGGTAGCTGATCAGGCGGAGTCGTTTCACTGTGCCTCGGGGCACGCCTTGGAGGCCCCCGCCGCGGTACACGTCGGCCATGTAGACCGACGCGTCGTCGCGGTCGGGATCAACCTTGTTTGGGATTGAGGGCGGGCGAACTGTCTTGCGGAGCGGCAGTGGCTCAAGCAGCGCGTAGCCCTCGTCGCTCTCCTTGATGAGCGTGATGTTGTCGAACACGTCGACGAGGTAGATGCCCCACGTGCTGCCTGGTGTCGGCTGGCAAGCGGTGATGAAGTACTTGTCGCTCAACGGGTACGGGTGGAGGTACTTCGGCCAACTGCTCTGCGTCAGCCCATCGAGGATCGTCGGCTCTACCGTCTTGCCGCGCCCGGGAATGCGCTGGATGACCCCGTCCGCCTCGTGCCTGCCCTTGTTCGAGTCAAACAGCACCAACTCGCCCATCCTTGGATTGTCGTGATGCCCGCCCACGACCGTGACGAACTTCGTCGGGTGGCCGGGCACGGGGCGGGCGTAGAACATCGCGTTCGGCCAGTAGGAGTTGCTCCCGTAGTACTCCGTCTGCTGCGTGCCGTCCGGGTCCATCGTGAATAGGATCCGCGACACAAAGTGCGGGATGTCGGCATACTCCCACCGCAGGTATAGCACGCGCCCATTGGGCAGCATCGTCGGGCACCAGTTGTGGTCCTGCTCGAAGGTGAGCTGACGTATGTTGCCCGTGTCGCGGTCATGCCGATAGAGGTTCGCTACGTGCGAGGCGCCCGTCACGCAGGGCACTCCGACGAACGGCGCCGTCGACGTGAAGATGATGTTGTCATCGGGCAGGTAACACGCGTCGTAGTTATCGACATCGGGCTCGTGTATGAGCGCAACTTCCTCGGGCTGGCCGTCGAGGTCCATCTCGAGGATCTGCCACCGCCCGTTCGCGCCAACCTGGGAGAACAGCATCCGCTCCGCATCGAAGTGAAGGTCCACATCGCCCACGAAGGAGGTGTTCTCCGGCCGATATACAGGTGTCACCTCGCCATCCGGACCGATGCCGGTGAGTACGGCGATCTCGTTGTCAAAGCCCGAGAACGGCAGGCTCGAGTTGCTCTGCCAGTTGGTCGGCAACCCCAGGTTGCCGCGCCGGCGGATGAGGAGCATCTGCTCGAAGTCCAGCAGTGGGTTCTCGAGCAGCGCGCCCTCGAGCTTCGCCAGCAACTCAACCGCATCTGCCGCCGCGGCTTCATCGCCTTCGTTCACGCGTTCAAGCAGCTCCGGCACGCCGTCCATCAGCTTGAGATACTCGTTGCCGTTGGCATATTCCTCGGGGAAGCTCTTGGTCAGATCCTCGATCGCGAGGCGCATCGGCTCCGGCTTCAGCCGCGCCAGTTCTGCCTTGACAGCTTGGGTCCGGCTATCGCCGATGTCTGCGTGCCACTCGCCTTTGGCAAGATAGCCCAGCACGTTGGATGTCAGCCGCTCCAGGCTGTCGCGATGGGCGTTCTCTGCCTTGCCGTAATGAGGGACGCGCCATCCGATGGCAATAACGCGACCCTTGCCATAGGCATACTCGACAAACGGCCGCTCGCCCGCGTCGGGGTGCGCGTTCCCGATCACCACTCCGCCCAGTGGTCCGCCGCTAGCGTGAAAATCGCTGAACGGCGGGTGTCCGCCGTCCACCAGCAGGATGGGCGTGCCTCGCTCGAAGCCTGAGTACGCAGGATGATCCGCCGCCGGCCCTGGGTGGACGCCAGACACGCTGTTGTCCGTCCCGCCGTTGGCGCCGATGCGCGGTGACGACGGCTCCAAGCCGAGCACGGTTACGTAGCTCAGCGCGGTGCCCGATAGGAAGAGCCCATGCCCCGACTCCAGCCACGTCTTGAGCGCGGCCTTCGCCTTGGTCGATGTCATCGCCGCCGGCAGCGGCACTTGTTCGCAATGCCACCACAGGGCCGAGACCTCATCGGGGATGTCCGCGCCCGCTGCTACCTCGACGCCGCCAATAGCCGTGCCAAGTTGCCGCGCGGCCGCTTCGCCGCCCACCGGCTCGCCGGGTGTGATGATGCCGAGGCCATCAACGGGCGCTTGAGCCGCGCCGATGCTCGCCAGGAGTGCGATCGCGCCAACCCATGCCGTGGTTTTCATCGAGTCTCACCGAGTGCAGTCTATTGTCCGTTCACCTGGTCCTTCGTTGCCCCAGCCTTGCCGTCCTTGGTGCTCTTGGTGTCCTTGGTGGTTGCAGTCGCTACCGTCCGGCACAAGGACTCTCCGCCTCACCCACTGAAACGCCTCCTCATGAGACTCCTCGCCCTCCTCGTTGCCGTCGCAGCCCCCGCGCAAGACACCGTGCCGATCACCGACGCTGATGCAGAGCGCATCATCGCCGAGAGTCCTGTCGAGACGCTCTATCTCGTGGCCTCTTCGCACTGGGACCTCGGCTTCGCGGGACCGTCGGACATCATGTGCGATCGCGTGGCGGCGCACATCGACGAGCTGATCGACAACTGCGAGCGCGAGCCGGATCTGCGCTGGACGGTTGAGTCCACGTGGCAGGTGCTGGAGTGGCTGAAGCGCACGCCCGATAGGGCGGATCAGGAGCGCTTCTTCGACCTCGTCCGTGAGGGGCGGATCGGGATCGGCGCGACGTACGGCGGTATGGGAACGGCCTGGATGGGCGCCGAGGAGATTTGTCGCCTAACATACGCCGCTCACCGTCTCCGCCTCAAGCACGACCTGCCCATCGACTTCGCCATCATGGACGATGTCCCGGGCTACTCGGCGGCGTTGCCCCAAGTGTTCGCGAAGAGCGAGGTGTCGAGCTTTCTTACCGGTGTGAACACCACGTTCGGCGGCAGGCTGAGCATCCCCGCGTCCGACATGCCCTTCTGGTGGGAGGGCCCCGACGGCAGTCGCGTGCTGACGTGGATCTGCCACCACTACCATGAGTCAGCGATGGTCTACCACATGCCGCCGACCGCCGCTCGCTTCTTCGCCGACAGCTTCGGCAGGCCGTTCCTCAAGCCCATCGACGACCTGGAGCGCATCCAGCGCCTGGGCATCGCGCTTGGCCTGCAGGAACTCGCCGAGTCCGGCTACGATCGCGACGCGGCGCTGTCGATGTACTCGATGGACTTCATCTCCTCGGACAACGGCGTCACGCTCGCTGAGTGGTGCCGCAAGTGGAACGAATCCCACGACAGGCCCAAGCTCGTGCAGGCGCTGCCCTCGGAGTTCTTCGCTCACATGCGTGAGGAATATGGCGATGACTTCACCGCGCTTGCGGGTGATTGGTCCGGGCTCTGGGAGAGTGGCCATGCGGGGGCGCCCGTCTTTGCTGCCCGCACCAACTCGCTCCGCGAGACGCTTGGCCCGCTGGAGACGCTGGCCACGGTCGCGGCTGTGGCGCATGGCAAGCCCTACCCGCATTTCCGCTCCGACCAACTCAGCGAGAGCCTCCTCCACGTTCACGAGCACGGCTTTGAGATCGGAACCGGCTGGCCCGATCTCGTAAACGCCGACGATGTCCGCCACAACGATCTCGCGAACTCTCGCCTCGTTGAGGTCGCCGAGGATACCGCTCGCTACATTCTGGGTGATTCCGCCCGCGCCATCACGGATGCCGCCCGCACGGAAACGCAGACGATTACAGTGGTGAATCCGCTCTCATGGCCTCGGACCGAGCTTGTCACTGCTGAGATGCCTCGCGATCTCGTGCCGGGCGAGTTCCGCCTCCTCGACGATGAGACCGGGGCCGAGATCGCCTACCAGCCGTCGCGTGGCAACGAGGCTGCCGGTCCGTTGCATTCTTCGATCACCTTCATCGCCTCGGATGTCCCGTCCGTCGGTCACAGGCGCTATCGCATCCAACCATCGGAGTCGCCGACGGCGGCGACTGGTCCCACCTGCGAATCCGGTCGCCTCGCGAACGAGCACCTCGACATCCGCGTCGACGAAGCGACCGGGCTCATCGACTCGGTCACCCACGTTCCGTCAGGCCGGACGATTGCCACCGATGACTTCGCTCGCCTCCGCACGCTCCGCCACCGCCAGGATTTCTTCGGCATCGTGCCCACCGATCTCGCCGACGCGGCACCGGCCACTGTCGAGTACCATCCCGGTCCCGCTACATCAACGCTTGAGATACTGCGCTCCGAGGGGGCGTTGGCGTCCATGGCGCTCACGCTCGCGTCCGACCGTCCCGAACTCCGCGTCCGCCTCACGCTCGACTACTCGCGGATCCCCTACGCCGAGCGTGACACTCACTCGAACATCTACTACGCCACTTTCGGCTTCGATCTGCCTGGCAATCTCTCGCACCGATTCGACGGGCCGGCGGGCTTCCTCAACCCCGCCACGGATTATCTCCCCACCGCCTTCCGGGGGCGCTTCATCGCGACCCATGTCGCGCAGGTCAGCGAGGCCGATGGTCTCGCGGTATCGATGGGGTGCCCGCAAGCGGGGATCGTGGATCTCGGGGGCAGCGGCGCGCGCGACGGCAGTTTCGCGCCCGAGAGCGCCGTCATGCGGTGGAAGCTGTTGTCTCGCTCTGATGAGGGGATGGCGAAGGATCTGGGAGTTACGGCCTACACCATTGAGCCTGGCGCGGGGGATCTGCGCGTGTTCGACTTCGCGTTTCGCGTCGATGCCTCTCGGCCCTCGGCCGCGTCGACGATTCACCTCGGCCAAGGAGCCGCCTTGCCGATGCTCGCGCGTTACTCGAGGCCTGCGGTGCATCGACCCTTCCGCCCGCCGCCCGTGCCGCTTGATCCGAGTGGTAGCGCGCTCTCTGTTGCGCCGGAGTCCGTCGTCTTGCTCGCCCTGAAACACGCTACATTCGGAGATCGCGGGGACATCATTATTCGGCTGATGGAGATCGATGGCGCGCCCGCTGATGTCACGCTAACCACCGATCTCCCATTGGCCGATATCCGTCGCTGCAACATGCTCGAGGAGCCTGACGGGGACGCGCTGCCTTCCACCATCCCCATCGGGCCACGCGAGGTGCTGACGCTACGCGCCCGCGTTGAGCGCTAGGGCGCGCTACTCGTTCCAGCCCAGCAGCTTCGCCAGCCCCTGCGTTCCGTCTTCGCCGAGGCCCGCATCCGCCGCCGCGCAGAAGAGCTTCGTCGTAAGCGCCGTGCCCGGGTGCGGCGCGTCGCTGGCTTCCATCGCGGCTGACGCGATCCGAAGGTCTTTCGCCTGCAGCTTGATCATGAAGCCGGGGTCCCAGTCACCCTCGATCATGCACGGGCCGAGGCTGTTCAGCAACCAACTCCCCGCCGCGCCGCTGTTGACCACCTTATGCACGGTCTCAAGGTCGAGCCCCGCGCGCTTGGCAAACAGCATCCCCTCGCTCACCGCGAGGATGTTGAGCGCGCAGATGACTTGGTTGACGGCCTTCACGCGCTGGCCATTGCCGCTCGGGCCGCAGTGGACGACGTTCTTGCCCATCGCCTCGAACGCGGGCTTGGCTCTGTCGAAGGCATCCTGCTTGCCGCCCACCATGATCGCCAGACCCGCCTCGATCGCGCCCTTCTGACCGCCGGATATGGGCGCGTCGAGCATCGCCACGCCCTTCGCCTCCAGCCGCCCGGCGAAATCGACGGTCGCCTCCGGAGAGATCGTGCTGTGATCGACGAGGATCTGGCCCTCGGTCAGCGCATCGGCGAGTCCGCCCGCGCCAAACAGCACGTCATCGACGTCGGGCGTATCGCTGACGCAGATCAGCACGATCTCCGCGCCTTCAGCCGTCGCCGCCGCGCTCTCGGCGACGGCGCATCCGGCCGCCTCAGCGTCCTTGCACTTCTCAATCGTGCGGTTGAAGACGGTGACATCATGTCCGGCTTTCGCGAGGTTCTGGGCCATGGGTGAGCCCATGATCCCCATGCCGACGAATCCGAGTTTCATTCTGAATCACGCTCCGTGGTGGAGTGGATGAACTGAGATGGTGAGACGACGGTTTCGACCGATGGGGGGCCGAGCCCTGCTTGGTTCCAGTTCACTGCTCCGCCAGCCACGTCTTTGCTCTCGATACACGTCAGGGCTCGACGGGGCGGGGCGGTCGTTCGTCGATCAGCTCGCGCCTAAGCGCACTGAAGCGTTCCTCGTGATCGTCCACGGCATCCTTCAGGGCTTCCACTGCCAGAGCGTAGGCGCTCTCACTGCCGTGTAGCCGCAGGAAGTCAGTTGCGTGTCGCATCGTCGAGTAGTGCTGCTGCTCGTCCATATCGCCTTGCCGGCGGACCACCGAGCGGCAGGCGGACGCCTCTGCCGCTGAGTGCAATGGGTGCGCGGCACTGGCGGCGAGATCTGGTCCCCAGTCGCCATCGACCGTGTTGGCTGCTCGGATGCTCCATTCGGCCAGTCCAACGGCGCCGGGACGGTCTTGTCGGAGCGCATCGCGGAGCAGGCGTGTGGTCAGCGGATGGTCCGGGTAGTTGTCACGGACGGTGACCGCCGCGCCCCAACTCAGCAGGTCCAGTTCACTGACAAGCCTCTCGATCATCCGCTCGTGGACTCCCTCGCGCTCAACGTGGCTCAGCGCCGCCGCAACGAGGACGCCCCGGCCGTCGGGACCCTCATCGCCCTCCAGCAGCTCGTTAAGGGTGCCCGGTCTGGGTGTCCCGAACGAGCAGTAGACTGCGATGGCGATATCCAGCCACTGG
>CAZKUN010000376.1:0-6791 GCA_964555935.1 uncultured Armatimonadia bacterium | reverse complement strand
GGCAACGAATCCATGAGACTGTGAGTGGTACCGTTAATGGGGGGAGGTCAACGAGGCAGGCGCTGGGGGGGGACGAGGTGCTCCCCACACACGTGGGGGTGAACCGACTGTGAGTTTACACGGTGGATGTCAACAGCACCGGTCCATTGGCATCTACCGTGCAAGTCTACAACTCCTATGACACTCCACGGGGCTGGACGCGCAGCGACGAGCGCCGGCCAGCATCCCCGCCGTTCCCAGAGACCCCGCGAGCGCTCGGGCCAACACAGCTCCCTCCGAAGGTCGATGTGGCCACTCCATAGAACGAGACACCACCAGGCGCAACGAGGGCTACCCATGAAGGTCGCGATATACATCCGCGTGTCTACCGCCGCCCAGACGGAGCGCTTCGGCCTCGATGCCCAGAAGCGCATCCTCGCCGACCTCTGTGAGGACCGAGGCTGGGATCACGAGCTTTACGAGGACGCCGGGATCTCCGGCGAGACCATCGAGGCGCGCCCCGCGATGATGCGCCTGCTGCGTGACGCCGGCGGAGGCGAATTCGAGAAGTGCGTCGTCATCGAAATGGAGCGTCTCTCCCGCAGCACCGACATGCTCGACTGGCTCATCATCAAGAAGACGTTCCGCGAAAATGGGATCACCATCGTTACGCCGGGACAGGAGTTCGACCTCGCCGACGAAGAGGATGATTTCCTCAGCGATCTCTTCGGCGCGCTCTCCAAGCGGGAGAAGCAGAAGATCGTGCGCCGGATGAAGCGCGGGAAGGTTGAGGCGGCGAGGAGCGGACAGTGGGTACCGGTGGTCTCGGTGCCGTTCGGATATGACTATGACGGCGAGGCGAAGCGGCTACGGATCAACGAGGAGGAGGCTGAGATCATCCAGCAGATGTACGAATGGTATGCCGAGGGCGGCAATGGCTTTGCGAAGATCGCGCAACGCCTCAGCGCCATGGGCGTACATACCCGCCGGAGCGGCACCAAGTGGAGTTCCCCCACGGTGGACCAGATGCTGCGCAACCGCGCGTACGTCGGCGAGGGGCGCTTCGGAGACGTGACCGTTCGGGTGCCACCGATCGTAACCGAAGAGCTGTATGCGCGCGCCCAAACTCAACGCTCAGTCAACCTCAAGCGCTCGCGCAGGAATAGCAAGTACGTGTATCTGCTGACCGGTCTCCTCACATGCGCCGAGTGCGACTCGCGCTTCAGAGGTCGCGGACGCTACGGCCGCAACGGCGCCCACCGGTACTACCACTGCTGGGGCAAGATCGCGCCCCTCCACCAGAACAAGGGATGTAAAGTCCGGAACTGGCGCTGTGACGACGTGGACGACGCCGTGTGGCGAGAGGTGTGCGAGATCATCAACGAACCGGGCCTCGCATCGCGCATCATTGCGACCCAGCGACAGATCGAGTCTAAGGCAACTGATGATGGTGACGGCGCGGTCGAACACACCCAGGCCAAGCTCGCCGCGCTCCAGGCAGAGGAGGACCGCCTCTGGCGCGCGTGGCGCAAGCAGGCCCCAGCAATGACCGAGGAACAACTTGAGAAGCAGTTGGCCGAGGTTACCGATGAGCGCCAAACGCTTGAGACACTCCTCAGCGAACAGGATGGGGCGTCCGCCGCCGCACGGACCGCCCGCTGGCGAGTAGCGTCACTTGAGCGATGGCTTGAAGATGCCAGTAAGCGGCTGGATGATCTCACGCGTGAGGAACGCAAGGACCTCCTGCACACGGTGCTTGAGAGCGTTCTGATCGACGACGACGGCAACATGGAACTGCGCTTCGCGATACCGATCAACGGCAGAGACGGCGGCGGAAGCGATACTCCGGGCGGTAATCGACCGGACGCGGGTGCGCCCCCCGCCGATGGGCACTTACAATTGTTTGATACTGGTCAAGCGGTAAGCTTATGGCTCGGCACGGTGATCCACTGCCGTCCCAGGTCGGATCCACCGAACATCAACACTCCGCGGCAGGGAATGCCCGCGCGTCTTGAGCCTATGGGCGAGCCCGTTCTTCATGTGTGGCCTCACTCGGCAATTAGGCTATTGGGCAGGGCAACGGTAAACGTCGTGCCATCAGGCTCGGCGCTCGTGAAACCGACCGTCCCCCCCCAAGTAGCGTTCGGCCAGGAGCTTGACGCTGTGGGTACCGATGCCCCGCCCGGCGCCTTCCTTTGTGCTGAACGAGCGCTGGAAGATCTGCCTTTGGATGTCATCGGGTATGACGCCGGGGTTCGTCACCCGAAAGACCGTCTGGCCGCCGATGTCCTCCGCCTCGATGGCGACAACCTCGCCAGGCCGCGAAGCCTCAAGCGCATTCTTCACGAGATTCCCGAGCACGCGCCGCAGCAGCGTGGCGTCCGTGCTGATTCCGAGCTGGTACTCCGGAGCCGCGCCGACTCGCAACTCTCGGTCTCGGGCGACCGTGTGGTGACGATACAGCTCCGCGACTGATTCCAACATCTCGCGCACATTGACCAGCGACAAGGCGGGCTGAAGTTCGCCGCGCTCGGCAGCCAGCAACTGGCGCTGGACGCTGATCTCCTCGGCAAGCTGTTCAGACATGCGCCACAGATCACGCTTGCACTCCTCGTCGCCCCCTGGGTCACCCTCGCCGTGTGCGAGAATCTGAGCCACGGCCTGGATGCCGCTTGCTATGTTGAGGACGTCATGGAAGAAGACACGCTCTAAGACCGCCCGACGCTTCTCCGCACTCTTGTCATGCATGGCCACAACGACAAGCTCCGCGTCAGCGGTCGTAACGGGCGAGGCGACAACGTCGAGTTCCAACGCGCCGCCGTCGATCTCGCGATACGTGCGGATGCGACCCTCGCCGCCCGCTGGGGCATCTGATTCAAGCGCGGCCCCCACGACTTGGGCGCCGCCGCAGAGCTGGCAGGCAGGCCCGGACCCGCAGCCATCGGGTCCATCGTGCGCGTTGACGCACTGCACGAGGTCGCCCATGCGCTGGCCAAGGACGTCGTCCGGCGAGTTAGCACCCACGCTTGCGAGCATCCTTGCGTTGACGGCAATGATCCGGCACTGGTGGTTCAGCACCATCGCGGGATCTGGGATTGTCTCGAGCATCGTCTTGGCGAGATCGTTGGAGAGGAACGCATCCCGATCGCTCTGGATTCGCGTATCCACGGATGGTGACATCTGCATGGTGGTGTCTGCTCCCTGTGCGGCGGCCCCGAGTGGGGTAACCGTGTCGCATGCTTGGTTCAGCGGGGAGCGGAACGCTACCGTTCTCAGGGAGAGCCGTGACGCTTCGCACTCTGATTGAGCGAAATTGCGGGAACACGCGGCAACAGCGCCCGGCGCAGGTCCGTGGGATCTCATTGCCGAAAGGCCGCAAGGACCGCACGCTTGCGCATCGCGGCGTCACCGAGTTCCTTCGCGTCGCCAAACTGTGCGCCGCCCGCGACATCCCGCTCGCGCCCCACCATGTCCCCCACTTCAACCTACAACTCGCGGCGGGCATGCCCAGCGGACGCTGGGTTGAGACGTTTGACAATGCGAAGCAGCGCGTCGCCTGGCCCGATCTCTTCCCGGGCTTCCCGGAGGTGGTTGACGGACGGATGGTCGTCCCGGACCGGCCCGGCTGGGGCATGGAGATCAGCGACGACATCATCACCCGCCACGCGAAGTTGGTCCGATGGCGGACCTGATGCGGCGTGCGTCCTCAGGCTCTGACCGCAAGACCGTTGGCACCCTCGCTCGTCTAACATAGTAGACGTCCGAGGAGGTGGTCGGTCGTGAGTCAACACGTCAGGAGGCGGGCCCGATTCGGCATCAACCCATGGGAGATCGTCGTCGCGATCGTCATCATCGCGATCATCGCGGCGATCGCCTGGCCTATCGCCGCGAGGACCCGCGCTACCGTCGGGCTGGATCCCGCTGAAGACATCGGCGAGGCGTCGGGGATGTATGCCGCGAGCATGGAAACGGACTCGCCCGCGTTGACCGGAAACGGAATGGATGAGGTGGAATGAGGCGGGGCTTTACGCTCATCGAATTGCTCGTCGTCATCGCGATCATCGCGGTTCTTGCCGGCATTCTGATGCCGGTGTTCTTTCGCGCGCGCAAGCAAGCTCGCAAGGTCACCTGCCAGAGCCAGTTGCGCCAGGTCTCGCTGGCGCTGGAGATGTACACCTCTGACTGCGACGACCTGCTCCCCTGCTGCATCAAGATCAACGAAGGCCTTGGACCGCACCCTCTGAAGATGCCGGCGCTTCTCAGCCCCTACACGCGTAACGATGATATCCACCGATGCCCGAGCGATCATGGCGGCGCGGCGATTCCCACCGGCGAGCCCTATTGGCAGGCATACTCCACCAGCTACCAGAACTACGCCCAGCTTGACACCACCATGCCCGGCGCGTCGATATACGGCCTCTGGTGGCCCGTCTCGTTGGCCGCCATTTCGGACCCGTCATCGACGAGCCTCCTCCGCGACGCGACCTCGTGGCACCGCAAGGACACCCCATGGAACATCAACGTGCTCTGGGCGGATGGACACGTGAAGTGGTTCATGGGCGACGACAACGATGGCCGCGCCGGCATCTTCTGAATCTTCCCGCCGCGCCCCAACCCAGCAGGAAGCCGCGCTCGCGTGCGCGAAGCTACGGTCTGACGACACAATAGCCGCCTCAGTCCCTATAGCAATAGGAGGAGTACTGCGATGAAGCACTTGACGATGATCTGCCTGTCATGCTGCGTGCTGTTAGCCGCAACGTCCGCGTTTGCCGCACCCACCGTCCTCGGCCCCACGGGCCTACTGGCGACCCCCAATACCGACACGGTCGGAACCGCCAACATCCAACTCGGCGGTTGGTACGTCAATGACTTCGCCAACACCGCGACGGTCAACTTCGGACCGCTGCCGATGCTCGAAGTCACCGGTTCGTGGGTCGACCCTCAGGTCGGCACGAGCGAGGAGATCTTCAGCGCCAAGTGGCGGTTCAAGGAAGACAGCTTCACCAAGCCCAGCGTTGCCGTCGGCATCATCGACATCACCGACCGGTTCGATCTCACGCCCTACGTCGTCGTGCAGAAGGGTTTCCACGTCGGCGGCAACGGCCTGACCGTCTCCGCCGGCTACGCCAACAGCACCATGATGCTCGACGGCTTCTTCGCCGGCGCGGACCTGCAGCTCGGCGGCAAGTACCACGTATTGGCCGAGTACGACAGCGATGATATCAACGCCGGCGTCCGCGTTCCGATCAGCGACCGCATCGAGGTCACCGGGGGCGTCGTCCAGGACGAATTCGCCGCCAGCGCGATGTACCGAATCCGCTAGCCGCCGGAGCGCGGGGCAGGTGAGAAACGTCGAGACCGGTGGGGCGGCTTGGCCGATGCGGCCGGCCGCCCCACCGCGTCGAAGCCGTATTGGGGGGCCCGATGTTCATCCTCGCATGTCTCGCCTGCAGCAACGCATCGGCCGAGCCGCTCTCGCTCGGCTCCGGGCCTCACCTCTTCATCGACGACTTCCTCATCGCCGATCAATCTGGCCTCGCGCGCGCTGTCAACCATCCCGAACGCCTTCCCGAGCCCGTCGTCACCGGGCCTGAGGACAAGTGCTTCCAGCCTTACCTCACTGTGCTCCGCGATCAAGACTCGGGCCGCTTCCGCATCTGGTATGGTGTCCCCGAAAACGCTGCCCAGTCCCACGTCGCCTACATGGAATCCGACGACGGCATCAACTGGGAAAGGCCGCATCGGGTGCTTGACGACCCCTCGCCCATCCAGTTCGGCGTCAGCATCATCGACGATGGCGCCGGCCCCCAGCGCTACAAGTACGGCTACTGGCGCGATGGCGGGTTGAGGATCGCCGCCTCGCCCGACGGCCTCACCTGGGCGCCCCTGGTTGACCGCGTCGTCTTGCCTCACAACCACGATATCAGCAGCATCTTCCGCGACCCTATTCGCAATCGCTACGTCGCGATGATCTCCTCATACCGCGAGGGCGACGCGTGGGAGGGACCGCGCCGCGTGACCATGACCAGCGTCAGCGATGACCTCATCAACTGGACTGAGAAGGACCTCGCCTTCACGCCCGATGGCGATGACGAAGGCGAGACTCAGTTCTACTGTTGCGCGGGATTGATCGCGCGGGGCGGCCTGCTGATCGGCACGCTCAAGGTCCTGCGCGATGACCTCCCGGCCAACGCCGACGGACCCGTCGCGGGGATCGGCTACACCGTCCTCGTCTGGAGTCGCGATGGCGAGACGTGGCACCGCGATCGCCAAGAATTCCTGCCCCGCAACCCCGAGCCGGGCACGTGGGACCACGCGATGACCTGGGGCGACTGTCAGCTCGTGGTTGGGGACGAGACCTTCATCTACTACGGGGGGTACAAGCAGGGGCACAAGTCAGAGCGCTTCACCGAGCGCCAGATCGGTCTCGCCCGCATGCCGCGCGACCGCTATGTGGCTCGCGTCGCGGGCAACACTCGGGGCACCCTTCGCACGCCGCTCCTCACGCTCTCCTCCGCATCAATGACGATCAACGCCAAGATCGACGGCTATCTCCGCGTCCGGGTCCTCGACGAATCCGGCGCGCCGATCCCTGGCCTTGACTGGGACGACTGCCCCTCAATCACCGGCGACTCAATCGCCCATCCCGTTCCCCTGCATCTCCCGCGGGGCCGCCCCATCCACCTCGAATTCGCCCTCCGCAACGCCTCCGTGTTCGGGTTTGATCTCTTGTTGCCATGACGCCCTGTCGGGGTTGTAAAACCCCCAAAACTGGGCCGGGGGTTTGTGGGGGTTTAACCCCCACCAGCAGT
>CAZKUN010000375.1:2635-6798 GCA_964555935.1 uncultured Armatimonadia bacterium | reverse complement strand
GTAGGGCTCCCACCACAGGCTGCGTGGGCCGGGCGTGCCGTTGGTGATCAGAACGCCTCCGCGATCCGCGATCAGCCGGATGACATCGCGCAGCACCGGCAGGGACGCATACGGGACCAGGTTCTTCCTCCGTGTCACGAGCTTGGTCTCGGGGTCGATGGTAACCGAGTGCCCGTCCCAACGGTCGTAGGAGTACAGGCCCCGCACGTAGCCGGAGATGTAGCCGTCGGCCCAAAGCGCCGTGGCGCCCATCTCGTCCATCATGTACCCCATGGCCTCGATCATCGCCTTGCCGAAGGAGTTCTCGGGCGTGGGGTAGTAGATCCACCAGCGCCAGCCGTCGGCGAAACGCTCCTTCGACCAGTATCTGGTGTAGTAAGCCTCGCTGCCGCCGCCGTAGTCCATTTGATTGCCGTCTGCATCCAGCGCCCGGCTGTCACTGAAGACCTGCTCCGGGCGGTTGCAGCAGTAGAGCCCGTGGGCGACGTGGATCATGACCTTCGCTTCGGGGTAGGCACGCTTGACCTCCCCGAAGAAGGCCTTGGTGCGGGCACATTCCCGGGGGTACTGCATGAACTCGATGCCCTCGATCGAGACCTCCGGGTCGTCCGCCGGGTACCAGGGCGTACCCGTGGAGAGGTAGCGAAGCCGGCGCAGGTCCACGTACTCGCGGTCGGGGATGCGACCGAAGCCCATGCCTCCCCACGTCCCCTCCACGCGGCCGTCGAGGCCCTCGTCCCTGCGCACCTGGTTGATGAAGTCGTAGTAGTCTGCCCGGCCGCCCGGGACAGGCGCGGCCGTGGGATAGATCGCCCACTCGACGGTGTACGAGGCGCCCGTGTCCAAGCCGAAGTGATCGTCGCGGATCGCCGCCAATCCATCCGCCTGTGTGGTGGTGAGCTGCAACTGGTACAGGTCGTCCAGAGCGATCAGCCCCAACCCGGCTTCGCCCTGGGCGACGAAGATCGTCGGGTTCGTCATCTGCGTAACGTCGGCGCCGTCGAGCCCGTCGAGCCTGATGTGGTTGCTGAGCATGACACCCAGGACTTCAGGGCTGGTGTTGCGTATCGTGTCGCGAACGATGATGCGGGTCGGCTGCCGCTCGACCAGGCGCTCCACGGTGTAGAACTCCCCGACGGCCTGGGCTGAGGAGGCCGGGGCATCGTCTTGCGGCGCGGTGACGCGCCATCCGGGTTCACCTGACTCGTCCACGCCATCCGCCGCGAGGCGGTTGAACCCGCCGTTGGGGTAGGAGTAGGTGGATTCCACGACGAAGCGCCGCCCCTCGACGGTGACCTCGAGGCCACCACCGGCCGTGAGCGCGGCGCTGTAGGGCGGCGGTGTGGCAACAGGGGGCAAGGCGCCCACCAGCTCTTGCTCCGGGGCCGGCACGGCAGGTGGAGGCGGCAACGGCCACACGAAGGGGACGCGTTCCGCGGCAGCGATGGCAGCGGCCTCAGTGGCGACGGGCTCCAGGGCGAAGGCGTCGATATAGGTGTTCGTGCCGCGGGACTTGCCGCCCCCGTCGGTTACGGCCATGGTCTCGATGCGCAAGACATGCGGGCCGGGAGTGAGGCTGAAGCGACCAATGCGCTCCCACTTCGTGCGGGCCCAGACGGACTCGCTGCCGCTCTCCATGCCGTTCAGGTCCGCCTCCACCGGGTCCCCCCCGTCGAGCGTGCAGCGGATGCCGGCGGAGTCGTAGATGCGCGCGGCCAGCACAGCCAGGTGGTACTCGCCCTCGGGAATGTCCAGGTCATATTCCGCCCAGCCACCGCGCAGATCGAGCTTCCCCGCAAGCCAGCCCGTCGTCTGCACATCCACCTGCGGACTGCTGCGGTTGAGGCCCTCCGCCTCGAAGACCCCAGTCCTCTCTCGCACGAAGCTCCGGACCTCGTACTCCCCCGGCGGGAGGTCCTTGAGCGAAAACGTCACCTCGTCCTCGTGGCGTGGGGCGTTGGCATTGACGACCCTTGTCTGCAGGGCCTGCGCGCCGCCGGCCGGGGCAAGCTCGAGGACGGCTTCGGCGTTGACGGGAAGGGGAACGACCCAGCGTGAGTTCACGGACACGACGAGCTGCTGCGCCTCCGGGTAGAAGAAGGGTTCGAGGTTGAGCTTACCGAAGCGCGAAGTGTCGAACGGCTGCAGGCCTTTGCCTGCCGCCAACTCATTGTAGCACTCGGCGACATCTTGCTGGCTGAGCGCGCGGCTATGTACGCGGACGTCGTCAATGAGGCCCGGGAAGAACGCGGTGTTGCGGAGGTTGGGGTCCTCGGCGTCGGTATCGCCGAAGATGCATCCGATAGTGAAGCTCTTCCCTCGCTTGACGCTGGGGAACTTGCTGGGAGCGCTCGTGACCTCCACGCCATTGACATAGAAGCGCATCAGGGCGCCGTCGAAGACGCCGGCGAGGTGAGCCCAGGTCCCGATCTTCGTTGGACCCGAGACGTTGTTGCCGCCGCTGGAGATGTAGAAGTGAGCGTTGCCATAGTACGATATGGCATAGCTCTCGAAGAACTTGCCCGCGATGCCGGGCTCGCCGCGGTTGGCGGCACTGGGCTGGGCCCAGAGCTGCAAGGTCAGCGGCCCGGTGAGATCGAGAGAGGGCCCGTTGCCGCAGTCGACGTAGTCATCGGCGCCGTTGAACTGCAGGGCATGGCCCGCACCCGATCGCACCCACTTCGCCCCATGGATGGCGCCGGTGTTTCCGTTGCCGCTGCTATCGCCGAGAATCGCCCCCTGGCCCTCGTCGCACATCCAGTGCGCCTCGAGGCCCTGCTCCGCCCCGTACGCAGCGACCGCGAGGATCAGGCTGAAGCTGATGACGACCAGGAGAGAGCCCATCGTTGGCCTCCTGCCATGCGAAGGAGCGGGTGCCCTGTTGCGGGCCGAAGCGCGATCCGTAGAGGCCAGAAGGGCCAGGATTGAGCTCACGATCCGCATGGGGCTCTCCTCTCGAGACGTGGAGGGGCAGTTAGTTGCCGGCGTCGCGAATGCCTGCCTAAGCGGCAGCACGCCGTGAGGTCCCGGAGCTCATCTGCCAGCGATCGCCGTCTACTCGCGCTGCCGAGGCAGCATCGGCCGATCCCGTAGGGTCCCAAAACTGATCTCCGGGGCACCCGAAGCCCAGAACTCAGGGCTTTCTTTCCATTGACTCCATGCAGCTGCAGCGCCAGCTAGGTTGCCCCGGATACAGCGGCAACGGGTCCCGCGCACTTTCCTTTCACCAACCGACAGCGATGGGGGGAGCTAGCTCAAGTGTTGGTAGGATGAATCGCTTCCGGGGCATTGCTGGCACCAGGAACGTGGGCGCTACCATTCGTGTCCCCTTTGGCGCCGGGCGGCCTGGGAAACGCGCTACGTCTGCACGTACTCCCGGAGGGCCCCGCCGTTGATCTGCGCAACTGAGAAGGCCCCAGCTCCAGGGATCGATGGAGTCTTTTTGGGGAGGGACAGGTGGGCATGGGAATGCCCCCCGTAGGGAAGGCGCCGTGGAGCTGAGTGCGGAAGGCAGGTATCGGCGGGAAGCTCCACACACAAAGGGGTTCACCATGCGGATGGTCTTGGCTGCGATGGCGTTCTCCTCCACGGTTGCGCTGCAGGCTCAGGCGCCGACCGGTGCAGTCGACGCGCTGAAGCCGAAGGGCCGCAGCGTGCGGCTGCGCTTCGCGAGGGACGCGCGGGCAGCCATGGCTATAGTCGTCGCGGCCGAGCGAACTGCGGCGGAGACTGCCGCCGCCGATGTGCTCAAGACCGTCCTGGACCAGATAACGGGGGCGACGTTCCAAGTGGTGCCTGAGACTTCGCAGCGTGACGCCCCGATCATCAGCGTCGGCGACACCGCCGCCGCGCTGGCCGCGGGATTCGGTTCCTCCACCCTTGCTTCGAGAGAAGAGCTTCTCATCCGGGTCGGCGACGACGGTTCCCTCTTCATTAACGGTGAGGGGCGGGATCCAACCAACAGCGTCTACGCGCTGCTTGAGGCCGACCTCGGCTGCCGCTGGTACGCCCCGAAATGGGATCGGATTCCCAGCGACCGGAATCTCGAAGCCACAGTGGTACCGCGAAACGAGACACCCTCCTTCCGGCGCCGGCATATCATCAGCGCGCCCGGTCTGTGCCGCGCGTGGAGTCACTGGCCCCGCGTCAACCGCGTGCATCCG
>CAZKUN010000375.1:0-2625 GCA_964555935.1 uncultured Armatimonadia bacterium | reverse complement strand
TCCGGACAACCAATTCGATCACCTCGAAGGCTGGATGGGGCACAGCTATGAGACGATCACGCCCAAAAGCGAGTTCCCGGAGCATCCGGAGCGTTTCATGCAGCTCGCCGATAGCGCCGAGCGCGTCAACTGGCAGCTCTGCCCGCTGGATCAGACCAACCACGAGCGCGCCGTCTCACTGGCTCTGGAGGCGTTCGCCGACAACCAAGATCCCAGGCGCGACATGCTCAACATCAGCCACAACGACACGACCCAGCCGGGCACGTACTGCCACTGCTCGCCCTGCATGGCGCTCATCGACCGGCACAAGTCCCCCATGGCGCCTCACCTCGTGTTGGTGAACAAGGTAGCCGCCGCCGTCGCCAAGGAGCACCCGGATGGCATCGTAGACTTCCTTGTCTACCGGGTGGATGACAAGAAGGCCCCCGAAGGGATGCAGCTGGAGCCCAACACGTCAATGTGGTACTGCCTGAACACGATCGAGTTCTTCGAGCACGTCCGCCGGAGTCCGGAGCGGCGGGCGGAGGTGGATGCCTGGCTTAGGCTCGTGAACCGTTACAACGTGTGGGAGTATGGCCCAGACTTCTCCAACTACTGGCGAGCAGTACCCTCCCTGCCGGCCAAGGTCTCGAACCTGAAGTACTGGGCGGAGCATGGGGCTGAGGGCATCTTCTTCCTCGAGCATAACGGGGCCATTGCCGGGGACCAGCAGAACCTTCGAGCCTGGGTTCTGGCCAAGCTCCTGTGGAACAGCGCCCTCGATCCCGACGAGCTTGCCAGAGACTTCTGCGACGGCGTCTTCGGGCCGGCGGCAGAGGAAATGTACGCTTACTACAGACTTGTGAGCGACGCCGGCGACGCCGGAAAGAGCATCGAGGACTTCTACGGGCTTGATGTGTTTCTGGCAAAGGCCGCGGCCATCTTCGAGAGGGCCTACGCGAAGACGGCTGAACAGCCGGAGCACGCCGCCCGGATCGACAACCACTTCGCCATCATCGGCCTGGGTGAGGTCGCACGGATCTTCAACGACTACCCTGGCAACAAGGACAGCTTCCCACGGGAGCGCTACGCCGAACTCCTGGGACGTCTCGAGAAGCTCACGGCCAGCCAGGGCATGCAGGCCTACAGCGAGTCTCGCACCATGGCCGGGTACTTAGCGGAACTGGCGCAGCTACGCGACCTGGCCCAGTTCGGGGGGCGGCTCACCGTCGCGGGCGTCAATCTGCGGATGTTCTACCTGCCCACGCCCGAAGACGAGCTCTCCGAGTACGGCAGGGCCCCAGCCATGCCGAACACGGGCAACCCGAACGTCCTCTGGGAGATACCGGAGAACCTCCTTCGTCCGGGCGCCAGCTACCAGCTCCGGGTCAAGCTCCGAGGGGAGAGGAGCTCAAACACCCCAGAAGAGGTCGCGGCCACTGCCTACCTGAGTTCCCCCGACCCGGACCTGAAGATATCGCGAGAGATACGAGGCGCCGAACTCTCGCCCCATGAGTATCGCTGGTTCGACGTGGGCACCCCCTTTGTCCCCCCTAAGGGGGCCGCAACGTACGTGGTCTGCCCGATCGCCAGCGACGTCCAGAGCATTCTGATCGACGAAATGGAGCTCGTGCCTGCGGCGGAGGCCGACTGAGGGACGACTGCGTTCCCGGTCAGCGAGGCAGCCTGATGCCAAGCAGGTGTGGCTCCCACTAACTCCAACTGCCCCTGAATCAGGGACTGTCCAAGCGTCCGCCATCAGTTCCCTGACCTCACGCGGCGCCACCCACGTGGTGATCTGATGCCACCTCTTCTCTCCCTATCGACCCATCGAGCCACGTCGTCGACGTAGTCGGACGTGGCGAGACAGAACCGCCACCCGACCAGTCGCTGTCGCGTGAGCGACTCGAGTCGATCTTCTCACCAATCGACAACACCGGAACCAACGACGTATGTCGCGTTCCCCTGAGCAATTCAGTTGAAGCCGCCGCCAGCACCTCACAGTCCCACCACCAACGCCTCGTGTCAGCTCCCGCCCCTGAGCACAGCGACGAGTGACCGCCCCACCACCGACTAGCCGCTGTCGCGTGAGTGATTCACTCTCATCTGTTCATCATCGACAACCCCCGAGACCGACGCACGAGGTACTCGCGTCCGTTGAGGCAGTGCAACGCGCGGCTGACCGTGAGGGCGGCACACGACGTCACCACCACCACCCCGTGTCAGCTCTCGCCCCTGAGACCAGCACCGAGTGACCGCCCCACCAGCCCACACCCAACTAGACCCTTCGTCCCTTCCTGAGTGATGTGATCCTGTTTTCGTTCGTTGGCAACCCACGGGGAGGCCAGCGGCGTCTGCCGGCTTCGCCCAGTCTCCTGGACGATGGGTCTCCGCATCATACGAGTACCCGTCTGCTCGGCGAGCGCCAGCGATGTCGATTGCCTGGCCCAAGATCGGGATAGGAAGGAACGCAGACCACCCGGCCCGGCGCCCTGCAATCGACTGGCCCACCATGCTTCCGTGGCAGTAGCGCCGCTACCGCTGACTCAGCCGTCCGTCGCTCGGCAGGAATGACGGCTCATCGGTGACCAGGAGTGACCTCCCCCCATTAACGGTACCACTCACAGTCTCATGGATTCGTTGCCT
>CAZKUN010000374.1:0-6805 GCA_964555935.1 uncultured Armatimonadia bacterium | reverse complement strand
GAACTCCAACAGTCCCCCAGGCCAAAGTAGGTCTGTCCATCATGTAGCCCTCCTAATCGTCCGGCGGCGGTCCTGTAGGCGCGCCAAACACCGGTAGATAACGGGCGCACGCTCGCACACAACACCTCAGTGATAGAATACCAGTTCTTTGCAGCTTCGCGCATCCGGGAAGATTCGCGATTAATCAGCGCCGCCTACCGAAGTTCTACGTATACGCCCGCCCACAACTGGGTAATTCTCTGCAGCCGCCCAAGGAGCGTCAGAAAATCCGATTTGCGACGCCGAGGACCACGCCGTATAGCACGGTAATGGCGACGGCCGCAGTGAGCAACAGGCGACCTCGGTTGGGGATGTCACGGTTCATCGCCCCTAGCACGGGCAGCTCGACGATCAGCAGCACGACCAGCCCGGTAATCCAATGCCGCACGCAGCTCTCTGGCCGGGGTTGGAGGAAGGTGAGGCTGAACGCCATGCCCCCAGCGAGGCTCGCGACCACCCCTGTCCAGAGGGCTCGCCACCATTCGCCCCCCGCGACAAACCGGTAGGCGGCGACCCCCGGGATCTGGATGACGACAGCCGCCATATCGCCGGCGAGGGGCCTGCGAGCGCTGACATGCCTCCGACCATCAGACCTTCCGTACCGAGCTTCCACATGCCTGGCCCACCTCCCCGCGGGGGGCTACGGTGCTGCGATCAGCCCCCGAGTCGGATCCGCCGACTGTGGCACTTGCTGTAGGCCGCTATCGTGGTCTGCTGTTAGTTCGTCACCTCACGCATCAGTGTAGTTGGTTTCGTTACTCAGCGACCGGTTTGGCGAAGGCGTGGGAGCCGTCGGGCATGTGACACGTGATGCACGTGTCGCCTTCCTTGGCTGCTCCCTTGGTGTGGACCAAATCCACATGATCCGCGTGACACTCCCCGCACAACTCGACGACGGGCTTGCGGAGTTGGTGCCCCACGGAATCTTCGGTGTGCGCGGTGTGGCACGTGACACACACCGTGCCGTTCTCGAAGTGCTTGCCGCCCACGAGATCGTTGACTTGCTGCATCGGCTCACCGGGCACGACCTCGATCAGCGTTATCTTGGCCAGCAGGTCCTCGCCTGGCGTGTACGGCACCGGCGCGTCCTCTTCGTACTTCGCGTGGCATTGGGCGCAAATCGACACCTGCAGGGCCGGGGTCGCCAGCTTGACCCCGTTGACGATCGTCGCATTGCGGTCGTCCGCGGCGACCTTTGTATGCACGCTTCCGCGCCCGTGACACATCTCGCAGCTGACACCGTCCTCGACGCCCTCGCCCGTTGCCGGGTCGTAGCCCGTGACGTGCGTCCATGGAGTGTCGTCATCGCCCGGCGTCTGCTCGGCGTGGAGAGTTGCTTCCCAGGCTGTCTTCTCGGCCTTGTGACACATCCCGCAGAACTTCACCTCGGAGAACTCGGCATCATCCGATATCGTGCCCGCGCTCCACGCTGTTGCGAACGCTGGACAGCGTCACGGCGGCGAAGGCTGCAATGATGGTCACGCCGATGCCCAGGATCTTGCCCAGGATCGGGACCGACATCTGATTCAGCCGAACGGCCGGGCTGGCGATGCGTTGCCAAAGGCTCATGGGTTTACACCCTCAACCTCGGCCATGATCTCTCTCGCGCCCGCATAGGCCCGGCTGTTCGCCGCCACGTACCTGTCCACGCTGAGACCGTCCAAGGCGCTCTTGCCGACGGGATCTGAGTGCATGGTCAGCAGCGCGTCGCGCAACCGGGCAACAGTCCCTGGATCCGCCTTCGCCGGCGCGACTGCCGGGGGCGAACCCACCGGTGGCGACTTGAGGATGATCCTCGTGGACTCCAGAACGCGGGGGTCATTTGCTCCCATGTGCTCGTAGACGGGCCCGGCGACCGAGGCAGCGTCCGCATGTCCAGCAACCACGGCCGTGACAGCGCTGTCGTGGCTTCCTGTGATCACGTGTTCGGAGAAGAACGTGGTGGGATCCTCGCCCTCGCGGGTCAACCACCAAGCCGGGAACAGCCAACCGGTCATCGACAGCCTGTCCGCGGAGGCGAATCGACGGCCTCGCAAGTCGCTCGGGGAGTTCGCATACGCGCCGCGAGGCACGCTCGTGTAGGAGTGGTGCTCTGTCGTTCCATCGATCATGGGCGCGGCGATCCGTCTCCTCCATCGCCTGCCTGAAGGTCGCGTGGCCCTCTCGCTCACTTATGTCCATGATGCCTGTGCGCTCCGACCCCATTGTCCGAGAGAGCTACAAGCCACTACGAGAGAACGACGAACAGACGACTACTGTCCGTCACGCGGAATGAAGCTCGCCGTCCAGCGCAGCTCGCCGGCCGGCAGGGCTCCCGTCTGCGCGGTCAGTTCGAAGGGCTGACCGGCCCGCTCTGGCTCGATGTCAAGACGCCAAGACTGCCATGATGAGGGGTATGTCTGTTGACCCAGCGCGGGGCTGAAGTCAGTCGCCTCGCCCGCCACCGTCCCCTCGAGAGACAGGTGCGACGCCAGGTTCGCGACCTCCAGCGGCTGCCCATCTCGCAGGAGTTCCACGCTGATGACCAGCATCCCGCCCCGCCGAGTCTGAGGTACCTGCCCCGCTGCCTGCCATGATTGCCGGCCGTAGCCAGCCGGTAGTTGCGGATCGGGGACGCTCGTGACCCAGAGCCTGAACTTCCCCAGGGAATGCCCTCGATCCCCCTGCTCCAGCTCAATACTCAGCATGGTCTCGCCGGCCTGGCCGAAGGGCTCCGCGACCTCAAAGAGCGCCACGTGGGCCGCGCCTTCGCCGGGATCGATCGACCAACCGGTCTTGGCGTCATCGTCGATGGCGCCTGATGCGGGCCATCCTCCGAAACTCTCCTGCTCGAAATCCGCCGAGGCCTGCGTGAAGGCAACCCGTGCCATCTGGCCCTTCAGACCGGCGGAGAGGCGGAGTCCGTTGAGCATGAAGTTGCCATTCTCGGCCCTTCCAGGGCCACGGTCCGGGAGGCTGTCGTCAGGCAAGGCCTCCAGCAGGACGGCAGTGACGCCAACTGCGTCCGTCCGAGCGGTGATGCTGTAGACGTCATGATCGGTCGCGGCGCCGGACGCCAGGATTACCCCATCAGCCTGCACGGCCAACGTGGCGCCGCCACTAGAGGTCGCCTGCGCGATCTCCACCGGACTCCAGATCGCCAGGTCCACCGCCGGCGGGGTCGTGTCTGGTGGCGTGATTGAGATCGCGACCTGCCGACTCGGCTCGGCGAAGAGCGTGGGCACGGGTTGCGAGGTGAACCGGCGCCCCAGCGTCGGCGCGTCACCGTGTGGAACAACCTCGAGGAACGCGACATCAAACGGCCGCAAGGCCAGCCGCGCCCCGTCCGCGAATCCTTCTGTCGGACCCTCAAGCCGCGCGGGATCCGGGTACCAGCGATATAGGTCCCACCGGCGTCCTTCGGGGAGCCCCCAAGCCGAGTTCAGTTGCAGGTCGATGGCGCGATCGTCCCACCCGAAGTTGTTGATCGCGAGAAACGCGCGCTCGCCGTCCACGCAGCAGTAGCCGTAGGCACCATCATCCCACGGATCCCCGATGACCAGCCGCGAGTTGCCGAAGCACTCGGGACGCGCTTTCAGAAGGTCGATGAACTCCCCCATCTGTCGGCGCGCCTCGGGAGTCAGCCACTCGGGATCGCTCCAGGGCTGGGCGAGCATGTTGCCCCGGCAGATGTCCATCACGAAGCCGTCCTGCCACCGCTCCGGACCGATCTGGCTGTTCCACGGCCAGTGCGAGAGCCACACGCCTAGCGAGTCCGTGCCAAGCCACGGCACGTCTTTCGCGTGTACGTGGCCCTGGTCCAGCTTGCGCGTCACGCCGCTGCGAGCGTAGGGCGCCGGGGCGTCGCCCGGGCTGGCGGCCTCCATTGGGATGCCCGTCTCGAAGAACGTGTCCAGGTGCAGCAGCCACCAAGGCGAGCGGTGGCCCCAGTAGCCCATGAGAAAGACATCCGGGCTCTCTGCATCCAGGGCGTGCAGGAATTCGATGACCGCGTCCATGATCGGCTGGGTGGAGTAGATGCCTGGCAGGTGCTCGTGGTTGGGGTTCTGGCAGACGTCAGCGAGGTTGTCGAACTTGAGCAGGCGCGCGCCGTTCTCGCGGATGTGGTGTATGAACGCCTCCGTGTAGAGCGATCGAACCGGTTCAGTGGCGCGGCAGAAGGACGCCCTCCCCCAGGGCACATCCACCGGCCCCCGCGCGGGGTCGATGTTGAGTGCCGGCTCCGTGGCGGGGTTGCCCCCGATGGACCATGCTTCCCCGGAGCTGTCAATCCACAGCCCCAGGCCGATCCCCTCGCTCTCGAGCGCTTCGCGAATTCGGGCTAGACCGTTGGGGAAACGCTGGGGGTCACAGCCCTTCAGGTCGCCGCTATAGTCCACCCAGAAGTCGACGGAGAACAGGTCGAAGCGGCAACCGGAGTCGCGCTGTCCCTCAGCGACCTTGCCGATCATGTCGAGCACGAATTCCTCGGTCTCGTCGAACTGTCCATTGGCGCGCCCGCCGAAGGGCTCGAAGATGGCATACGGCCTATCGTGCCCGCGCGTGGTGCGTCTCATCCGGCTCTTCAGGTGGGCGAGGAACGCCTCGCGTCCAGCTCCGGCCCGTCCGACTCCGATCACCGTCTCCATGCAAGCCAGCCGCCCGCCGGCCCCGACCTTCGCGCCCGGGTAGTGGCGCAGGCTGATCTCCCCCGACTCCTGAGTCGCCCAGCCCGCCGGATGCGCCAGGCTCAGGAAGACCTCGCCATTCGCGTAGACCGGAAACCCCCGCGGCTCGCCGCCTGAAAGCGCCGCGTCCGTGCGGTAGCTCCCCAGACGGACCTGCAGCAACCGGTTCATCTCGCCCGCTCCGTCGTTGCTGATCTCGACGAGCTTGCGGAGCACCGGCTCGGCGGCGTTCCATTTGTAGGTCAAAGTCGCAGCGATGCCTGGCTTGTCGGCCGTGAGTTGGAACGAGCATTCGCCCTCGGCGGCGCTCCCCCCGGGAGTCACCTGCGCGACCTGGAAGCGCAACGTCTCCTCTGGCCCATCTGGTAGGCCGATGTCGACCTCAAGCTCCGGCCCGTCCAGCGTGATCCGCTCGCCCGTCAACCGATTCTCGAGCCACTCGGCGCGAAGGTGGTCTGTGGTGTTGAGCCGGAACGAGAACGCCGGCGACGCCAGCACCACCCAACCGTCGCCTCGCCGCACCGAGCATTCCTGCCCGTTGGCAGACGCAGCCATGACCAGACCTCCTAGGATTAGCGCTCGTCTCATCAGAACCACCTCGAAGCCTGCAGCTCAGCGTCCAGCGTGTTGACGTTGACTTCCGGGTCCCGTGGCCCCTCCACGAGGAGCTTATCTTCACCCCGCGAATAGGTATACGCGAAGCCCGAATCATCCTTAGCGCAAATACTAAAGAACTTCTCACGTGAGCACCCCAACGATGCCAACCGGCCCCGAGATCCTATCCCAACTACCCCTCACTGGTGTAGTGGCACGTGCGGTCGCGGGCGCACGCGCCTACCTGATTGGCGGCGCAGTGCGCGATGCTGTGATGGGCGAGACTCCCACCGACCTGGACTTCATTGTCGATGACGCGCCCGCCGTCGCTGAACGCATGGCCGACCTCGCCCGGGGGCGTAGCATCGTCCTGCACGAGGACCTCCCGACTGCCCGAGTCGTCACGCGCGTGGGAGGCGAGCGCTTCTATGTGGACTTCGCAGAGAGACGCGCCGCGACATTGCGCGACGACCTCGCGCAGCGCGATTTCACCATCAACGCCATGGCCGTGGGGCCAATCGGCGGCCGGGCGAGGCTGCATGACCCGTGCGGCGGTCGAGAGGATTTGCGGCGGCGGCTGGTGCGGATGACATCACTCCGGACGCTGACGGATGATCCGTGCCGCGTGGTCAGAGCCTACCGGTTTGCGGCGAAGCTAGGCTTTGAGATCGAGGGCGACACGCGAAGGGAGTGCCGCCGGCTGGCGGGTCGACTGACAGATATCGCCGCCGAGAGAACCAGCGCGGAGCTGTTGGCGATGTTGGCCGGTCAGCACTACCCGGACGCGCTGAGGTGGATGCTGGACGATGGCGCGCTAGCCGTGCTGATCCCCGAGTTCTCCGAACTCGCGGGAGTCGATCAGGGCGGCATCCACGAGTTCGATGTGGGTGAACACAGCGTGCTGACGGCGCAGCGGCTGGCGCGCGTGATGGCCGACGCGCCTCGGATCTTCCCAGACCACGCCGAGCAGATTGGCGCTTACCTCGGCGACCCCGAGCATCGGGCGGGCCTCGTGCTGGGGGCGCTGCTTCACGATTTGGGCAAGCCCGAATGCCGCGTGCCGGGCGAGGGAAGATGGCGGTTCTTCGGACATGAATCGCGCGGCGCTGAGCTGACCGCCGAAGCCGTCAGGAAGCTCCGCATCCCAAAGCGCATCCGCAGACAGGTCGAGCTGCTGGTCGGTTCGCACATGCGCCTGCTGCCGTTCATGGGGACGGACACGCCGACGGAGCGTGGACGAAAGCGCTTTGTCCGGCAGACGAGGCCACACCACATCGGCCTCGTGCTGCTGGCGCTCGCGGATCGGGCATCGCTAAGGGCCGAACCGCTACTGGGCGACGAGGATGAGGTGCACCAGCGGGTGTCTCGTATCTTCGACGCGGAGCGGGAGATGGTCGCCGACAGAGAGGCGGCGCTGCCGATCGGAGGGGACGACCTGATCGCGTTGGGGCTGGCGCCGGGGCCGCTCTTCGCCGCGATCCTCGAGGCGGTTGAGGAAGAGTGGG
>CAZKUN010000373.1:0-6808 GCA_964555935.1 uncultured Armatimonadia bacterium | reverse complement strand
GTTGGAACGAGCGGAAAAGCACGACAGCGTGACGATGGATGGTCTCCAATGCCCCCCATGGCTTCACCCAGCGCTTCTCGTCTCATTCGGTTGCTCGCTTTGTCGGCGAGCGCGGCACTGGTTGCGTTCTTGACTCACCCACCTCACTCGCTGTCACAGGAGGCAGCTTCTACTATGAGAGCAGTAGAGCTGAGATGTGAGTACGCGGATGCACCCCTGGGCGTGGACGCCCCGCGTCCGAGGCTCAGTTGGTGGCTCGAGGCCGACCAACGTGGTGCAAGCCAGACAGCCTACCGGATCCTCGTGGCGAGCGCGCCGGGACTGCTGGCCGAGGGCCGGGCGGACAAGTGGGACACCGGCCGCGTGGACTCGGGCCAGTCAGTTAACGTGCCGTACGACGGTCGGCTGCTCGCTAGCGGGGAGCGCTGTTGGTGGACGGTGAGCGTGTGGGACGAGAATGGCGCGCCCGGGCCGCCCAGCCGGCCATCCACGTTCGAGATGGGCTTGCTGCGCGAAAGCGATTGGCAAGGCCAATGGATCGGACTCGACGCGGTCGACACAGTCACTCATGTCGATGGGCGACTCGGCCAGGCGATCGATCTCGATGGCGTCGGCCAGACAGTCAGGATACCTCACCGCCCGCAACTGAAACCGCAGGGCGGGATCACGCTAAGCGCCTGGGCGCGGCCCCGCGAGCGCGCTGATTCATGGCAGGAGATCTACCGCAAGGAGGACGGCGTCGCGAGACACCTGCTCGCGCTGGGTGAGGACGAGGGATTCTACGGGCTGTGGTGCGGGCTCGGGATCGACGGCTCGTATGTTGAGCGCGGCGCGCCGGTGGCGGCAGAGGCCCTGCTGGACGGAGAGTGGCACTTCGTTGCCGCGACCTACGATGGCTCCCACATCACTCTCTACTTTGACGGCGAGCAGGTCGGCCAACATCCCGTGACGGGCGCGCTGGATGTGGTGGGCGGCGAGCCCGCGTACATCGGTTCGCTCGCGGGCGGGTCGGAGTTCTTCTCCGGGGGCATCGATGACGTCCGAGTTTACGAGCGCGCCCTGCCGGACGAGGAGATCGCGGCGCAGTTCCTCGACCCGCTGGGCGGGCCGGCTGGACTCGTGGGGTGGTGGAGGCTGGATGGCGACCTGACCGACGGCGCTGGCGGCGAGCCCGGCGAGGCTGTTGGATCACCGCCCGCGGCCGCGCCCATGCTGCGCAAGGGCTTCGAGGTCGACGGCGAGATTGCGAGCGCCCGCGCCTACGTCTGCGGCGTGGGATGGTACGAGCTGGTCATCAACGGGGAGCGGGTTGGCGACCGTGTCCTCGATCCCGCCACGACCGACTACCGCAAGCGCGTCCTCTACTCGACGTATGATGTGACCGACATGCTGAAGCCGGGAGCGAACGCCATCGGCGCGATGCTCGGGAATGGATGGTACTCGGAGCCCGGTTGGGCGCGGCGCTACGGCGACTCGCCGAGGTTGCTCATTCAGGTGAATGTCGAGATGGCCGATGGACGCCTCGTGCAAGTCTCAACGGACGGATCGTGGCGCGCCGCGCCCGGGCCCATTGCGCGGAACGACCTGTTCGGCGGCGAGACATACGATGCCCGTTTGGAGAGGGACGGATGGGCGAGCGCGGGATACGACGCCGCCGATTGGGCGGCGGCGTCGGTCAAGGCAGAGCCCGGCGGCAGGCTCGAGTCTCAGTCCATGCCGCCCATCGAGGTCAACCGGAGAATCGAGCCGGTCGAGCTGACGCGCCCTCGGCCGGGTGTCTTCGTGTATGACCTCGGCCAGCTCTTCGGAGGCTGGGCCCGGCTCCGCGTCAGCGGGCCGAGCGGAACGCGCGTTGCCATCAAGTACTCCGAGCAGCTTGGCGAGGACGGGCTTGTCGACAAGCGCCACCACCCGGAGCCCCAGGAGACGGACTACTACACCCTCCGAGGCCGAGAGGGGGGCGAGACGTACGAGCCGCGCTTCACCTACCACCCCGTGCGGTACGTTCAGGTGGAGGGGGCGCCGGAGGAGCTGTCGCCAGGTGATCTCGAGGGCTGCGTCGTCCACTCGTCGGTCGATCTGGCCGGTGACTTCAAGTGCTCCGACCCATTGCTGAACCGGATTCACGCTAACGTGACGTGGACGCTCACCAACGGGCTGTTCGGGATCCCGCTCGACTGCCTTCACCGCGAGCATTGGGCGTGGACCGACCCGGCCACGATCACAGGAATGCTCTACCCTCGGAAACACATGCCGCTGTTTTGGACCAAGTGGCTGCGCGACATCCGGGACGCTCAGAGAGATGACGGCGCCATTCCCGATATCTGCCCCACGTACCCCACCGATCGTTCGGACCCCGCTTGGGGCGGCAACTACCCGATCCTCGTCTGGTATCTCTCGCAGCAATTCAGCGACTCGCGCCTCCTGGAGGAGCATTACGATTCCATGGCGAGGTGGCTTGAGTACCTGGCGGGGATCGCTGATGGGCATATCATCTCGACCGGGCACTACGGCGACCACATGTTGCCCGGGGAGCAACCCGGCGACGAGGAGTTCGTCTCGTCTGAGACGCCGCCGGAATTCCTCTGGACCGGGTACTACTACCGAGGCGCGTCCGCCATGTCGGCGGTCGCCCGCGCGCTGGGCAAGACGGACGACGCGGACCGCTATGCTCGCCTGGCGGGTGAGATCCGCGACGCGATCAACGCCCGGTGGATCGACAAAGCGGCCCACGCCTACGCGACCGGATCGCAGACTGCGTGCGTCTTTCCACTGGCGCTTGACATCGTCCCGGCGGAGCACGAGGCGGGGTTGTTGGCCCGGATCATCCATGACATCACCGAGGAGCGCGGTGGGCACCTTCGCACCGGCAATACGGGCACGACGTGCATGATCGACACGCTCGCGCGCCACGGTCACGTGGACGTGATGCATGACGTGGTGTCGACGACGGCCTACCCCGGGTGGGGGTACATGGTGGCCGAGGGCGCGACGACGATCTGGGAGAGCTGGAGCCTCGCGTCAGGGGTCGGCGCGTCCGAGAGCATGATCATGTGGGCCACGATCGACGGCTTCTTCTACAGCGATCTCGCGGGTATCCGCGGCCCCGACTACTACGGTCCTGGGGAGATTGCGCCGGGCTCGCGGCTGGTCCGCATTGAGCCCAGCATTCCCGCGGGTCTGGACTCAGCTGAGGCCCACGTGAAGACAGTGAGGGGCGTGGTCTCCTCAGGTTGGGAGCGCCGCGATGACGGGCTTGTGCTGGAGGTCGCGATCCCGGCCAACTGCCGGGCGCGCGTGCGGATTCCGAAGCTGGGGCTCGGCGATGTGACCGTCGATGAACAAGGCGACGCGGTCTGGCTTCGTGGAGTGCTTGTCGCGGGCGTCGAGGGTGTGCGAGGCGGCGAGGAGACGCCGACTGACATCGCTCTCGACGTGGGATCAGGATCGTACGCGTTTCGCCTGCGCGGCTCTCGCCAATAGCGGCGCCGCCACGCAGCCACGTCATGGCTCGACGCGGACGAGGATGATCCGGTCGACGAACACGCGGTCGGTTTCGCCGCGCTCGCCGTGGGGGTACGTCGGCCCCTCCAACCGGAGAGATGCGTAGATATCCCATTCCTGGTCGGGGGTTGCCGGGTTGTAGAAGCCGTCGAGGAGCACTTGGATCAGCCACGAGCCCGTGAACCAGACGTAGCAGGACGGGCTGAGCTTGCCCCGGCCGATCTTGTAGACGTTGTACCCCGGTGACGGGATGTCGTCAGCCTCGATCTCAAGCTTCGCAACGAAGTCCTTGGCCGACTGGTCGTAGTATCCCAGAGTCAGCGGAAGCTCGCCCCCCGTCTCCCGCGTGATGCACGAGCCCATCGCGGCTTCCGGGTCCGGCCTGCGCTCGGTGTCCCCGCCCGATTGAGAGTACACCGGGCCGACCTGTCGGATACGCTCGGGCGAGATGTCGTCGAACTCGGCCGGCAGCGCCGTGGGTGCCTGTATACCCTCAACCAGCGTAATGAAGTCCTCGGCGTGACCGCTAAGACGGGCCTGAAACTCCGGGGCAATGTCGTCACTCACGAATCGAGCATAGACCTCCCTGTACCGGGCCGCGATGGCCCCTCGGTCCAAGGTCGTCTCGGGCAGGGCCTCGATCGCTCCCCAGTGGAAGAGACAGGCCCGATCCAGGCTCATCCGCGACAGATTCACGCGCTGAAGGAACGCGGCGGCGTCTGAGACCATCGCGTCCGCCTCGTCGAATAGGCCTTGGCAATCGCCCAGGAGTTGCGGGGTCAGGAATCTGTATTGGCCGGGGCTCGCGGCCCACGTCATCGGCGTCATCATCGCCTCGGTTGCCTGCTCGAGGCGCGCGATATAGTCGCGAATATGGGGGGCTGCTGGCCCGTAGTAGTGGTCCGTGAAGTCGGCGACGAGCGCGTCGAGATCCTGCGCCGGGTCCCACATCAGGCGGGCCAGAACCCACGTCTGCAAGTCGGCGAGCAGGTGGCGGTGAGGGATCCCCGTGTCGTGCTCGATGAAGAACCCCTCCACGCCGATGCGCGCGAAGAACCGCAGATCCTTCGCCATGCGGCCCAGGTTCCCGATGGGGAAGGCGCCCGTTCGACCGTATGGATTCGTGTAGTACCAGACCCAAAGGTGGTCCGTCTTGTCCGTCCAGCCCTGGATGCTCTCGAAGGCCGTGCGGTTGGATTCGTGCTCAAGCGGCGCGGCGAAATTGCTGTCGATGGGCGCGAAGATGATGATGACATTGTCGCGCATCCGGAGGGTGCGCGGCGGCTCTTCCGACTGGTCGGCGCGGTAGGCCAGCGTGGTGATGAAGACCTCGGGATGGTCCTCGCGCACGGCGTCAGCCAGCTCGTTGATGTAGTCGAACAGAGGCGCGCCCGGAGCCTCCTCGCGCTCGACGAGCGCAAGGCAGTCGGGGCACTCGCAGAACGCGCCGGGGACGTCCTGCGCGGAGATGGACACATTCCCCGCCGCGCCCTTCTCCCCAATGTGGGCTAGCACGTTCTCGGTCAGCGTCCGTCGGAGCCCAAGATTGGTGAAGCACAACTGGCGCTCCACGCGCTTCCCATTCAGCAGAGAGAAGAACTCCGGATGCTCATCGAAGTACTTGTCCGGCGGGATGTGGTGGTATAGCGTGTGGACGTTCGGAGGTATGTTTCGATAGGCCGAACCACCGCGCGTCTCGTCGCCGACAAGCCCCGTGAGCGAGGGACCGGTCGCCCGATTAGCCGTCAAGAACCGGTTCATCCTATCGAGGTGGCCGTACTTGAGGAAGTAGATGTCCCGAGCGAGGAAGGCTGGGGCCTCGCTTCGATTCAGCGGGGGCACCACGAGCCGAGAACGCGCGGGAACCACCTCGTCACCGTACCAACTCAACCATCGGCATCCGACCGGGTCCTCGAGGAAGGAGTAGACCGCGTAGAGTGTTCCGCGGTCGCCTGCCCCCAGGAGGATGATATCATCGCCCACCGCGCGCGCGATGAACGCGTCCTCCGACGGCTCAATGGCGAACTCGGCGCCGAGCAACTCGCGAGACAGATCGGTGGCGCCCACCAGGATGCGGCGTGAGGCCGGCGCATCATGATTGCCGACAACCGGCAGCGTTGCGCCGGTGGCGACCTTGATGTAGTGGACAAGTTCGGCCGCGGCGTGCTCCTCGGCCGGAGAGGGATCGGCGGGAACGACGATGGTGTAGCGGCACGCGCCGTCCTCGACGAGGGTGATGTCCGCCGCGGCGGGCGTGTACGGGATTGAGCCGGCGAGTAGCAGAGCGGAGAAGAGCACGACGTTTCGCCCCCTTCGACTGGGATTGCCCGTGTCCAACTGGGTGCCCAGGTTCTTGGCTGAACCGTCAGCCACTCGTGGTGACACTTCATCAGCGGACACGCAGAAGCCTGCACGTCAGGGCGCGGAAGCCGGCGCCTTGCGCTGCACTGCTCGGGGAAACCCGACATGCGTCGTGGGTTCCCCCACGGGATTGGTAGTGGGAGAAGAAGTGAGCGAATCACTCACGCGACAGCGGCTAGTCGGGTGGTGGGGCGGTCACTGGGTGTTGTGCTCAGGGGCTGGAGCTGATACGGGGCGTTGGTGGTGGGTCTGTGGGCCTGGCCCAATGCTCGTCCTCTGACAGCGTTGCACTGCCTCGACAGACGCGAGCACCTCGGTCGTCCGTCTCGCGGTTGTCGATGGGAAGGAGACTGAATCACGCGCGATGGGACGGCGGGGATCTCAGAAGTGGTGGGGCGGATGCTGGGTGCCCCGCGCCCTCGCCATGCGGCCCGACGCCCCTATAGGCTTGTACGGCCCTCTGAGGCCGACCACCGCGAGCCTGCGGCTCTGCGTTCCCGACGAGAACCGGCCTATCTACCCCGCTAGCCTCGCAAGGTCCCGCGACTGGTGCGCGCTGGGGGAGCGTGCTCAGTCCTGAAATCCCAGTTCTTGAGCGCCGCGCCCTCGTCGCTGCGCAGTCGGATCCACTCGATCTCCAAAGTCGTCGGCGTGGTGCTGCCGTCGTACCGCAAGCCCGCAAGGTCGGCGCCGGCCGTGAAGCTCAACTGGTACTCGTGCCACTCACCGTCGTGTGTGGGCTCAAAGTCCACACGGCGCTCGCGGGCGAACTGAGGATCGTCTGAAGTGGCCCAGTAGAAAATGCCCGTACCTCCCTCCGTCGATCGAGCCCTGACTTCAGCGCGCAGCGGCCCAGATGCGTCAGGCACGTCGCGAGTGGCCATCTGAGTGCGGCCTTCCGGCGACTCGAGTACGAGGCCCGCTTCGCCGAGGGTTAGAACGG
>CAZKUN010000372.1:0-6811 GCA_964555935.1 uncultured Armatimonadia bacterium | reverse complement strand
CGGCCGGTAGCCCAACGAGCTGTGCGGTCGGACCGTGTTGTAGTGCGTTCTCCATCGCTCCGTGAGCACCTGTGCCTCCAAGAGCGTATCGAACAGCTCGACGTTCAGCAACTCGTCTCTGAGCTTGCCGTTGAATGACTCGACGTATCCGTTCTCCCAGGGCGAGCCGGGCTCTATGAAGAGCGTCTTCACGCCCAGGTCTCTCAGCCATTTGCGGACCCGCTTCGCCGTGAACTCCGGACCGTTGTCAGACCGGATGTGGTCGGGCACGCCGCGCGTCACGAACAGCTGCGTCAGCTCTTCCAGCACATCCTCGCTCGTCAGGTTGCGCTTCACCACGACCGCCAGGCACTCTCGCGTATACTCGTCGATGATCGTCAGCATCCGAATCGGTCGTCCTTCGCTGGTTCGATCCTGCACGAAGTCGTAGCTCCACACATGGTCTCGATAGGCCGGTCGGAGCCGAATGCACGACCCATCGTTCAGCCACAGCCGGCGACGTTCAGGCTGCCGCTTGGGCACTTTCAGCCCTTCTCTGCGCCAGAGTCGCTCGATCCGCTTGTGATTGGCTCGGAAGCCCTCGTCACGGAGAAACGCGCCGACCCGAGGGTAACCGTAGCGCCCGTACTGGCAGGCCAGTTCGATCATCCGCTTCACCAAAGGCGGCTCATCACTGGGCACGTGTTTCTCCCGTCGTTGAGTCGATCGAGCCTGCCCCAACACCCGACAAGCCCTTCGCTCCGATACACGCTCGCGACCGAGAGCATCGCGCACATACTCCACGGCTGACCGGCGCTTCGCCGGGCTCAGTAGTTTCCCGAAGCCGCTTCCCTCAGTATGTCGTTGTCCAGAGCCTGCTCAGCCACCAGCTTCTTCAGACGGGCATTCTCTCGCTCCAGCTCCTTCAGGCGCTTCGCCTGATCGAGGCGCAAACCACCGTACTCAGCCCGCCAACGGTAGTAGGTGTGCTCTGTCACCTCGATCTTCTTCGCAGCCTGCGCAACCGTCGACCCTTGCGCGATCTCAACCTCCGCACGCCTCAGCTTCTGGATGATCTGCTCTGGCGTATGGCGTTTCTGACCCATCGATCTTGCCCCTTTCTGTCGGCCCGGATCCTGTTCTGCTCCCCGAATCTCGGTCCACCTGGGATGTTAGGATCGAGCTGTTATACTGACGACCCAGGAGGGCGGTTTTCATGAAGCGGAAGCGGTACACGGAGCAGCAGATTGTGTTTGCGTTGCAGCAGGCTGAGGCGGGCACATCGGTGGCTGAGATCTGTCGGAAGATGGGTGTTGCGGAGCAGACGTTCTACCGGTGGAAGAAACGCTACGGCGACCTTGGCGTCTCGGAGATTCGTCGACTGAAGCAGCTCGAGGATGAGAACCGCCGGTTGAAACGAGTCGTCGCCGACCTGACGCTGGACAAGGCGATGCTGCAGGACGTGCTGAAGGGAAAGCCCTGACGTCTGTCCGCAAGCGCGAGCTGGCTCTGTACCTGCAGGTGGGTTACGAGGTCAGCGAGCGCCGCGCGTGCCGAGTGCTGGCTCAGGGGCGATCGAGCCAACGATACCAAAGCGTTGCGGACAGGCGAAACGAACTGCGGATTCGATTGCGGGACATGGCGACTGCCCGGCTGAGCTGGGGTTACCGCCGGCTGCACGTGTTGCTGAGGCGCGAGGGGTGGCAGGTGAACCACAAGCTGGTCTACCGGCTCTATCGGGAAGAGGGGCTCGGGTTACGTCGAAGACGCCCCAGACGGCGCGTGAGCGCCGCTAGACGCCGGAAGCTGCCTGTGCCGGCGCGCTGCAATGAGAGTTGGAGCATGGATTTTATGAGCGATCAGTTGGTTTTGGGCCGCCGGATCCGGGTCTTCACGTTAGTCGATAACTTTAGTCGTGAGAGTCTGGCGCTGAAGGTGGGTTTTCGCCTCGGCAGCGAAGACGTGGTCGAGGTGCTGAACGGGGTGATCGCCGAACGTGGTCGACCCCACAGCATCCGGTGTGACAACGGGACGGAATTCACGTCCCAGGTAATGGACCAATGGGCTTACTGGAACCGGGTGGTGCTCGACTTCATCCCACCCGGTAGGCCAATGGAGAATGGGATCATCGAGGGCTTCAACAGCCGTTTCCGGCAGGAATGCCTGAACGAGTATTGGTTTCTATCGGCGGCCGATGCGCAAGGGAGAGTCGACGCTTGGCGCGAGGACTACAACTCAGAGCGACCGCACGGATCCCTCGGCAACATGACGCCGAACGAGTATGCCGATCAAGCTGCGGCGCGCTCCCCCCATGGGGGGAGCAGGGGTAACCCAGACGGCTCGATGGCAACCCAAGAACCCGGGCCCAAGCTGGCCCGAGCTGGCTGAAAACTAACACGCCAGGTGGTACCAGGACGGGGTGCACCACAATCCAGCCAAATACTAACACTGAACCTGGACTCGTTTCAGGGGGTAAGGCCATCAACGCTAACGGGCCGGATGGAGTCTATGGGAGCGACAATGACATGCGTGAACTAGCTGAAACGGATGACGCCATGCCACGCCGGCCCAACATTGTCCTCTTCATGACAGACCAACTCAGGCGCGACGCCCTAGGGTGTTACGGGAACGAGATCTGCCGCACCCCAAACCTGGATGCGTTGGCGGAACAGGGCGCATGCATGGAGAACGCGTTCACCGTGTCTCCGGTTTGCTCGCCGTCGCGCGCGTCTCTCATGACCGGGCTCTACCCGCACAATCACGGCGTGATGATCAACACCCATATCGCGCCCGCCTGGAACCGGGGCCTATCCCCCGACATGCAGACGTTCAGCGCCATCCTGAAACGGTCCGGGTATGCCCTGGACTACGTGGGGAAATGGCACGTTCACGAGGACCTGGGACCGTGTCAGTTCGGGTTCGACCGACACGAGCACGGTGCGTCCGGGAACAGGGACATCGTTCCGGGCTCAGAAACTGCCACCACCTTCGCCGACGGGACGACGTACACGCTAGCGGGCACAAACCGTGGCCCCGCGGACGAAACGGCTCTGGCCAGCGCAACAAGGCGGGGCATTCCCATGATGCGGGAACGGGCTAGGGATGATACCCCGTTCTTTCTCCGGGTCGATGTAACGGAGCCCCACTTCCCGTGCGTGCCGCCCGAGCCCTATGCGTCCATGTACGATCCCGCGAGCATCCCACCGTGGGACAGCTTCGATGACGATTTCCAGGGCAAACCCGACGGCCACATGCGCAAGAGGCAGGAGTGGGGTCTCGTCGGCAGGAACTGGGACTGGTGGAGCAAGATCGTCGCCAAGTACTACGGCGATGTGACTCACATCGATGCGCGCGTTGGCGAGATGCTGAGGGCAATCGAGGAGACCGGCATCGCGGACAACACCATCTTCGTGTTCGCCACCGACCACGGCGACGCCATGGGGAGCCACAATCACTTCGAGAAGTGCGGGACCATGTACGACGAGGTGTTTCGCATCCCGCTGCTCGCAAAAGGCCCGCCCAAGTTGATCCGCCCCGGCAGCGTGGACGCGTTCGCCACGCTCATGGACCTGATGCCGACCTTCGTCGAATGGGCCGGCGCAGAGCTTGAGGAGCCCGTTGACGGGAGAAGCCTGGCTGGCCTGATGCGCGGCGAGACGCTCGCGGACTGGCCGGACAGCGTCTACTGCGAAAGCCATGGCGAAGTCTGGGGATATCACTCCCAGCGAATGGTCCGGACCGAGCGCTGGAAATACGTCTATACGCCGAACAGCAGAGACGAACTCTACGACCTGCAAGAGGATCCCACCGAGCTCAGGAACCTGATCGCCGATCCTGCGTATGGTGAGGTGCTCCGCGAGATGGAAGCCAGGCTGCTCGGGTGGAATGACGCCACGAACGACATGTTCCAATGGCCCTGGGTCAGAGCCAATCTCGCCGAACCAATCGCACCCGTTCAGTGAGCCGAGGGACAATGGGATGCGAAACAGCTCCAATGTCCTCTCTGTGTTCGCCGACGAGTTGCGCTATACCGCGCTCGGATGCTCGGGAAACCGGGTTGTGCGCGCGCCGCACGCTGATCAGCTTGCCGCCGAGGCGCTCACCTTCGACCAAGCGTTCTCGTCCTGCCCCATCTGGTCTCCCCACCGGGGGCAGATCCTCACGGGCCCGTGGGTCCCAGTACTGACCAGCGACTCGGCGAGATCATGCCGGCCCTGACCGAGCTGCGCCGCTATCCGGGCGCTACTCCGAGAGAACGAGCAACCACCCCTTGCCGGGCTCGACAGGAATCGACTCACCCGGGGCGAAGGTCCGCGCCTCCTGGACGTGGCTGATCGCCGGCCCAGTCAATGACGATGCAGCGGCACTCAGCCCCAGAGCCAGCCAGTCGATGTCGAGGCTAAGATCGACCGTCTCGTCCGCCCAGCTTGCCAGGGAGACTAGCGCTCGGTCCGGTCGCTGATACACCGTCGCGAGCACATCGTCCCGGCCGGTGGTCACGGGGCAGTCATCGATCCAGTAGCCGATCATCTCCGCGTCCTGGATGCCGAACTCATCCCAGAAGGCCCACATCGCCGGGTGTGACGGGTGCGTCCGGCAGGTCATCCCATAGAGCATTCCCCGGTGCGGGTTGCCGCTGTTGTGGAGCATCTCCCCGGTCAGCCCAAACGGGATGCCTGACATTTCGAGCAACCAGTACTCGGGGCCCAGATCCGGGTCGAACTGCTCGCCGAACCAGAGGTCATTGATGTAGGGGAGCACGCCGGTGAAGACGTTCAGCGGCCCGGGGTAGACGTTCTCCCCAAAGCAGTCATTGTTGTGGTACTGCATGCGGTAGGGGTCGTTCCGAGTCGTCTCGTGAAGGACCTTGGCCACGCGGCGCATCGCCAAGCGGTCGTACGGGATGCCGTCGAGGTAAATGCCATCGACGCCCGTGTTCTCGACGAGCCAGCGCCACCCCTCAAGGCAGTAGTTATGCCAGCGCGACATGCCGTTGATCAGGATCGACATGTCGGTCTCCGGCTTGTCCACGAGCGGCCCGTACCAGCCCGCCGCGTAGCCCGCGACGAGGTGCTCCTGCAGCCAGGGGTGCCCGCCGGCCGTGGAGTTCACCTCGTCCCAGTAGACATCGACGCCGCCGGTTGCCAGGACCTCGTCGCCGAGGCTTCGCAGCGCCCAGAGCTCGGCGGCGCGGTTGGACAGGGACCAATGGCCGAGGTAGTAGAGGTTCGTGCCGAGGCCGCCGGCCCGCCTGTATTCCCTCGCCCAGTCGGCGAGCAGCTCCGGCTCTCTGAACGGGTATCCAATGTAGGGGTGTGGCGGCTCCGTGTGATGCACGTGCAGGACCGTGCTCCCCTCGGCGTCCGGATTCAGGACCCGGAACTCGTACCGCCAGTCCCAGTGCTCGCGGCAGATCGGCTTGAACGGGGTCACGAGGAGCTGGAAGCGCAACGTCAGACGCTCCCCTGCCTCCAGTCTCCGCTCGCCCGTGTGAGCGCGGAGGTAGACGGCATCGTGTTCCTTGCGGATGTCGGCGTCCGTCCAGACGTTCGGCTGCCCATCAGCGGCCAGGAGGCGGCAGTCCAGCCCGGCGTCCACGTCGCCGAGCCAGACCATGTTCGTGTTGGCGTCCCAGGTCCATTCGAGTTCCCCCGGGGTCGGGCCGCCACGGCGGCCCAGCCCCATCATGTACTTCGCCGCCTGCCGCGCCACGGGCACGGTGAGGCTCACGTCCTTCAGGTCCACTGGATGCTTGGCCTCAAGCACGACCCGCGCTGTGAGCGCTCCCTCCATCTCGGTCCGCGTCCAGACCAACTGGGAAAGCACGTCGCACTCGGCAGTCGCCTTGTGTAGCGCAACGCTCGGCGTGGCGCTCACGAGGTCCCGGACGCCCGGCGACCATTCGGGCACGCCGCCGTCGGTCTCCGCCACCACCTCGATCGGCCCGGCCAGGAGCTCGTTCGACACCTCGGCCTCGATCTGTGAGCGGCGGAAGCTCGTCGCGATGCGTGCCGGAAGCCCTCGGTCGCCAAGCACCACCTCGCGCCCGAGGCATCGTATAGTGTTGGCCTCGACCTCGAGCGGGGTGTACGGAGTCACCGTGTCGTCGTCGACCCCCGCCCTCGAGTTCAGCCACCGGAGCCGCGACATCCGCCACAGCTCGCCCTCTCCGGAGTCCCTGAGAACGCCGCCGCTGACGGCAATAGTGAGCGAAACGTCTGTGGCTGGCGCGCCCTCAGGCGCGATGGTCAGGAGGCCTCTGTGGGTGTCGGCCGCGTCTTCCGGGATCTGCACGCCGATCCAGAGCGGCCTGGTCTTGCCCTCCGCGACGCGGAACTCGCGCTCCATCGGCCTGCCGCGGACATCGATGCCGCCCAGGTTGTAGCAAGTCAGCGCCGACGCCGGGATCGGCTTGCCGCCGCCCGCCGCTGCCAGATCCGTGAACCGGACCTCTAGACCCTCTACAGGCTGCCCGGCGGCCCAGACGCCGATCTGGAAGGTGTAGTGCTCGCCCGGCCGGGCTTGGCCGCGGAACGCGCTCGACGGCCCTCGCCCGATCCACCGCTGGGGCAGATCGTCGAACATGCGGATGGGGTAGCGTCGGCCTTCCGGGAACAGGAGGTAGGTGGCGTCCGCGTGCTCGGCGAGGAGGTCCGCCGTCTCCTCCTCGGTCGCGATGATCTCCATCGGGTCGAAGCGGTCGAAGTCGGTCCGCGCCTGGATTTCGAGCAATCGGGCCGGCGGTAGCGACTGCCACTCGCCGAGCGCCTCGCGCCAGGCCGGGTCCGCCGTGTCCTCGGCCGGGAGGTACGACGTGCCATCCGAGGGCAGG
>CAZKUN010000371.1:0-6851 GCA_964555935.1 uncultured Armatimonadia bacterium | reverse complement strand
ACCGATCCTTCAAGACCGTCCTGGCGCTGCCTCTCAATGCCCGTCGCGCGAGATCCGTCAGTCTCCGCGTGGCGCCGTCGCGCGAGCAGTCGCCGCTCCTCATCGACGAGATCTCCTCCGCCATCCGCCTATCGACCCTTGGCGACGATCACCTCGCCGTGGGCACGCACTATCGCGTCGCGCCGGCCACGCCCCAGCAGTACCCCGACCGTGGCGGGCAGCTTACCGATGGCATCGTCGCGACTCGGGGGTGGTCTCAAGGCGAGAGCGTTGGGTGGCAGGGCCAGCGCGATGTGACCGTGTTCCTCGATCTCGGCGAAGCGCGCCCCATCGATAAGTGCGTCGTCCACTGCGACGGCGGCGGCGTCGGCGCGGTCTACTTTCCCAACGAGGTCGTGGCTGATCTATCGCTCGATCCATCGGTCGCGGCGTCTGAATCTGTCGGCGGCGGCGCCCCTCCGCCCGCGCCGGTTGCCACCCTCTGGGCCACCGACGATGCCGTAGTCGTTGATTGGGGCAAGGTCCCCGATGGGGGCGAGGGGTCGGCGTCCGGGCACATCGATATCGTCCCTGATGGCGGGCCCATCACCGCCCGATACGTCGCCCTCCGCTTCGCTCCGCACAACTGGCTGATGGTCAGCGAGATCAAGGTCTACTCCAGCGGGGAGAACGTCGCCCTTGGCGCCGAATACTACGCTCGTCCATTGCCCACGGCCGAGTCCGATACTCACCACGCCGACGACGGCCGAATGCTGGTCGACGGTCACGTGACGGGCGGTCTGGTCATTGGGGATGTCTGCGGCTGGATGGGGGTTGATGCGCCGTCGGTTACGATCGATCTCGGTCGCGAGCAGGACCTCCGCGAGATCACAGTTCATGCCCTCGGCGGCGGTCTCTACGGCGCTCGTCTGCCTGGCAAAGTTCTCGTGGATCTACCATCCGACCATGACGATTACGTCGAGGTCGCTGCCGCCGTGGCCGTCGACCCGGGCGACGACACCTGCCGCAATCTCCCCATCACGATACCGCTTCCCGATGGCTCTGCCGGCCGCCACGTCCGCGTCCGCTTCGAGGCCATCCAGGGCTGGCTCCTCCTCAGCGAGATCGAAGTCCGCTAGCTGGCATCGCTCATGCTCTCGTGGCGCAGGCATTCTTGCCTGCGGCCTCTAGCCGGCGTTACTCATGCTCCGGTGGCGCAGGCATTCTTGCCTGCGGCCGCCCATCCGCATCACCGCTCCTCCAGCACCACCACGCCCAACGATCCCAACTCCATCGGCAGCTGAACGGGCTCGCTGGTGATCAGTTCCACCAGCTCGCTGGCCGGCCTCGGCGCGATGTCAAAACTTACCGCCGACTTGTTCATGTTGATCGCGTAGAATAGCCGCCTTCCATCGACCTCCACCGCGCGCATCTCCACCCCATCGAGCGCGCCCGCCACGCGATACGCCCGCGCAACGCTCGCCTCGATCAGCGGCTCCAGCGCCGTCGCGTGGACCGCCGGATCATCGCTCGCCGGCAGTTGGGTTGCGCCCTCGATCTCGATCCCAAGCTCCCGGTCATGTTCGTCGCGCTGCAGACAGTCGCCGACCATAGCGAGAGTCCCGCCCTCTTCCGCCCACGCCCTGATCGCCTCCGCCACCTCCGTCGGCACGTGCGTCGCTTCTGGCAGGATCAGGAGCTTCAGTCCGTCCAGCGCCCCCTCCGCAGCCGTCCGCTCCGTCACGAAACCGACCTTCGTATCCGCGAAGAACGTGCCCTCATACACTGCCCGCATCTGCCTCAGGTGGCGCGGGTTGTAGGCCACCGACGTCAGCGAGTAGAGGATCCCCACTTCCGACTTCGCCCGCTGAAACGCCGTGATCGGTCGCGCCAGTCGCCGGAGATCCAGCCCCGCCCGCAGGTAACTCGCCATCACCCGAGGCTGGAACACGAGCATCGAATCCATCCCCTCATTGCGCTGATATACCCACAGATTCGCCGCCGACATCCCGTGCAGGCATCCCTGCAGCATCGCCGCCCGGATGTACTCGTCCGGGTATGGCTGGTTGAGGTTCACGAGGTGCAGCTCGGGATCGAAGTTCGGGTTCTCCGGGTTGCACGCCCTGACCAGGTCATGCGGCATCGCGAACCCGGTGATCGACGACATCGCCCAGCGCTTCCCGCCGTAGTCGAGGGCCGCCGTGTCGAAGCCGTTGACATCCGTCTCCCTGCACAGCGCCTCAATGTCGATTCCCGCCGAGAAATCCGAGCTGTCGTCCCAGCTGAGAAGCGACGGATAGCCCGTGCAGAGCGCCTCCGGGTCGACTGCATTCACGGTGTCTCGCAACCACTTCGTCCAGTCTGCAAACAGCCGCTGGCTGCAGCGCCCTCGGTCATACCACGCGACGGGCGAGTCCACATCCTTCGCGCTCCCGATCTCGTCCCAGTCGCCGAACTCCGTCCCCCATGTTGAGTTCAGATCCGCCAGCGAATCGTACTGTGCGTTCAGGTATCGATGAAACGCCGCCACCTCGCGCGGGTCGTCGGTCAGCCGGTGCGCGTTCTCGCCGTACAGCACGTACACTCCCATCGAATCATGCGGCGCCGCGGCCTTCGCCACCGTCGTCAGGTACCGCTTCTCAAACTCCCGAAGCTCCGGGCTGAGCGTGCACATCCCGGACCATCCGCCGCCCATCGCCCCCGGGTTCTGCTCCCGGAACGCGTCAGGCACTTGGTTACACGCGATCATCCGGCTGTAGACCGTCTTTGCCCGGTCCGCCTTGTCCCAGCCCCACCGCAGCCCATCCATCATCGTCGCGTCGGGCTCTTCGCCGGCGTCTGGGTAGAGCGCGAACGGCGCGATGATGCTGTCTTGCAGATGGTTCAGCCCCTGTTCGGCGAGCGGGCCAATCCGCGACCACACCTGCCACCAGCCGCCGTAGCCGATCAGCATCTGCGGTTCGCCGCCGCAGTAGAACGATCCATCTCTTGCCGTGATGCGTCCCTTCGGCAGCGCCGGCGCAACGCGGTCTCTCTCGGGGTGATCGGCCAACTCCGCGATCTCCGCCTCCGCCTCGCCCAGCAGCTCTCGCAGCTCACTGATGATAGTATCAGCCCGCTCGTATCGCGCCTTGCCGATGTCCTCCCGCGCGTAGCGTGAGAACTCCTCAACTGCCCCCAGCGTCGCCCGCGGATACTGCGCCTGCGCGCCACCCTCCCTCAGCCTCGCAATCGCCGCGAGCCCCGCCGCCAGCCGCTCCTCGATGGCCTCCAGATCGTCCTCCATCCCATCCACATCAAACCGAAAGAACTTGACGGCGTCCGACGCCAGCACTTCCTCGCCTCGGGCGATCTCCGCCGTCAGCACAAACCTCCCCTCGCCCAGCCCCGCAATGTCCACTCCTCCGATCGTAGGTCGGATCTCCTGATCCGACGCCGTTGCCGTCCCGTCGTCTTGTAGGAGGGGTTTCAACCCCGACGCCGTCGCCTCGGACGGAATCTCGATCACCGCCCCTGCTTCCTCTAGCTCCACCGCCCTCTCGCCTCTCTGCAGTACTTCTCCCACCGCACCCTCCCGCGCGATCCTCCACTGCAGGGCGCACTGCCCCAACGCCTCCGCCGAATGCACCCTCAACGACGCGTCCAGGTCCGGATCAACCGACAGATCCCTCCGCGCGATCAGCAGCGCCGTGACTGCCGTCGTCGCGGGCGGAGAGTCGATGAGACGCAAGATCCCGAACGCGCTCGGGTCCTTCGCCCCGGCGATTCCCGGCGTCCACTCTAGCCACGCGCGCTGGCCCTCGCCCGCGTCTCGATCGTTGATGACCATCGTCACGCCGCACTGCGCGCGCTCGGGGGAGAAGGGAACGAGTTCCTTGAACGGGATCGCGGCCTCGTACCGGGTGACGCCGGCCTCGTCGTCTCTCGTGACCGCGAGGTCGATCGTCGGCACGTCGCCGACGGGCAGGTTGTTGCCCGCGACCCACCGATAGACCCTTGCTCCGTCCGCCGTCATGCCGAGCCCATACTCATAGTCATCGTCCGCGTAGCCGGGCGTCTTGGCGTTGCCCGCCGCGTCGAACGCGAGTTGGATGCTGTCATGCTGCCAAATGCTGGAGAGTTTTCGCCCGTCTTGCAGGAAATCGGCGCTGTCGTCGGTCGCCTCACATGCGAAGTACAGGTGCGTGTCATTCCACGCGAACGCCACCGTCGCGCTGAGATCGCCCGTCCCACCATAGTCGGCCGACCGCGCCTCCTCCGCGCCCAGCACCAGCAGCGGAACCCCCGCCCACTCGCCCAACTCCCCATCGATCACCACGTCCGCATCGCCGTCCGCCGTCGTAGGTCGGATCTCCAGATCCGACGCTGTCCGTCCGCCAAACCTCGGCGCCTCATACTGCTTGAGCGCGCCGGGCAACGGATCGCGTATCTCGCCGGCCGTCACCGGCACGAGCTTCACCCAATCCACCATCAGGCCCGGCGTGCTCCAGTCTGAGATCCGCGCGCCGTAGGATCCATCCCAATGGAACGAGCCGCAGTAGATCTCCTCATACTCCTCGGATGTAACCCTTCCCGCCCGCGTCTCGGTGATGGCATGCGAGACGCGGTTCTCATCCGCTGAATCGGTCAGCACGAAGTGCAGCACGCCCGCCGCGCCTGTCGTCCTCGCTCGCGCAATGACTTGGAAATACCCAGGCCTTATCTTCGGCGAGACCCACCAGCAGTAGATGCCTTCCTTGTCGAGCGTCTTCGCCTCGCCATCCGCCGTCGCCGCGTCAGCCACGCCGCTCAGCTCGCGCACGAGCGTCCCCGGCGCATCCTGCGCCCACCCGCAGCCAACCAAGAGAACCGCGCCCATGGCTCTGATCATGCACGTACCTCGCCCTTGTCGTCCGTGCCTGCGGCTCGCCTGAGCCGCACGCCCAATCCTCGCATCCACCGCCCCGCGACTACTCCACTCGATACACGTGCCGCTCATACGGCCCAAACTCATCCACCCACGCGCCTCCCGCCGCCTCCACCTTCCGTCCCTCAAACACCACCGTCACGCTGCCGCTCACGCCGTCAACGCTCAGCTCCACCTCCACCGTCTCCGCCTGCGTGTTGACGGCCAGCACCCACACCTCGCCGCCCGGCGCGTAGGCTTGCACCTGCACGTTCGGCGCGCCGCAACTCACCTCCGGCGCGGGCTCCAGGCTGGATACCACTGGCGCCAGAGCTTCGACCTCAACCACCAGCGCTCTCATCTCGTCGAAGCACGCCTTCGTGCGTGGAATCTGGGCGAAATAGTAGATCCCCCTCGCGCCCGCCATCAGGCTGCCGTACACCATGCACGACAGCTCGCGCGGCGACGGCTCGCGATCCATCCAGTACGCGTATCCCGTGCCTTGCAGCCACATCCAGACAGGCTTGTGCTCCGGGTCGGCGGCGCCCTTCATCTGCCGGACCGCGCCGATCGCGGCGGTCGGCGAGCCATGCGGAATCGGGTAGACGTCCGTCGAGTAGATATCGCCCGTGTGTTCGGTGAGCTTGTTGCCGAGGTAGTTGATCAGCGCCGGATGATTCGGGTCCAACTCCCGCGCCAACTGGTACCGCGCGTCCGCCTCGGCGAAGCGCTCTCCGCTAGGCTCATCGTAGACATACCAGCACAGCAGCGCGGGATGGCTCCTGAGCGTTTCGACGTGCTCCGTGAACTGTTCGCGGCTCATGTTCCCATCGAGCCACGGGATGATCCGCAGGCCCACCTCGGCGCACCGATCGAAGATCTCCGTCAGCCGCTCCGTGGTGACCGACGGCCGGATCTGCACGCAGACATCTCGGAATCCTGAATCAGCCGCAAGGTCGAGAATGTCCAAGTCCTTGACGAATTCGAGCCCCAGCGAGTGCTGGACATACGGCTCGCCGTCGACCAATACGCGGGCATGTTCATCGACCGTGACCCGCGTCGTTTTGGCTGGTCCGTGGATCTTCCGGCCTTCTGCAATGCGACGCGTTCGGCGTGGGGGAGACCAGTCCACCAGCGCCTCGCGAATCGCCGTGCTCTCATCGCTGAAGGCGGGATGGAACTCGGGCGTCGCCGCGTCGAGCGCCTGCAATTGCACCGCGTCAATCCAGAGCGTTCCCGCCTCATGTGGCGCGATGACCGCGGTCAACCGAGACTGCCGCTCGATGCCCGTAACCGACACCTGCTGCCACTCCGTGCCGACCGTCGCCACGACGCTCTTACCGCCGCAATCCAGCGCGACCGGCAGGCCCTCGCGGTCGGCTTTCAGCCACGCCGAGATGACCAGCGGATCGGCCGGCTCGGGCGGGGTAAGCCACACTGAGTAGGCCCTCAACAATGGCAGGTCTTCGGTGTTGATGAGGCGCAGGCTTCGCGAGCCGTCCTTGGCTTCGGAATCATCGACGCTAAAGCGCTCGCGCCACAGGTCCATATCCGCGGCCCAAGGCATGTCGCCGACGCCCCAGTGGCCGCTGCCCCAGGCGTAAGGCATGCCCGCGCCCGTGATCTCAAAACTCCCATTCCTCAGGTGATTCTCGGCCGGATCGTCCGGGATCACGCGCATGTTCCGGAGCAGGAATGTGGCCTCACCCGCACCCGTGCTCCAGACCGAAAACCGGAAGCGCTGGACGTCCTCCCAGCCGCCTGGATTCTCCTCGGCGGCAAAGGAGTCCAGTCGGAAAACCCGCTCCGTCCAGGCGTCGGGCAGGCCTCCCCACCAGAAGCGGGTATGCCACCCGCCGGGGGTGCCGAAGTAGATGCCGATATTGCCGCCCAAACCGCCGTTGATAGCCCGCGCCTCGAGCACGAGACTTCCGCCGCAGGAGACGAGCAGGAGTGGGAGCATGTCAAGACGACTGTTCCCGCCGGC
>CAZKUN010000370.1:5869-6985 GCA_964555935.1 uncultured Armatimonadia bacterium | reverse complement strand
ACGGCGAGGCGATTGGCACGAAGCCGTACAACTGCGGCAAGTGCCACACGACTGGCTGGGTCGGCACGGACGCAAACGGCCCGCACCAGGACGGTCAGCCGGGCATGTGGGGCACGTTCTCCGACCCCGGCATCACTTGCGAAGCCTGCCACGGTCCGGGTAGCCGCCATGCGGCCTCAACCCGCGCGGCGGACATCACGATTGACCGCACGGCCGACCAGTGCGGTCAGTGCCACACTCGCGACGCCCAGCGTCGCATCGAGGCCAAGGGTGGTTTCATCCGTCACCACGAGCAGTACGACGAGATGATCTCCGCCAGGCACTCGGGTCTTGAATGTCTCGACTGCCACCACCAGCACCGGGGCACGCGCAACACGCCCGGGGCAGGGATCGTTCGGAACTGCGAGGGCTGCCACTCGACGCAGGCTGCGAAGAGCAAGCACAATGGCGCGCCGGACTGCATCGACTGCCACATGCCCGAAGCCGGCAAATCCGCAGTCGCGACGAACGAGCACGACGGCGACGTGAGGACCCACATCTTCAAGGTCAACAGCACGAATGCTGACAAGTCCGCGATGTGGTACAACGCCGATGGCAAGCAGTTCTCCAACGGCTTCGTCACGCTCGACTTCGCCTGCTATAGCTGCCACAAGGACGGAAGCGGTGTCGGTGGCGCGGCGAGTCAACGCACGCTTGCCGAGTTGTCAACGCTCGCGACGGGCATGCACCAGTAAGCACGCCTAGCCGCGTTCGACTGTCGAGAGATTGGTCTCGCCCGCGACCTCCTCGGCAGCGTGCTGCCCTAATGTCGTCTTGTCGACGTACCTAGATCGATCAACGGGGGTGTCCACGGGCTCTGGCCCAAGGACACCCCCCTTGTCTTTAGGTGCAGTTGACCGGCTGGGCCTTCGTTGAGTACTGCACGGGCGTGTTGACGAGCGCCTTCCCCTACGTGCTGCTGGTCTGGGGGTGCTGCTGTATGGCGTGTGGGGTTGCTGGGGTGGTGATGATCCGGAAGGGCACGAAGGTGACCGGTTGGATCGGCGTCGCGGCCTCAGCCCTCACGATCGCATGCATCGCGTGAGCGGCTGCGTCCATCCTGCCTTGGCCTCCGCA
>CAZKUN010000370.1:0-5859 GCA_964555935.1 uncultured Armatimonadia bacterium | reverse complement strand
GGGGGGGGCGGGGGGGGGGGTGGGCCCGCTGCCACTGTGCGTCGGGGGAGCGCTCTAGAGGTCGCAGCGCACGATCCGGGCGTAGACCTCGCCCTGGGTGACAACATCGGTGTCGGGCGCGTTGAGTTCGCGCGCCGGTCGGCCGATCATCGTCGCGACGCCACGGTAGGGCGCCACAGCCTCGGACGCGGCTTCGGCTGTGTGGAGGCTGACGACCTCCGCGATCAGCGCGCCTTCCTGAACGATCGATCCCGGGTCAACGTGACCAATGACCATACCGTCGGTCGGCGTCTTCCAGTCCTTCGTCTCGGATTCAGGCACCACAACGGCTGTCTCCGTCGGGCGTTCCTCGCGATCGATCATCAGCAGGTGAGCCATGGCGTTGCGCAGGCCCGACAGCGCGACCCTGACGCTTGCGGGCCAGATCGTTCCGCGTGGCGGAAGCTGGACCTCGAGCGCCGCCTTGCCTTGTTTTGCCGCCACGTCATAGAGCGCGGGGTCAGACGTCTCTCGAGGCGTCAGGATGTGCGCCACGCCGAGCGCCTTCGCCACCGCGAGGCTCGCGTCTGACGTCGCGCGCGTCGTCGTCTTTGCTCCGTATTGGATCGCGTGCGCGTGGAAATCGATCACCGCATGGGATGCCTCGATGCACTGGTCCCACAGCACGGCCGTCATGCGTTCGGTCAGTGTCCCCTCCGCGTCGCCGGGCCAGGCGTGGTTCATGTTATGCGGGCAGTCATGCCCCCACCCCGCGTCGGTCGGGAACGCCTGCTGGCGCGTGCGCGTGGCGGGCGGGTTGGCGACGGGGATCGCGATGACGGAACCGGCGAGGGTGCTCGCGTCGAGGTGCTGAAGCAACAAGTGGATCGCCGCCGACCCGTTGATCTCCGTGCCGTGTTGGGCCGCCAACAGGCAGAGCGTGGGTCCATCATCGACTCCTCGGGCGACCACGACGGGGATCGATATGGGTTGCCCCGATTCGGGGTCCTCGATCGTAACGACCTTGCGGTCGGTCTTGCCTGGTTCTATGTCCGTCAGAATCGGTGGCAGCATTCAAATCCCTGCTCGCCCAAAGCGATGCGTCGGCCCCGGCGGTTCTCGCCGGGGCCGATCGTCTCAAGTCGAAACTTCGACCCGTCTACACGCTCATCTTGTCGGCTTGGTCGGCAGCCATCTGGCCAATCACCGGCAGGAGCATCTCCTGCTTGTTGTAGGCCTTCATGGCCAGGACAATGCTCAGGAATATCGAGTGGAACGCGTGGAACCGCATGTAGCGGCTCTTCTTCATCTCCGTAACAAGCATGATGATCCCGACCAGCGGGCAGAAAATGTACGCCAGCGCCGCCATGGTGGGGTTCTCCTGGGCAGGATCGTCTGCGCCAGGTGTTGGCGCCACTGGCGTCGCGCTTGGATCCGGCGCGGCGGGCGGGGCGTCAGCTGTCGGCTCCGGCTCTGGCGTTGGCTGGGGCTCGGGAGTGGTCTCGGGGCTACCGTCTTCTGTCATGTCATTCACCCTCGTTTCGGTGTCCACATCGCGACCGGCGTTGCAACGGATCAGTCATTCTCGCGCGCGGCGCCCATCTCCTCCTCTCTAACACTCACCGTCGTCGGCCCTCTCCGCAGGACCAACCGACCCTCGCAGAGAAGCACCTCCGCCACACGCCATCCGAAGGGAGCCGTCCATGAATCGCCTTACGCTTCTCCCGCTCTGCATCATAGTAGCGCCAGCCGCCTGGCCTGCCGACGTAGTGGTCGTCGAGGGCGACTACCTCGCCGCCCGCCAGCCTGGCGAGGGCGCTGGGATGCAGCGCTACACCAAGAACGTGACGGACGCCCTCGACATGGCTGGCGTAGAATGGGAGATGTCGTCCGATTCAGCCGTGGAGAACGAGAACGCTCTCGACGGAAAGCGTGTCGCGATCTTCCCTCACAACGGGACGCTCCCGGAGGGCGAGGTCGCGGCGGTCGAGCGGTTCATGGATGCGGGCGGCAAGATCATCATCTTCTATGCCTTGCCCGCCAAGCTCGCGGCGCGGATCGGGATCGAGACGGCCGGTTACCAGACTGGCGACGACGCGCGCTTCACCTTCGCCACCGTCGGCTTCGATGCCCCTGACGTGCTTGGCCTGCCCGACAGCATGAAACAGGGGTCGTGGAACATCGGTGGGTTCGCGCCGACGGAAGATGGCGCCCGCATCATCGGCACGTGGGTCAGCGAGGACGGCGAGGACACCGAGATTCCGGCCGTGTCGCTCAGCGACTCCGGCGCCGCCATGAACCACGTGCTCCTCAACGGAGGGCCGGAGGCCGCAAGCTTCCTCATGGCCGTGATAGGACACTGGTACCCCGACGCCTGGGAGGCGGCGGTCGATCGAGCCCTGGGCAAGTCCGAGCAGTTTGGCCGCTACTCCTCGTCCGTCGAGATGTGGGCCGCCCTCGGCCGCATGGACGACTCGCCCGGCGTTCGTGCGAATATGGCTGCGCTAGCCCGAGCCGACATGATCCGCGATGACGCCCACGCGCTCGCCGACGACGGGCAGTGGCCCGAGGCCCTCGACACCCTCGCCACGATCCCCGGCACGTTGGGGTCGGCCTACGCGAAGCTCTATCCGTCTCGCCCGGGCGAGATGCGCGCGGTCTGGATTCACAGCCCGTTCAACGTGAAGGACTGGGACGTCGCCTGCAGACACCTTCGGAAGGCCGGGTTCAACGCCGTCATCGTCAACATGTGCAACGCCGCCATCTCGTACTACCCCTCGGAGTACCTGCGCGAGCACCCGCGGGCGGCCGAAGAGGGTGATCAGATTCTGCGCGTGCTGGAGGCTTGTCGCGAGAACGGCATCGAACTGCACGTCTGGCGGGTGAATTGGAACGCCGGCGGCAATGATGAGCGCATCGATGAGATGAAGCGCCTCGGCATCAACGCCGCGTCAAAGGACGGGACGCCCGGCGGGTGGCTCTGCGCATCTCGGCCCGAAAACAAGCAGCACGAAGTCGACACGATGCTTGAGATCGCCGAGAACTACGACGTGGACGGCATCCATTTCGACTACATCCGCTACCACAATTCGAGCTACTGCTACTGCGACTTCTGCCGCGAGAGCTTCGAAGCTCAGACCGGCGTAACGATCAACGAGTGGCCGCTCGACGTCATGGACGGCGGTCCCGAGGGGCTGCGTGACAAGTGGCTCCAGTACCGCCGGGAGCAGATCAACGAGGTCGTGAAGACGGTCTCCGAGCGAGTGCGGGAGAGCCGTCCAGGCACGAAGATATCCGCCGCCGTGTTCGGCGAATGGGCGGCGTCGCGCCTGTCGATCGGACAGGACGCCAAGCTCTGGGTCGACAACGGTTGGCTCGACTTCGTTTGCCCGATGGACTACACGCAGAATACTGACTACCTGGAGCGCCTCACGCGCATGCAAGTCGAGGCCGTCGCGGGGCAGAAGCCGCTCTACATCGGCCTTGGCGCGTGGCGTCACGAAACCATCGCCACGCTCGTCGACCAGATCCAGGCATCCCGCGATCTCGGCGCCGATGGTTTTGTCCTCTTCTCGTATGAAGCCGGGCTCACGGATGAGTTCATCACTGAACTCGGCAAGGGCCAGACGAAGAAACAGACCTACTCGCCTCACCACGCGCCCGTCTGTGAGATCGCCGTGCCTGATGGCAAGTACGAGCACCAGTCTTACACGTGGGCCGCGGGCGAAGATATCCAAGTGAAAGTCTCGCTCACCGCTCAGGGCACGATGCCCTACGATGTGGAATCGACCCAGGCGTCGCTGGTGCTTGAGACCGCAGCCGGCGACAGGCTCGAGACCCTCGGCAAGATGTCCACCAAGGACGCCCTCACGCGGTTCGTCAACGTGACGATCCCCGAGGGCCGGTCTCGCGTATCGCTCTACGGGACCATGCGTTACGAGGACGGTACGTCCGCGCCCTTCGTTCACCGCGGCCCGCGCCTCGGTGGGCTGTCCGCGGCCGAAGTCGAGGAGATCCGCGCCGCCAACGAGCCGCCGGTCTTCGAGGGCGAGGGCGTCAAGGTCGGCGTCTCCGTCGCGCTCGACGCCGACCCTGACCTTCAGGCCCTCCCGCTGAACAAGCTCACGTCGGAGTTCCTGGCTGCATGCGACGTCGTCGTCCTGGCGCAGTTTCGCAACCCCGCCAGTGGCTTCAGCAAGGAGTCCCAAGACGCGCTGGTCGAGTGGGTGCGCGGCGGAGGCCGGGTAATGTGCATGCACGATGCCGTTGGCTATCGCATTCATCCTGTGCTATTCCCCGAGGTCGGGAAGGGCGTGGCCGTTGGTGAGGGCCGCGACGTGACGCTCTTCACGGGAGACAGGTTCGAGCATTCCTACTACGACCACATCCTGATCGAGGCCGCGCCCGGCACGATCGTCGGAGCCACCGACCCCGGAGGCGGGGCGGTCACCGTCGGCGGCGAAGCGGGCGCGGGCAAGGTCGTGCTCAACGGAATGGTGACGGGTCTTGCCACGGGAGACGTCGAAGTCGCGCCCGAGGGAGGCGAGCGCGATCTGCTGCTGCTGTCGGTGAAGTGGCTGGCTCAGTAGGTAACTGCGCTATGAGTTGGCGCCTCGGATGTTGTCGGGGTGGTCGATGCTGGCTTCCTGAATGGCGAAGCCTTCGTTGGTGTAGGCGTTGACGAGGGTCCGCCATTCGTCGTCGCTGTCAGGCATGAGCCCAACTATCGCCCCTCCGGATCCCGGCAGCTTCGCGGGGCACCCATGAGCTCTGGCGATCTCCACCAGGCGCATCGTCTGCCGGCCGAGCACCTCCGGCCCGTATAGGCTCAGGCGCAGATCGAAGCTCGAGTTCATCAACTCGCCAAGTCGCACTCGATCTCTCTCGCGCAGCACTTCCCAGCCCTCCGCCGCATGCTCCGCGAACTGCGTCATCGCTGCCCGGGCCGTCTCGTCGCCGTGCTCCCACAGCGTCCGAATCGGAGAGTGCGCCTTGCCCGATTCGCCCGCCGGGCTGCCCCAGGCGATGAACAATGGCGGCAACAGATCCGGGTCCAGCCGCACGTAGTCGCCGTGACCCTTCTCCGCCAGTAACTCCGCCGAGAAGTCCATGTAGACCAGACCGCCGTAGACGCAGATCACCCGGTCCTGCAGGCCCGCCTGGATGTCGAGTTCTTCGGTCTCGACCTGCAGAATCAGATTCGGCAATTCCGCCATCGGGATCGCGCCCGGCGGGACGTTGTACATCTGCATGAGCGTCTGGAACGCTGCGGTGATGATGGCGCTTGAGCCGGCCAATCCCACCTGGCGTGGGATATCGGTATCGTAGCGAATCGTGAAATTCCGCGCCGGTATGTGGATCCCGCGGTCGACGCACATATCGGCGAAGCGCTTGCTGGCAGCGAGGATCAACCGCATGCCACCGTAGTAGCCCTGGACCGACGCCGTATCCCGCAGGCTGGTGAGGGATTCGAACTGGGTGGGATCGTGCTCGGGGTTAGGGTAGATCCTCAGCTCCGGGCTTTCCCACGCATCCACCGTGGCGCTGAAATTGCGGATCAGGCACCCAATGGTCTTGCCCTCGAAGCCGTCGGATGGGTTGCCAAGCAACGCCACGCGCGAGTAGCCTTTGGTCTGGATAATCAACGGTCCACGCTCGTATCCAACTGTAATGACTGCGTGCGGACCGTGTTCCTTGTGCTGAGGCCGCATCCCTCTGCCGAAGCGTTCAAGAGGACAAGCTCAAGTTTCCGTAGAATTGCGTCCTGTTGCGCCGATCCCGCCCGGGAGGCATTACCTCGATGATCTCAGGAGTGAAGTTGATCGCCTTGACGCGTCACGTGGATGATCGCGGTTACCTGATGGAGATATTGCGTTCTGA
>CAZKUN010000369.1:0-7029 GCA_964555935.1 uncultured Armatimonadia bacterium | reverse complement strand
TTTCCCTACGCCTGTCCTACGGGACGTCTACGAGAACCAACTTGCTGCTGTCGGGCTCGCCGTCTGCCATGGCTTCCACCCGGATGATATACTGCCCGGCCGCCACAGGCGTACCGGCATCATCGAGTTGGTCCCAGTCAAGCGAGTTGACTCCGGCCTCGAGCGTCGCCATATCGGCCACGGTCCGAACGGCTCGACCGGTGAGATCGTAGACGGTCGCTGTGACCATCGCATCGTTGAGCAGATCGAAGGTCATCTCCGTGCCGCTTGTCTTCTGCGCCAGTTGCAGCGTTGCGACCGTGCCCGTATCCGTATCCGTCGTGATGTCGGTCACCGTCGGCCCGGACTGCCACTCCGACGGCTCGCCGGTGGCCCATCCACTCGCGTCGGCGAACCGGAACCGGTACTCGTACGTGCCGAGCTTCTTCAGCCGCAGTCGGCGCCTGTGCGTGACGCCCTTGACGTAGTCGCTGCTGGCCGCCCGCATGGTCGCCGTCTTGTAGAGTTGGCCGTCGCAGTTGACCTCGACCAGCGCGACCGTCGGCGCGTCACCGGCCGTGTCGGTGTAGATCACGCGGAAGTAGAACGGCGACCTGCGGACACCCGAGTCGGGGTACACGCCGTCCTCATAGCCGCGCTTGCGTGGCCAGCTCAGCACCGCCGTGCCTGATAGCGTCGGCCCATCCTTGTACTCCGTGGGAGCGCCCGTCGCGTCGCCATCAGCCGACGCGAACGCGAACCCATATTGCCACTGCCCGCTGGGCAAGGTCAGCCCAGATGAGTAGACCTGGCCGGCCTCGGGTGTTCCGCTCTCGGCGGTCAACGTCACGCTCTTGTAGGCTTGCCAAGTGCCATTGGTCGCCATCTTCCGGATGTTGCACGTGCTCTTCGTCGGTACGTCACCATCCGCGTCGGTGTACTTCACCTTGAAGGTAAACGTCGTCGTGTCCGGGTCGCCCGTATCGGGATCGACGCCGTCGGACTCGTAGCCGGCCGTGCTGACCCAGTCGAGCGTCGGCGCGGATGTCGATCCGCCGGAGTCATCACGCACGGCGCGCGCGAAGTTGTAGATCCGGATCGCGTCGCCCTGGGGGCCGCGCCCGTAGGGGAAGGCCTCTGGGTTGCCGCTCTTGGGATCGCCGCGCTGCGCGCCGGCGCCATGCACGTCCAGCCACGAGCCGAACATGTACCCCAGCGCGCGACCGAATGCAACGTAACTCGCCTGGACCGCGGGCCACGGGCCGTCTTCGTGGGTGGTGCCGCTCCAGTAGCATCCGAAGTCCGCCTGACCGCCTTCGTTGGTCATTCCCGTGGCACCGAAGATGGGGTCGATGGCGGCTGAACTGGTGGTATCGGGCGAGCGCGTGTAATCGACGATGCTGTGCAGCTCCTTGACGTTAGGCAAGCGCCAATCGCTGTAGCCGGCATGCGTGAGGTCTTCGGCCCAGTCCAGCGCCTGCTCCCAATTGAGCTTGCCGCTGCCTCCCAGGCCGACCCCGAACGCTCCGCTGTCGTCCTCCGTCCACATCAGACCGGTGGCTCTGTCGGAGATCGTGCCGTCGCCATTGTCGGCGAAATCGTTGTGGCCGTAGTCTGCGTTCCCGCGGACGTAAATGCAGTAGAACGTCTTGTCCGCTCCGCCTGGGAACGGACTCGTCGTCCCATATCCCTTGATGCGGCCGTCCGCGAAATTCACGCCAAAGTCGGTGTGACTCCCGTTCATCGTCGTGCTCACGTATTCGGTGCTCGTGCACCGCTGACTATCGATGAAGCGTTCGCCGATCGACTCGTCACCGTAGTTGAAAACGAAGTACCGAGTGTCTATATACGGAACCGACGTCGCGGCGGTCGTGCCCGTCGAGCCTCGGAAGTCGATCAGCGAATACAATTCCTTGATCGACGGCAACCGCCAGTCGGAATACCCCGCGAGCGCGAAACTGCCCGCGGCGGCCTTGGCCTCGGCGAACGTCATCTTGTAGCCCGGGTCTTGCTGCCACATGAGCCCGGTGTTGAGATCCGTCACGGTGCATTACCGTTATCTCGGTAACTAGCGGGGGTGCCGGCATACTGCGCGTCCTGTCCGTAGAACCGGGCGCCTTCAGCCGGACCTGGGATCTCCTGCGCCTCGCTGTAGCACTTCGTCTGTCCCGTATCCACCACGACGTACGTCCCGGATGCCCCGGCCACACCGTAGCCGATGAGCAGCACCAACCAGAGCGATGTCCAACCGTATCTCAGCGTTTTCATTGGCTTGCACGCTCCCTATGCCAGCATTAGTTGGGGTGATGCTACCCGGCATGGATTACAGCAGGATCGCGCGCCACATGACAGAACTGTAATCATCGGGAAGGTCGCCATGGGGTGCGCCTGCGAATACTCCGGCGGCCACACAGGGCGGCTCTGGCGGAACGGGCGCCGCTGCTCACCAACACTCGAAGAGGTCCACCAACCATGTCAGACCGCATCGGGATCGGCATCGTCGGCGCCGGCAGCATCGGGATCCGGGGCGCGCTGCAGCACCTCTGTCTTGATGACGTTCAGGACCGCGTGTACCAGGCAGCCGTTTGCGACCCGGTTCGGGGCCGAGCCCAGGCCGCGGCAGAGAAGTACAGCGTCGCCAGCGCCTACGAGTCTTACGAGGACCTTCTCGCCGACGACGCCGTTGACGCCGTCACGCTCGGCTCGCCGATCGGCCTGCACCACGAGCAAGGCCTGATGGCCATCCGAGCCGGCAAGCACGTGCACTTCAACAAGACCATGACCACCACTACCGACGAGGCGACCGAACTCATCGACGAGGCCGCGAAGGCCGGCGTCAAGCTCGTCGCCTCGCCCGGCCAAATGCTCCGGCCGGCGAACCGGCGCGTCCGCGAACTCCTGCTGGAGGGCGCGATCGGACGCGTTGCGTGGGCCTGCACGGGCGCGGCGTTTGGGGCGTACCACGAGGGTGAGGCGTGCCGGCAGGGCGACGATCCGCTTACGAACATCAACCCCGCGTGGTACTGGCGCAAACCCGGTGGCGGACCGATGTACGACATGACCGTCTACGGGATGCACGCGCTGACGGGAATCATGGGACCCGCCAAGCGGGTGACGGGGATGTCGGGCGTGGCGATGGCCGAGCGCGAGTATCGGGGCGAGACGTACCCGTGCGACGCCGACGACAACACCTTCCTGGTCGTCGACTACGGCGACAACGTCTTCGCCTTCGTCTATGGCGCGCTGGCGGGCAGCGTGGCGCCATTTGGCCAAGCGGTCATCTTTGGCACGGGCGGCGAGATCCGCGGCGACACGCTCAACGGTCAGCCGATCGACTACCCCGGCCGCGCGGAGGTCGAAGCCGCCGGCCGCGGCGACAACATCCTGCTGCCGCACGTCGTCGGCCCGCACCGCGAGCTGGATGAGTCGCACGTCTTCGAGGACATCATGCAACTCGTCGACTGGGTCCGCGACGACACGCCATCCATCTGCACGGCCGAGCACGCGCGGCATGTGATTGAGATCATCGACGCCGGCTATCGATCCGCCGAGACAGGGCGGGCGATCGACCTGACGACGACGTTCACGCCGTAGGCCGGGCGAACACGTGGAATGCGGGAGGCTGCTAGCCATGAAGATCTACATGACTGTCGATCTCGAGGGCATATCCGGGCTGGTGCAGTGGGATTCGGCCGACCGCCAGCGCGAGCGCGAGTTCATCACCGCCGATGTCAACGCGGCCGTTCAGGGCGTCATCGACGGCGGCGCGACCGAGGTCCTTGTCGGGGAGGCGCACGCCAACATGCGCAACATCGTCCCCGAACAGATCGACCCTCGCGCCCGCTTTCTGAGCGGCCAACCCAAGCCGCTCAACCACATGGGCGGGCTCGACGATTCCTTCGACCTCGCCATGCTGATTGGATATCACGCCAAGGCCGGCACGTGGCGGGGCATCATGGCCCACACGTACACGTTCAGCGTCTTCTCGCTGAAGCTCAACGGGATTGAGGTCGGTGAACTCGGTACGGACGCCGCGATCGCCGGGCACTTCGGAGTGCCGATCGGATTGATCACAGGCGATACGGCGGCGTGCGAGGAGGCCCGGGCGCTACTCGGCACGGTGGACACGGTCTCGGTGAAGGAGGGCATCAGCCGCTCCGCCGGCATCTGCCTTCCGCCCACCGAAGCCCGCATGCGGATCCGCGAGGCGGCTACCTCGGCCGTCCGGCGCGCGGACGACTTCGAACCGTTCGTGCTGGACACGCCCGTGCTCGTGGAGGTCACGTTCGTCGACCCGACCCACGCCGATGCTCTCGAGCATCTCCCCTTCATCACGCGCGCGTCGGGAGTAGACGTGTCTTTTGAGGCGGATGACATGGCGGGAGCCTTCGAGCTATTCAACGCGATCCACTTCCTCGCGGGCTCGGTGCGGTGATCTCGTGGGGGCATGTGAACCGCGTCACTCCCCGGATCAGGCCACCGCAGCCAGGCGTTGTTGATGAAAACCTTCCGTTTTGGTTAGACTTCGGCGCCCAGCTTGGTGTAGGATGCTGATACCCGGGGCCCACCACACTCACCATCACCCCACTACCCCAACGGGCAAGTCGTCCAGCACCAGGTATTGCCAGGCGCGTTTGATGTCGAGCGGCGCATGGCGGAATCAATAGCCCGGGTACAAGTGTCAGCGACGTTGCTGCGTTTCGTTCGCCGCATATGCTTCCGACGCCGGGAGATGCTGCGCATGCCTCGCTTCAGTGTCAGAACCAAACTTGCCATCATCGTCTTCGCGGTCATCAGTGCGGCCGCGGTAGGCGCGCTAGTGGAACGCCCGACTGACCGCCCGATCCCCACGATGTCGCTGGGTGACCCGGACTACTTGGTCTTCCTCGCGCCGCCCGATGCGCTCGCGGAGGAATTCGCGCCGCACGGTCCGGCCTCCAAGCGGCACGTTGGCTTCGGCATCACCCTCTACACGCTCTCCACGCCCATCGAACTGATGAAGTCCGAACTCGTCGCGGCCCTCGACAAGGCGGAGGCCACTCGTTACCCAGTCTTGATCCAGCTCGATGACTGGAACTACATGTTCCGCTCAACCGATCCTGAGATCCTCGAGTGGACTGCCTTCCCGGAAGACGGGTCTGAGTTCGGCCCCGTCGCCACCAGCCGCTGGATCTACACCGACGAGTGGACTGAGATCGCGCCTCCCCCGAATTATGAGAGCCCCGCGTTCCGCGCGGAGGTGGTGCGCCGGCTGGGGACGCTCGGGCCGATCATCGCCGAGCGACTCGCCGAGTGGCGCAAGCGTGGGGACACGCACCTGCTCGCTGGCGTGGTCTGCGGGTGGAAAAGCGGCATCTACACGCTCACAGAGGGGGCGCTGAGCCGCCCCGCCGGCAGTGTCGCGCCGGACGAGACGGACACAGTTCGGACAGGCTATGCCGCGTTGTCTGCTCGAGGGCACGACCCAGAGAGCATCGGCGAGGCCGCCCGAAAATACGACAGATCCGAGCAGGAGATAATCGACGAGATTCTCGCCGGCATCGTGCGCGACTACACGGCCTTGTTCACGCGCACGCTCGCGGAGACAGGGATCCCCAGAGAGCGCATCTACACGAACTTCACGCCGTGGCATAGCTTGCCCGCGGAGGATATTCCTCACCGACTCCACGGCGATGGACAGGTCCAGCCGCTCTGGGCCTCCACGAACTCATTCTCGCGCCCGGGCATGGTGTTGGCGAATGGATCGTACCACCTCGACACTCTCGCCAGCGATCTTGCCACGCTTGGACACGAGCAATGGGCCGCCACGGGCGTCGAACTGCCGGCGGATGCCACGTCATCGGGCGCAGCTCTAGCACATCTGACCGGCATCTACGACAAGGGCGCCAAGCTCGCGTGTCTCGGCGACGCGGTCTCGCCATCGGCGACGCTCGTCAGCCTCTCGGATCCTCGTACGGTCGACGCCGTCCAACAGTGGCTCGCTGAGTAGCCAGTCGCCCGCGGAGCCCGACATTGCCCCCCAGCCTCCCCAACGTTCTTTGGCTCATGACCGACGAACACCGCACGGATTCGCTCGGGTGCTACGACAGCCCGTGGGCCCGGACGCCTTGCCTCGATCGGCTGGCATCCGAGGGCGTTGTCTTCGAGTCGGCGGCAACGCCGTCGCCCGTCTGCGTCCCGGCGCGAGTCTCGTTGCTCTCGGGAATGCTCCCGCACCAGACCGGTGTCCTCTCGAACGCGTACTCAGACACTACGTGGCGTCCGCTCACGGACATCTTCCACGAGCATGGCTACCAGTCGGCCAGCTTCGGGAAGCAGCACTACTTGCGCAGCGATGCCTTCGAGACCAGCGGCAACCACGTCCTCAGCGAGGCCGTCCACTACTTTGGCTACGAGAAGGGCCGCAGCCACGAGGACTATAGCGGCGTGCGCTACCCGCGCGAGGACCGCCAGTGGGTCTTCGCGGGGCGCTTCCCCGAGGATCCCGCGCGCGCGGCCGAGGCGGAGGTCGTCGAGAGTTCGTGGGAGTGGCTCAACCAGCGCGACCCCTCGCGACCGTTTTTCCTGCGTGTCAGCTTCAACGGACCTCACACGCCCGTCGTCGCGCCCGGACCATTCGACGACATGCTCGACGCGGACGCCATCTCCGTCCCCGGCGCATCCGCTCCGATTCCCGATGACGCGCCTCGGTGGGTCCGGGAGTTCCTCCGCGATGCCCAAGGTTCTCACCGTCTGACCGAAGCCGAGTTGCGGCGCGCGCGGCAGTGCTACTACGGGCTGGTCAGCTTCCTGGATTCGCAATTCGGACGAATCGTCGACCGCATGGAAACGGCGGGCCTGCTTGAGGATACGATCGTCGCCTTCGTCTCCGACCACGGCGCGCACCTGGGCGACCACGGCATGATGCAGAAGCAGACGTTCTACGAGCCGGTGGTCACCGTGCCCTACTTCTACTGGGCACCAGGCCGCATCGCCGCCGGAGCCAGAGCGCGCCGGCCGGTGGAGACGCTCTCGCTCATGCCCACGCTTCTCGATCTGGCGGGGCTGCCC
>CAZKUN010000368.1:0-7046 GCA_964555935.1 uncultured Armatimonadia bacterium | reverse complement strand
TACACCCAGATACTAACACTGAACCTGGACTCGCTTTAGGGGGTAAGGCCAAGCTGGACATCCCCGGCGCGGTGGACCTGTGCAAACGCTATCCTAAGCTGCCGGTGGTGCTGTGCAATGTGGGGTGGAGTCACGACCGGATCATCAACGCGGTACTGGGGGATGTGCCGAATCTCCACCTGGACACGTGGGCCTTTCAGGGACACCGGGCCTATGAGAGATTCGTGGATCTGTTCGGCTCGGAACGTCTGCTGTTTAGCACGGGTCTGCCGGAGCGCAGCCCCGGCGCGGCGCGGATGATGGTTGTGTATGAGCAGATTGACGAGGAGGCGCGTCGGAACATTGGCGGCGGGAACCTCATGCGGTTGCTGGCGGGGGTGCGGGGCGCGAAGGGGGAGCTTCCGGACCTCGCCCCATACGGTGATCGGGATGAGGATCCGATCGTGGCGAAGGTCCGGGTGGGGCAACCACTGCACGATGAGCTGGTGATCGACGCCCACTCGCACATCGCCCATGACGGGGCCATGGGCGTGCACGGGTGTGCCCTTGCTTACAATGACATCGACGGCCTCATGGGCACCATGGACCGTCTGGGCGTCGACATAACGTGCGTGAGCACCTGGGGTGGGATCAGCATGGGGGATTCAGAGAACAATGATGTTGCCATCGCCGCCAAGGAGCGGTATCCAGGTCGCGTCATCCCCTACGGCAGCATCAACCCCAACTACCCCGAACTCATCGAGGCAGAGCTGGCGCGCATCTTCGAGGGCGAGCTAGTGACGGGATTCAAGCCATATCCGCCTAGGAATCAGGTGGCGCTGACGGACCCGCGCAACGAGCCCATGCTGCAGTTCTGCCAGGCCCACCAGCGCCACGTGCTGTGTCACATGGGCTTCAACTCGCCCAGGAGCGTGACGCCCGATCAGGTCGATGAGCTGGCGGCGAAGTATCCGGGCGTGAGCTTCCTGTGCGCCCACGCCGGCCAGACCTGGGCAATGGCGGAGGCGCTGGTGCCTGTCGCCAACAGGCGCGCGAATGTGTTCGCCGAGATCACCTATACTGCGATCCTGTACAATTTCATCGAGTTCTTCGTGCGCGAGGTCAACGCCGAGCAGCTTCTGTTCGGCAGCGACTGCGTGATGCGGGACATCGCGCCGCAGCTTGGCTGGGTGGCATGGGCCAGGCTTCCGCTGGAACAGAAGCGCCTGATCATCGGCGGCAACATGGCCCGCATCCTGCGGCTTCCACCGGAGAGGCGCGCGCCGATCTCAGGTGGGGCGCGCTGATACGAATGCCCGCATGGCAATGGGGGGTGTGCCTGTCTCTCCGAAAAAGTCCATCCACGCTGGAATCTCGGGCTTTGCGGGATGCCTGTGGGGTCCATTCGCCGGGCGATGCCGACTGCCACGTTCCCGGTGCGAGCCGGGCCCGCGAGCGATTCGGATCACTAGCGCCTGAGCTAGCTCCCCCCCCTGCCGTGGGCTGGCAGAGAGAAAGTGCGCTGAACCCGTTACCGCTGTTACCGGATGGGCCGGACTCGGCGGCCGGCCGGGCACGGCCTGCGGAGAGAGCTTCTCTTGACACGATCAGAACTCGCGGTAGTCTCTCCGCAGGAGTGCTTCGGCGTCGGGAGCGTTGGGCATTCTCATGCGTTTCGCATTCCATTGCAGTTCTGTGTCCGGCACTCTGATCGCCACCGTGCCCAGCAATATGGTCTCGGCCATGGGGCCGGTGTTCTCGAAGAACGATTCCGTGCGTTCCCCGCCCAGGCAGGCATCGACGAAGTGATGGTAGTGGTTTCGCTGCGGCACCTCGGGGCGATCAATGCCCTCGAATTCCTCACTTGGGCTGAAGCGCGGATCCCCCCCCGTTTGGAAGCAACATGGCCCCCTCTTCACCCACCACCATCGATCCCTCGTGGGGGAACGCCTCGAAGCCCGCCGCTCTCGCTATTTCCTGCGCTTCCTCGTGCGGGAACATCAGGCCGTCGAACCATTCGATCGTGAAGTCCTCCCCGCCCGAGGCCTCATTCCCGGGAAACGTCCACGTGACATGAGCGCTCTGCGGCCATGTGTCGGCCATGCGCTCGGGAGAATCGCGCCATGACTCCTGGACTTCGGCGATGACTGACTTGGGGGCCGTGGGCTCAAGCCCTTTCCACCAGGAATCGAACACGTGACAGCCGATGTCCCCCAACCATCCCGTTCCAAAATCCTGCCATCCGCGCCACTTCGCAGGATGATAGATCCCATTGACATAAGGACGTTCAGGCGCTGTTCCCTGCCACACGTCCCACGCGAGCGTTGCGGGAACGGGGTCGGTCTTATCCGGCCTTGGCCCCACTGGTCGGTAGGCCTCAATTGCGCCCGGCCTGTTGGAGCACGCAATGACCTTCTTCACGCGACCAAGGACCCCTCGGCGCAAGTACTGGACGGCCGTGAGATCACCGGGCGTCGAGGCGAGTTGGGTTCCGAGTTGAGTAATCGCGCCATGTCTCTTCGCCGCCTTCGCAACAGCCCGGCATTCGGCGATGTCGTGACACAACGGTTTCTGACAATACACGTGCTTGCCTGCCTCAAGGGCGGCCAACGAGATCATGGCGTGCATGTGATCTGGCACAGAGACATTCACCGAGTCGATTCTGTCGCCTTCCTCGGCCAGCATCTCACGCCAGTCGGTGTATGTGCGAGCGTCCGGCGCCCACTCGACGGCACTGTTCAGATGATTCTTGTCGACATCACAGATTGCCACAATCTGCGCGCGTTCATGCTTTCGAATGGTCCGCAGATCATGGCCACCCATGCCTCCCACACCTATGCAGGCGTGGTTGAGCTTTCCCCCGGGCGAGATGACCCGTCGGCCCCGCGCACGCCGGGGAGCGAGGTTAAGGCCCGTGAAGGCGGTCAGTCCCGCGGCCGACGCCGCAGCCATGAACTGTCTTCGGTCAAGGGAGTTTTGCTTCGGCATATTCGTTGGCCTCGCATTCCGCGCCCGGCGCCTGGACCGGAGCGCATCCGGCTTCATCCCGCGACGGCGCGTTCATTCCACTCAGCCCAACCACCTCCCGGCATCGCGGGATCAGATGCAGGAGGACGTGAGAGCAACGAGGGGCGTCACCCCTCGCCGTCTTCCGTTGCGCGGTCCTTGCATCCCCGGCCCCTTTTGCGGTACCTTCTCTACGTTCGGCAATCCCGGGGCTTCCTGCACGCCGGTCCCGACACAACTCATCGAGGCACCATCCGCATGCGAAATATCCTCCTGATCGGCGCGCTGGCATCGTCTTCGCCCGCCTGGTCCAAAGACGGTCCGACGTACTACACGCCCGAGCGCATCGCCGCGGCGAGGCAGAACATCGAGAAGCACGGCTGGGCGAAAGACACGCACCGTCAGATCCTCGAAGGACAGGGCTTCAAGTACTACACGGGGTTGCCCTACGGCCCGGCGGACACCTACACCGAGATGGGTGACGAGTTCATGTGGATGCTCATGCCTCCGACGACCATCGGTCGGCACGTCGAGAAGAAGTACAAGGCCCAGAGCCCTGGTCATACCACCGAACTGCGCGCCAAGGACCCCTGGTGCGGGTTCACCATCGACCCGATCAACCACCCCTATAAGGTGCGTTGTCGGGTGACGGGGACGTGGTACCCCACGAATGATTACCACCTCGGGGACATGACCAGCGGTGACTATCCCGACGACGGGGAGGGCTGTCGGCGCGACGGCACCATCTACTATTTCCTGCGCGAATATGCCCACATGTGCTACGGCTCGGCGGTGGTGCCCGCGCTCAGCTCACTGTCCCAGGCTTGGGCCATCACCGGCGACAGACGTTACGGCCGGGCCGGCTGCATCCTGCTGGCACGGCTGGCCATGGAATACCCCAACTACGACGACAGGGCTGACCGTCTGTACTACGCCAAGTTCCCCGACGTGCGTGACCCGGATGTGGGCTGGAAGATGGGCGGCATGGTCACCGATCTGATCTGGGAGACCGGGCAGTTGGCGAGCACAGCGCTGGCCTACGACGGCCTGTATACGTACATGGATCGGGACCCGGACATGCTCGCTTTCTTGAGGAGCAAGGGCGTGCCCATCGAAACCGGCGGAGACCTTCGCCGCTACGTCGAAGACCACATCCTGCGCGTGGGCATCGACGCGCTGTACCGCGGCAACATCCACGGTAACCCGGGCATGCACGAACGCGCCGCTGCCGCCGTCGCCCTGGTCCTCGACGATTACGACGACTCGCCGGACAGCCCCTTCAATTCTAAGCGGGCCGTCGACTACGTGATGCGCTACCAACACGCGCAGTGGTCCCACGTCGCGCACGACGCGATGGTCATGATCAACGGCACAGACCGCAGCGGCGGCGGGCACGAGAGCCCCAACTATGCCTGCAGCCGTTTCGACATGGTGAAGGTGAATCAATACCTGGATCAGATTCGCTCACGGCGCCCTGATCTCTTCCCCGCGGGGCGGTATCCCGATCTGTTTCAGATGCCGAAGATCGATCGCATCTACGATTACTACCTCAAATGCAGCGTGCACGGCTATTTCACCCCGTCAATCGGCGACTGCGGAGGCATTTCCTCGCCGGCGCGCGTGGGTCCCGTGGCATGGGCGCCCTTGCCGGACAACTACAAGATCAACTACCTCTATGCGTTCCGGAAATACGGCGATCCACGGTATGCCCGGGCCTGCGCCGACATCGACTCCGGCGAGTTGGCGTCGGGCGATCTGTTCGACGCCTTCCCCGAAGAGCAACTGGCCGAGGCCATCGCCAGGCCCGACTCGAAGATCGAATGGACCTCGCGCCTCCTCGACGGCTACGGTTTGGCGATCCTCGACAACAGCAGCAACCCCAAGCATCGTCGTGCGGTGTCGCTGAACTACACGAACTTGCAGGGGCACGCCCAGTGTGACGCGCTGACCATTCAGCTCTTCGCCCGGGGTGTGAGCCTGCTGCCGGACCTGGGTTACCCCGTGGGCTGGGAACACCGTTACACCTTTGACTCTAACTCCCTGGCGCACAACACGGTGACGGTCGACGAGACCCAGCCGATCCTCAATCCGACCGGCGGCCGGGCGCGGTTGTTCGGGCGTCGCGACGGCGTGCATGTCGTGTCGGCGACGCATAACCCGTACCCGGAAGGGCGCAAAACGCTGGGGGCCGAGGAGAGTAAGCTGACGGACCTGTACCAGCGCACAGTCGTGTTGGTCGACATCGACGAGGAGCGCTTCTACGTCGTCGATCACTTCGCGGTCAACGGCGGCGAACAGCACGATCAGAGCTGGCACGGCCTCCTGGTGCCTCCCGAAGCTCCGGAGGTTGAATGGACCGGCCGACCGGGCACGCTGGCCGGCCGGGACGTGCCGCAGTTCGGCACGTGGACAGACAGATGGGGGCGCGATCGCAAGGACTTCCCGGCCTACCTGACGGACATCCGCGTCGCCGAGGTGCGAGAGCCAGCGACATGGACGTGGCGAAGTGGGTTGCCGGAGGGGGACACGCTGGCCCTGCATCTGCTGCCGGTCGGCGGAGCGATGAAGCTGTATATGGGAAGGAGCCGGACTCCGGCCCGTCCGGCCGATTGGGCACTGCACTACGTCATCGCCCGACGTGAGGTGAAGGACGGTCTGCCGTCCCAGTTCGTGAGCGTGCTCGACGCCTATCAGGACGATCCGGTGGTCAAGGCCGCGCGCATCGTTTCGGAGGAGCCGGTCGTGGTGGAAGCTACACACGCCACCGGCAAGGACACGATCGAGCTCAACGTGCCGCTCGGGGCCGCGAGCAACCACACTGGCCCCCTCGATATGGGGGTCCGCGTAACATCAGCTCGGGGCGATGTGCGCTTCGGCACGTGCACCGAGGGGCCCGGTTTCGGCAGCAGCGTCATCGACCAAGTCGACTACGCCCGCGACCGCGTCGCCCTGGCCTGGAGCCGGGAAGCCGAGGCGGACTTTGTCCCGGGTGCCGCGCTGCGCATCTACAACGCCGGTCGCAGTGCAGTGTTTCACGTCACCGCGTCCGAACGCAACGACGACAAGCTCTGGCTGACGCTCACTGAGACCGCCCTGTTCGCCCGCGGCCGCGTCGTTGACGTCGGCGACGGCCAGCTGATGGTCGAGGCGTACCTGACCTTCGCGGACGGCACGCTTGAGCACAACACGTTCGACGGCGCGTGGCTTGGCGATGAACGTTCCACTGAGCTGGTCCGCGGCGCCTCGCACCAGGACCGCCGGAACATCATCTACCTGGCAGAGCCGGTCCCGGCGGCGGCATTGCGCGAGCGCTATCTCGGCCAGATGGCGTCGGTGTGGCAATACGGGCCGGGCGACCGTGTCGAAACAGCACGGGTCAGCACGACGCGGTGAGAAGCGGCGCGTGCGGCGAGTGGCGTCCGCAGCCGTCGCCGACCCCGTAGTGTCCGGAAACTCATCGTCCCGGGATTTGGGGAGATCTGGGCTGTCGGGCGGTTGGTCATTCAGCCCCTGCATTCGGCGTCTTCTGTGCTATCTGCCGGCTTCTGACTGCATCCTGTCGTCCCTGAGGCCCGCTGTGGATGAGAGTCGTCCCCCAAGGCCGTTCAGTTGGTCACACTTCCCGTTGGTAGCGCTCGTGGCGCGACTCCTGTGCGACGAACTGACTCAAGAGAACGAATACCTGCGCACCGAGAACCGGATCCTCCGATCGAAGCTCCCTCGTCGGATCGCCTTCACCGACGAAGACCGGCATTCGCTGGTGGACGCGGTTCTTGAGATGAACCGGCAACTGATGCGCCAGGTCGTGAGCATCGTGCAGCCCGCCACGGTCCTGGCTTGGCAACGTCGCCTCGAGAAGCAGAAGTGGGACTACTCAGATCGTCAGAAACGGAAGCCAGGTCGGCCACGCGTGGCGCCTCCGATTGAGGATCTGGTGTGCGGAATGGTTCGTGCGGCGAGGTGGGGCTACAAGGGGACCCTGGCGAAGTGAGGAAGCTCGGGATCCAGATCTTCTTGCACGCCTGGGCAACCGTGTCGCCCTGGGCTATCTCCACTTCGGC
>CAZKUN010000367.1:0-7052 GCA_964555935.1 uncultured Armatimonadia bacterium | reverse complement strand
ATCGCTAAGGCCATCGCCCTTGGCGCGGATGCGGTTGCGATCGGCACGGCCGCGCTCATCACCTTGGGATGTCATGTTTGCCAGCAGTGCCACACCGGCAACTGCTCGTGGGGAATCACCAGCCAGCGTCCGGAACTCACCCGTCGCCTCGATCCGACGGTTCGTGCTGAGATGACCGTGAATCTCATCGAGGGGTGGACGGAAGAACTCAAAGAAATCCTTGGCGCGCTCGGCGTCAACTCGGTTGAATCGTTGCGCGGCTCGCGCGAGCGGTTGCGCGGCCTGAACCTGCCTAGAGAGACCCTAGACATCCTCGGCATCAAACACGCCGGGGAGTAAGCACAAGCGCATTCGGGAGCGTAGGTTTTCATGGATATCGATGCCAACGGCATTTACTACCGACAGTTGAACACGCAAATCCGCGAGCTGCTGGACGGCGGCGAGACCGAGTTCGTCCTTACGAACGTCAACGGTCAGCGATACATCGGCGGGGGCTTGCGTGGCAAGGACGTCACCATCGAGATCAGCGGCGTGCCGGGCAACGACCTGGCATCGTTCATGAACGGTCCGACGGTGACCGTGCACAACAACGCCCAGGATGGTTGCGCCAACACGATGAACGCGGGCCAGGTCTTCATCCATGGCGACGCGGGCGATGTGGTTGGCTACGGCATGCGCGGGGGCGAGGTCTACATCAAGCGCCATGTCGGCTACCGCGTGGGCATTCACATGAAGGCCTACAAGAAGCAGTCCCCAGTGATCGCGGCGGGTGGGGTCGCGGGCGACTTCTTCGGGGAGTATCTCGCCGGAGGAACGCTCATCCTGCTCGGGCTCGAGCGCGAAGGCATGCCGCTCGTGGGGGATTACTGCGGAACGGGAATCCACGGCGGGCAGATCTTCTTGCGTGGCGAGTTCGACCCATACCACGTTTCCTCCGAGCACATCGCGACCGGCATCGCTGACGAGGAGCAGATGAAGTCGATTCAGAAGTACCTGGAGACTTACGCCGAGGCGTTCGATGTATCGATGGACGAGATCCTCGCCGAACCATTCACCGTGCTCCAACCGAAATCGCACCGTCCCTTCGGCGATCTGTACGTCAATCGGCCGTCCGCGTAGACTGGCCATCCAACCAGAACACAAAGCGGCTCGACCGGGAGAACCTGGTCGAGCCGCTTTCAGTTGTTGTCGCTCGTCGCTCACACCTCGTCGGGCATCATCTCGCTGATCGACTCATTCTGGTGAATTCGCGTGATGGCGTTAGCCAACATCGGTGCGAGGCTTGCGACCTTGATCTTCGGGTGGTCGTAGGCCGCGTCAGGAAGCGTTGAGTCCGTCACCACGAGCTGCGCCAGAGCCGGGTTATTGATCGCCTCGAACGCGTTTCCGCAGAGAATGCCGTGGGTGATACAGGCGCAGACTTCCTTGGCGCCCCCATCGAGCAATTCCTTGGCCGCATTCGCCAGCGTGCCCCCACCAAGGATCATGTCGTCCCAGATTATGCAGCGCCGTCCCTCGACGTCTCCGATGAATCCGGCTGTTTCTACTGCCTCTGGGTCCTCTTCCGGATGGCTCTTGAGCACGACCGCGACCTTCAGGCCGAGCATGTGAGCCAGCGCCACCGATTTCTCCATCGCGCCCTCGTCCGGAGCGACAACGATGCAGTCGTCCGCGTTGTCGTACCCAAGTTCGCGAGCCGCCTTCGCGAGAACGCTGAGCGCGGTCAGATGGTCGAAGGGGAGGTCGTAGAATCCCTGGATCGCGCGCGTGTGCAGGTCGACCGACACCACTCGGTCCACGCCTGCCACTGCCAGGAGGTTCGCCACGACCTTCGACGCGATTGGCTCCCGACCGCGGACCTTCTTCTCCTGCTTCGAATACGGGAGATACGGCGCCACCACCGTAATGCGTCCGGCCGACGCGCGGTTCGCCGCATCGACGAGCAGTATGAGTTCCATCAGATGGTCATTCACCGGGCCCGCGAATCCTTGGAGAATGAAGAGATCCGCGCCGCGCACGTTTTCCTGCAACTGGCAGCGCGTTTCGCCATTGGCCCACATGCCAAGTAGTGCCGGCGAAAGCTCCTCGCCGAGTTCCTTGGCGAGTTCGTCTCCCAGACGTTCTGCGGCCGTTCCGGCGAAAATCAACCGCCTCGAGTTGTGCCCGAGCATGTATGGGTCCCTCCCGCTGTGTTGGTGCAGCAGTCAGAAAAGCGCCCGAGCCTCTGCCGGACGCCGGTATCCATGGCGTTTCTGGGCTGATTCAGCTCGCCCGGGGCGCTGAAACGCCTCGCAACTTCACGTCAATCCAAATGTACCTCACGGTACCTGATACTGTCAAGGAACCCGTGCGAGAGCGATTCGCTGCTCGCGATGGCACGGCAATCAGCCCGCTCCGCGAACGCACTTGGGTGCTGGTTTCGGGGGCGACATGCGTGTTATAATGCGAGAATATGCGACACCGGCGGCTCTGGCTCACCATCCACGTCCTGATGATCGCGGCGGCGACGGCCGCGTCCGCGGCGCCAGTCGACATCGGCGACCTGCGCGCGCAACTCGACGCCGTCTTCGATCACGAGGACCTTGCGTCGACATCCACGGGCATCCTCATCGTCTGGACTGAAACCGGCGAGGTCCTCTACGAGCGCACCCCTGACCGCGCCCTGATGCCCGCATCTAACCAGAAGCTCCTCACCACGCTCGGCGCGCTGGAGTTCCTCGGGCCGAACTTCACGTACACGACGCGCGTTCTATCAAACGGTGAGGTATCCGAACAGGGCTGGCTCGACGGTGATCTGTGGGTGCTCGGGGCGGGTGACCCGACGCTGACCCGAGACGATCTTGACGATCTCGCGTCTCAGGTATCAGACCACGGCATCACGCGGATTTCTGGGAGCATTGTCGTTGACGCCTCGTGCTTCCCGGGGCCCCCCCTCGGGCGCGGCTGGCCCTGGAATGACGAGTCAAGCGGCTACCAGGCGCAGGTGTCCGGGCTCGCGGTTGATAGCAACGTCGTTCGCGTGGAGGTGACCGGCGGCGCGAAGCCGGGCGACCCGTGCGCGCTGGAGCTTGAGCCCGAAAGCGACTACCTGACGCTGGATCCAGAGTGCACGACCGGCGAAGACGGCGATGATCGCCCGTCAGTGTATCGTCGCCGCGCTCAGAACGTGCTCGCGACCACCGGCCCGGTCCCGCCTGGAGTTACGGTCAGCGGGCGCGTGACGCTGGAGGACCCGGCGCTACATCTTGGGACGCTCTTCGCACGCTCGCTAGTTGAGAAACGTATCAGGGCCGATGGTTCTTGCGCGCATGGCCTGGCGCCGGCGGATGCGACTGAACTTGCGACCCGCGAATCGGCGCCGCTCACGGATATATTGGTCGCGCTCAACGTTCCCAGCAACAACAACATCGCCGAGGCGTTGCTGAGGACGATCCCGATTCCGGCGGGGAAACCAGGCACCGCCGGCGAAGGCATGTCGATGGTCGCGGACCACCTGACGGAGATTGGCGTCGACACGGGCCCGCTACGGCTGTGCGACGGCTCGGGTCTGAGTCGGCTGAACCTGGTGACTCCGCGCTCGCTCGTGGGCCTGTTGCGGCACGTGGCGGCGAGCGACGACATCCGCGAGCCGTTCGTGGCATCACTTCCAGTGGCCGGGCAGACCGGTACCGTGCGCCGGCGCATGGTCGACACGCCCGCGGCCGGCAAAGTCCATGCAAAGACGGGCTCTCTCTGGGGCGCGTGCGCCCTGTCTGGGTACATAGATGGTCGGGCCGACTGTGAGATCACGTTCAGTTTCCTGATGAATAACTACACTTGCGGCGGCAATGACGTCCGTCGGATCCAGGACCGCGCTTGCGTCATCCTGACCGAGTTCATTGCACCCGCGGACGAGTAACGAGCGATCCCAATGGACGCAGTGATCCAGGCCAAAGGTCTCACGAAGCGCTTCGGCAAGCGGACGGCCGTTGATGCGCTTGACCTTGAGGTGCGCCCGGGCGCCATCTTCGGTTTCCTGGGCCCAAATGGCGCCGGCAAGAGCACGACGATCCGCATGCTGCTTGGGCTCCTGAGGCCAGATGGGGGAGAGGCGCGTCTCCTCGGGACGCAAGTTCCGAGCGGGCGTCTGAGCATCGGTCGTCGGGTCGGCGCGCTGATTGAGAACCCGGCGTTCTACGAGTACCTCTCAGGCCGGCGGAATCTGGAGATGCTCGCGAGGCTGTCGGGTGGCTGCGAGGCCCGGCGGATCGACGAGGTGCTCGAACTGGTCGGCCTGGCCGATCGCCAGCGCGACAAGGTGTCCGCGTATTCCCACGGCATGAAACAGCGGCTCGGCATCGCCCAGGCATTGTTACCCAAACCCGAACTGGTGATCCTGGACGAGCCGGCCACAGGGCTCGACCCCACTGGTCTGGTCGAGATTCGCGAGCTAATGCAGCTTCTGCGTGATGAGGAAGGGATGACGATCTTCCTCTCCAGTCACCTGCTGCATGAGGTCGAGTTGATCTGCACGGACGTGGCGGTCGTCGCCAAGGGACGGGTCATCCGCACGGGCTCGGTGGCCGAGTTGCTTGAACGCGCTCACACCGAGATCGATCTTGTCGTCGACGACATCGGGCGCGCCGCGACGCACCTTGCCCAACTCATATACGTCGTCGAGACGCAGGCCGTCGACGGGATCCTGCGCGTGACCGTAACGGGAGACGCGGCGGCCGACGTGAATCGCGAACTCGTCGACGCCGGAGTCCGAGTGTCATCCCTCAGACCCGCCGCGTCGTCGCTCGAAGAAACGTACCTCACTCTTATGGCGGAGCAAGAGAATGCTGGCAGCGCTGCGTGTTGAGCTGACCAAGTTCTACCGAAGCTACGCGACCTACATCGGCCCGGTCCTCCTTCTGGGGCTGGTCGGGCTGATCGTATACGGCTCCGCCAAGAGCATCAAACACACGGAGCGTCAATTCAAGCGCGAGATACGCGAGCAACTTGGCGATGACTTCATCGTCACCGGCAAGGTCGTCAGCGCAGTTTCCGTTCCGCGCCTGATACTGGCGGTCAAGTTCCCGATGTTCGTCTTCGTGTCGGCCCTGGTCGCCATGGCCGCGGGGGGCACCATCGCTTCGGAGTACCGGACGGGCACCTTGCGCACGCTGCTGTCGAGACCCGTCAGGCGCGGTTACGTGGTGATCGCGAAGTGGTTGGTCAACTCGTTCCACGCCCTCTCGATCACCATGTTCTTGGGCGCCATCGGGTTGGGGCTCGGGTACGTGTTTCTTGGTGGCGGCGACCTCGTGTTCCTGGGGATGGGCGAGACGTTTCAGTTTCAGATCGTCCCGGAATGGAAAGCCATCAAGGGCCTAGCGTTCGCCTATCTGCTGCAGGGCGTCGCGATGGCGGGCGTCGTCTCCCTCGCCCTGTGCATCTCGTGCCTCACATCGCGCAGCACGGTCGCCGCGGGTGTAACGGTATCCTTCATGCTGATCTGCGGGATGATCGACCTTCTGGCGCTGCGCCTGGAGTCGCTGCAGCCGTTGACACCCTACCTGCTCACCACTCACATGGCGACGTTCGAGCATGTCCTGGACGATGTGCCCGATTGGGCCGATATCCGTAACTCGGCTTTCTGGGTGGCCGGCTACATCATCGTTCCGCTTGCCGGCGCGGTCGCCATCATGAGACGCAAGGAGATCAAATGCTAACACGCACGAGAGTCTTGTGGTGCATTCTCTGCAGTTGCGCGCTGGTGGTAGGCGCGGCCGTGAGCGCGTTCGCGGCCGACCCCTCAGCCGAAGAGATCCTGAGCCGCGCGCTCGACATCAGCGCGGGCGTCGACGACTACACGGCCCAGGTGAAGATGGAGGCCAACTTTCAGGGCGCGCCTGGTGACGTGCCCGAGTACAAGGTCTACTTCAAGCAACCGGACAAGGTGAAGATCGAGAGTCGGTCGATTGTCGTGGTCCGGCGCGAGATGTTCACCTTTGGCAGCCTGGCCGAGCGCGTGGAAGAAGGCACGACGCCTCATTTGCTGGGCAAGAAGATTGAGAACGGCGTTCCGGTGTATACTGTCAAGCTCGTGCCGAAAGAGGATGCCGACGTCCACCCCGGGCGCATGATCCTGCGCGTGGATGGGCATCGCTGGACCGTCAACACGATCGAGATCACTGACGGGCAGAAGACGATGGCCAAGTTCCACTGGGCCTTCACGCAAGTCGACGGGAAATACTGGATGCCATCGACCATCCGCTGCGAACTGCCCGACGCGCCGAGCCGCGATGGGACGCCCGGTGCGGAGATCTCAGTGGCGTTTTCGGATTACGCGGTCAACACCGGTCTTAGCGACGATCTCTTCACCGAGGACGAGTAGGCAACGCGCTGGGCGGAAGCAAGGAACGGCCGATGGTCGAAACTGTGGGATCCGACCGGCGCGCGGAACGCACGTTGGTGTCTCGCTCGCGGAGGGGCGACGTCGAGGCGCTGCGCGCGCTGCTCAACCGGTTCTCGTCCTTGGTCTGGGCGGCATGCACGCTGTCGACTCCCGATCACCCCGCCGCCGTGGCCGTGTTCCACGAGTGTTGGGATCGGATCTTCACGTTGCTCCCCCAGTCCAATCTCGACCCGGACTTGGCGGGGACGGTCATCGGTCATTGTCGTCGGAGGCTTCTTGAGACGGCCAGCCCCGAGCCCGTGGAGAAAGCCCTCGCCTCCGCGATGCAACTGACCTCGGCCGGCGAAGCCGTCGTGCACGTGCCTCCCGAGGCCATCAGTCCGGTCGGCGACCTGCTTAACCGCCACGCTAAACGCCTCGCGCAAGATGCCCTGCAGCGTCGCGCTCGGCGTCACCGTGGTCTCCTGTTGCCCCTCGGGCTGTTGGCTGCGATCGTCGGCGGCCTCGTCATCGCCAAGGTCGGCGCATCAGGCGCAAGTGTTGGTGATGTCGTCGCGCGCGGGGTCCGGGCCAGGATCATTGAAGGCGACCTGGTGCCTCTCTTCCGTGATTGCGTTTCGCCACCGTTCTCCGTGACCGAGAGGGACGCTGTTGAGACACGAGGACTCGA
>CAZKUN010000366.1:0-7072 GCA_964555935.1 uncultured Armatimonadia bacterium | reverse complement strand
GAAGGCAACGAATCCATGAGACTGTGAGTGGTACCGTTAATGGGGGGAGGTCAACCTCTCTCGCCGCGCGTTACCTCATCGCACGAGACCGACGGGCGCACCTGCGTCCTTAGTCCGTTCGCTAGTCTGCGTTCTCGCTGGAAAGGAGCGGCTCCATGAACGCCGCGCGTATCCGATTATTGGGACCAATTTGCCTATTGTCTTTGGTGGGTGCATGGGGCGCTGGATCACCGGCCCAGGCCCAACTGCCCGAAACCGTGTCGGTGGACGACGCCGTCTCGGCCGCGCTTACGGAGAGCCTCGTCATCAAGGCGGCTCTCAGCGGGCGTGATGTCGAGCAAGCTGAACTGCGCGCCGCGCGCGCCCCGACGCCGATGGAACTGCTGGCCGTCCCCGCTGGGACATTCAACGACAGCCCGATCATCGTCACGCAGCAGCTCGATCTACTCGGCAAGCGCCGGACCGCGTCACGCGTGTCGCAGGCGCAACTGCGGGCGGCAGGTCACCACGTGGAGGCCACGCGACTGGATGTGGCTCGCGACACGCGGCTCGCCTACACGGGGCTGCAAGAGGCCCTCGATCTGCTGGAGCTGATGCAGCGGTCGCACGAGCTTCGCGAGGCTCTGCGGCGGCTGGCCGAGGGGCGGTTCGAGTTGGGGGACGTGGCGAGGGTAGACGTGGATCGGCTGGAGATCGAACGTGACCGAGCGCGCGAAGACGTGACGAGAGCACAGGCCGAGGCCGACGTCCGGCGGGCGCGACTGAACTCGTTGATGGGGCGCGATCCGAACTCGCTGACCCTCCCATCCGAAACGCTGTCGCTGGGCTCGCGCCCGACGTGGGACTCGGATGCCCTCGCCGCAGCGGCGTTACGGTCTCGCCCCGATCTGAAGACGGCGCGAGCTTTGCTTGGAGCGCGCGAGGCCTCACTGCGCGCGGCGCGTGCGTCGCGGCTTCCCGATTTCGAGGTGCAGCTCAGGACCGGGACGCGCGTTGGCTCGCCCGCGGGCACCCAGATTGGCCTGGGGCTAACGATGCCGGTTGTGGACTGGGGCCAGAGATCGGGCGCGACGCGAGCGGCACGGGCGAGCATCGCCGAGAAGGAGGCGCAAGTGGCCGAACTCGAGCGGGTCGTGAGGCTCGAGCTGGTGACAGCGTGTCGAAGCCTGGTAGCCGACTACGATGTGGCGGTGGCGTACTCGGAAAGCATCGCCACGCGGGCCGAGACGGTCGCGGAGTTGCTGCAACTCAGCTATGAGCGTGGCGGCAGCACGCTGCTGGAAGTCATTGACGCAGAGCGGACGTTGACGGCGACGCAGGTCGCGCGAGCGAGAGCAACGGCCGCATACCGCGAGTCGCTGACCTATCTCACGTGGGCCGCGGGGGGCGCTCTCCCCGAATCGACGACCGAACCACAGTAACCTGAGGTGACACCAATGTTGGCGAGACTGAATACCAAAGTGATTGCCGGAGTGATTGTCGTGGTCGCCTTGGGTGGCGCGCTGACACTCTACTCGTTTGGGCACAGAGCCGTCGCGGCGGCCGAGGACGATCATGGACACGACCATGGCGATGCGGCGGCGCCCCACGAGGATGCTCAGGAGGACGCGCCCCCGCAACACGACGCCCACGCCGATGAGGAAGTCGTCCTGTATGAACTGAAGGACGTCGCCGAGGGCGCTATTGACACGGCGGAGATCCGCGAGGGCAAGTTGGACGAGACCGTCCAGGCGACGGGTCAACTGGCGCCCTATACCGATCGCATCGCGACGGCAAGCGCGCTCATCCCTGGGCGCATCTCGGAGCTCCGCGCGCAGGTGGGCGACTACGTCGAGGCTGGCGAGACGCTGGCCATCGTGGAGAGCGCCGAGGCGAGCCGCGCCCACGCCGCACGCGAAGAGGCGAAGTCGCGGCTGGCGCTGGCTGAGGAGGAACTGGAAAACACGAAGGCGATGGCGGAGGCCGGGGTCTACGCAGGCAAGCCCGTCGACGAAATCCGCCGCGAGCGGGCGGAGGTTGCGTCGGATCTGGCTGCCATGAGAGTTGAGCACCAGGCGGAGCGCGAGGATGCGCGAGCCTCGGTCGCCGTGGTGGAGGCGGCGCTCGCTCGGGCGAGAGCGGCCCGGGACCTCGCGGCGGGAGACCTGGAGCGGCTGGCGAGCCTGGCCGAGGCGGGCTCGATTCAGCACCCGCCGCTCGAGGCCGCGCGACGAGACGCGGCTACGGCGCAGGCGGGGACTGCAACGGCAGAGGCTGGCCGAACTGCGGCAACAAGCGAACTTCAGCGCGTCGCGGGTCTCGTGGAGCTTGGCACGGCGTCTCAGCGCGAACTCGAGGCCGCGCAGAGGGCGGGGGCGGAAGCGGATGCGGCGGCCGCGCGCGCCGAGGCGGTTCTGGAGATCGCAGACCAAGCCCTGGCGCGCGAGCAGGCCGTCTACGATCAGGGCATCCACGTGTCCGGGGAAGTCCAGACGGCTGAGGCCGATCTGGCGAAAGCCGAACGGGACGTGCAGGAGCAGGAAGCGCTGCTGGATCAGGCGACCAGTCGGGCGGAGATGGCGGGCTCCAGCATGAAGAAGGCGGCCCTCACTCAGATGGAGGCCCGATTGGCGGCGCTCGATTCGCTGCTGGACCGCGAGAAGCTGGTGGCTGAGGGCGATCTCGTCGCCCGGGCAACCATCACCCAGCGCAAGGCTGCCGTCTCCCAGGCCCGTGTCGCGGTCGAGGCGGCGGGCCGCATCCTCCGCATCTACAAGGCCCACAAGACTGGGAGCAACGTGGGCGTGCCCGTCGTCTCGCCGATAGCAGGCTCGGTGACGGCGAGGCCGGCTCGCGTCGGGCAGGCGGTGGACGTCGCTACGGAGTTGTTTACGGTGCAAGACACGCGGATGCTATGGGCTGAGATCGATGTCTATGAGAAGCACCTGGCATCCGTGCGCGTGGGCCAGCCGGTCCGGCTCACGAGTCAGGACCTCCCCAAGTGGGAGCATATCACGCATGTCTCCCACATTGCCGACGTGCTGGACGGTAAGAAGCGCACGGCGCGGCTCCGGGCGATGGTTGCGGATCCGAGCATGCGCGCTGGGATGTTCGTGAGCGCGGAGATCAGCATCAACGAAGGCGAGACGGGCCTCATCGTGCCGATCGGCGCCATCGCCGACGAAACGACGGGGAACGCGGTCTACATCGAGTGGCCGGACGGCAAGGGCTGGGAGCGTCACGCGGTTGAGGTCGTGGCTCGCACTGGCAAGGAGGCCATGATCGTCGGTCCCGCTGCTGGCGAGCAAGTCGCCACGAAGGGCCTGACGATCGTCCAGGCCGCCGTGAAGACACAGATGGCCGGCGGCGAAGGCGTCATACAGGGACACGGCCACGAGCACTAGCCCGGTGGGTTCAGACTATGAGGCGCTCGATACTGCCAGTCACTAACGCAGAGATGGAGACATCATGCTTAATAAGGTCATCCGCTTCTCCCTCGAGCACCGGATGCTGGTCGTATGCGCGGCAGCCGTGCTGCTCGTTTACGGGGCGTTCGTTGCCGCGAGGCTGTCCGTCGACGTGTTTCCCGACCTTAACCGGCCAAGGGTCACGATTCTGACGGACGCCCACGGCATGGCGCCCGAAGAGGTCGAAACGCTGGTCTCGCTCCCGATCGAGAGCCTGATGAACGGCGCGACCGGCGTCAAAGGCGTGAGATCGGAGTCATCTATCGGCTTCTCGCTCATCCACGTGGAGTTCGATTGGGGTCAGGACATCTACGTTGCCCGCCAGATTGTTGCCGAGAAGTTGCAGCTCGCGCAGGAACGGTTGCCTGAAGATGCCACCACGATCATGGCGCCGATCTCTTCAGTCATGGGCGAGATCATGCTCATTGGGCTCAGCTCTACGGGGGACACGACCCCCATGGAGTTGCGGACGTTGGCGGACTGGGTGGTCCGTCAGCGACTGCTATCCGTCCCCGGCATTGCCCAGGTCATCACGATGGGCGGGGAACGGAAGCAGTTTCAGGTCATCAGTTCCCCCGATCGGCTCAAACAACTCGACGTAGGGCTGGACGATCTGATCGAAGCCGTCCGGCACTCGAACGCTGGCACGTCGGGCGGGTTCATGGATCGCGGGAGCGTCGAGTACCTGGTCCGTAACGTCGGGCGCGTGCGGACGGCCGAAGACCTGGCTCTGTCCGCCATCGAGAGCCGCGACGGCACTCCCGTCACCATCGGCGACGTGGCTTCCGTCAGGCTCGACAGCCAGGCCAAACGAGGCGACGCGAGCATCAACGCGAGCCCGGCCGTCATCATGTCGGTGATGAAACAGCCGAATGTCAATACGGTCACGCTGACGCGCGAGATCGACACTGCGCTGGATGAGATCGCTCTTGCGTTGCCTGGCGACGTCGCCATTGACCGGGAGGTCTTCCGGCAGTCGCACTTCATCGAGTCATCGATTGAAAACGTGAACCACGCTCTGCGAGACGCTGCGATTCTCATGGCGATCGTGCTGTTCGTCTTCCTGGCGAACTGGCGGACGGTGTCCATCTGCCTGCTCTCCATTCCACTGTCCATCGTCATGACGGCCCTGGTGTTCAAGTGGTGGGGGCTGTCGGTTAACACCATGACCCTCGGCGGGTTGGCCATCGCCATCGGCATGATCGTTGACGACTCGATCATCAACGTCGAGAACGTGTTCCGTCGACTCATTGAGAACCGGCAGAAGGCCGACCCGGAACCAGCTCTGCAGGTTGTCTATCGGGCCTCGAGCGAGGTCCGGAACCCAATCCTATTCGCGACGATCATCATCATCCTCGTGTTTCTGCCGCTGTTCGCTTTGGGGGGCATGGAGGGGCGGATGTTCGTCCCGCTCGGGATCGCCTACATGGTATCGCTGCTAGCGTCGCTCATCGTTTCGCTCACGGTGGTGCCTGCGCTGTCGTACTACTTGCTGCCGCAGATGAAAGGCACGGACGACGATAGCCTGGTCGTGCGGTGGCTCAAGGCGCTGCAGGCGGCTGTACTGCCGCGGGTCGTGCGGCGCTCCGCGTCCGTGATCGCCGGGGCGGTCGCGCTGATCGCGGTCGCGGGCTTCCTCGGGATGCGTCTGGGCCGGGAGTTCCTGCCGACGTTCAACGAAGGTACGCTGACGATCACCGCTGTCGCGCCGCCGGGGACATCTTTCGCCGAGGGTGACCGTCTGGGCTCGATGATCGAGGACGCGCTGCTCGAGGTGCCGGAGGTCCGATCCACGTCGCGCCGCACGGGGCGCGCGGACGAGAGCGAGCACGCGCACGGCGTGAATGCTTCCGAAATCGACGTGGCGCTCTGGACGCCTGAGCTGATCGAGCGTCACGAAGAGCTGGGCGGGCGGGAGCCGCCAGGCAGACTGCGCAAGCGGGATGAGTTCCTCGCAGACATCCGCGAGCGAGTGAATCGCATACCCGGCGTCTTCTACGACATCGGGCAACCGCTGTCGCACCGACTCGACCATCTGCTTAGTGGGGTCCGGACGCAGGTCGCGGTCAAGATATTCGGCACGGACCGGGATGACCTTCGACACACGGCGGAGCGGATCCGCAAGGAGATGTCGCAGGTGGAGGGCGTCGTCGATCTGTACGTCGAGCCACAGGTGAGCGTGCCGCAACTTCAGATATCGATCGATCGCCCGGCCTGCGCGCGCTATGGCATGCAGGCGTTTGCGTTGGTGGAACTCCTGGAGACGGCGCTTCATGGGCACGAGGTGGCGGAGGTGCTGGACCAGCAGCGGACCTTCGACGTGATGGTGCGCTTTGCCGCGGACGCGAGGGATTCGGCCGTCGCGATCGCCGACATGCTCATCGACACGCCCTCAGGCACGCGCGTCCCGCTGTCGCAGTTGGCGCGAGTCGAGGAAACGCTCGGCCCGAACACCATCAACCGCGAGAACGTGCAGCGGCGGATCGTTGTCCAGTGCAACACGGCCGGACGCGATCTCAACAGCGTGATCCATGATATCCAGGGCCGCATCGGTAGCTTGCAGCGGGACGACACGTGGCCGCAGGGCTATTTCGTAGAGTATGGCGGCCAGTTTGAGAGCCAGCAACGCGCCACGCGCCAGATCCTGCTCCTGAGCCTGATGGTCGTAGCAGCCATCGCGATGATGTTGTACGTTGCGCTCCGGTCGATCCGAGCAACCGCCATCGTGCTGTTCAACCTGCCGCTCGCGCTTGTTGGTGGCGCGCTGGCGCTGTGGATTACCGGCTCGACGCTGTCAGTTGCGTCGCTGATCGGCTTCATTACGCTGCTGGGAATCGCCACGCGCAACGGCATCATGATGATCTCCCACTACCAGCACCTCATGCTGCACGAGGGCGAGTCGTTCAACGAGTCAATGGTCCTGCGGGGGACGCGGGAGCGCTTACGCCCCGTGCTCATGACGGCGATCGTGTCGGCTCTGGCCATGGTGCCATTGGCGCTCGGAGCTGGCGAGACGGGGAAGGAGATCCTTCACCCGCTGGCGGTCGTCATCCTCGGCGGGTTGATCACCTCAACCACCCTCGACCAGATCGTGACGCCGACGCTGTACCTGCGATTCGGCGAGTTGGAGGAGACTCACCAGTTGACTGAAGACCCGGAGGAATGAGGGAGCTGACATGGGGTCCCGTGTGGGTACGCGCGGTTGATGCTATCAGTTCGGATCCATCGGCGCCTGCCGCGCGGACCCGCACCTCCCATAGCACAGGCGTCGGCCATGAAGTATTGACACGGAGACCGTGCCCTTGTCGCCATCGGTCGCGAGTTGCGCCCGATGGAGGTGTGGTCCTACGCCACCAGGTACGACCGCGCCGCCCTCACCAACTCCAGCACGTGATGCAGTTCCTCCGGCGGCAGGTCGCGCACCAGCCCGAGCAGCTCCTCCGTCAGCCCCTCGCACTCGGCCTCGCCGGTGTCGCCCTGTCATTCAATCGGCGCCACACGCCTCCGTGTCCACCCCCGACCTTGCGTTCCGGTTTGACCCCGACGCCTTACCCTCCTACGCTGGCCACATACTTGACCTCCCCCCATTAACGGTACCACTCACAGTCTCATGGATTCGTTGCCTT
>CAZKUN010000365.1:6281-7119 GCA_964555935.1 uncultured Armatimonadia bacterium | reverse complement strand
AGCGGCCCCGCAGGGGATCCCAGAACGGGCAGCAGTGGGAGTCGCTGAAGGGGATAAGCGGGTTCTGTGCGCACGCGGTCCAGTGGATGCCGTCGGGCGAGAACGCGGCCCCGGTCGATGCGGTGCTGGCGGTGCCGTCGATGTACTCACTGTAGAGCATCTTGTAGCGGCGCTCGGGGTCCTTCGCCGCCGAGTCCTTGAACACGCCCACGCAGTTGAACTCGGGCGGGCCGCCGAACACGATGTTGGTGTGCTCCTCAGCGTTCCACGACGTCGTGAGATGCTTACGCCAGGCGATGCCGTCGGGCGAGGTGGCGTAGCAGAGCATCTGCTGCTTGTAGTCGGCCGACCACGCCCCATACCACATCTTGTAGAAGCCCTCTTCGTCGTCGTACACCACCGAACTGAAGCCGAAGTGGCCTTCCCACGGCTTGTCGCTCACGATCAGGGGATTGGCCGCATGCTTGGTAGGCTGGTTGAGAACCCGTGTCACACCCGCCAGGCGCTCGATCAGGTGCTCGTCGACAAATAGCTGGGTGCCGCGGATGATCTGGGCATCGCCGAGGGTCACGTCGTTCAGGTCCTTGAACAGGCCGGGCGGCGCCTCAAGGGAGCCGGCGAGGGCGTGAGGACAGGACGACAGCAGCAGGCCGAGCGCGATGGTGGCGGGCATGGGTCAGTTGCCCCTTCCTGGGGTCCACGCGCAAGGGTCGCGCGGGCCCGGTGGCGGATGATCTACACCAGATGGTAGGCGGGCCTGGGACGGGCCCTCAATAGGGCGATTACGGTTGCCTGCCATGGCCCAGCTTGAGCGCGCAGCCGAACGATAGCCCGGGCA
>CAZKUN010000365.1:0-6271 GCA_964555935.1 uncultured Armatimonadia bacterium | reverse complement strand
CATGGCGTCGCTTCGCGACCACCGGGCCGAGCTGCAGAAGAAGCGGCTGATGTCACCATACGCACGTTCGGCGTCACCAGCATCGGCCCCTCGTACCTCCGACTTATTCCATCCACGCCACGGCAGCCCGTGTTGCCTGCGGCTTGGCCCGAGGCCGCCCTCGCTGCGTATGGCGACCTCAGCACGGACCGCGACCGCTACGAGCCGCCGGAGGGCGTTACCGTGACGATCCACGGTCACGCGCCCCGGCCCGTCCACCACCGTCGACGCGGCCACCAGCTTCTTCGCGGCGTGCTCCGGGGTCTGTCCCTCCGACTTACTCCATCCGCGTCTATGCGAGCCCAGCTTGGGAGTGGACGGCGCGTCGGACATACCGCGTCGTTCGTCGGCGCACACAGCGACGCCTCGTCGGAGCTGGCCGCGCCGCCGCGTTGTCTTGGCTGGGTGTCGATCGCGATCAGGCAGCGACCCGATGGTACCTGTGGTGTGGTCCTCCGAGGATGGGAACGGCAACGAGTTGAGTGGGGCCGTCGATCTCTGGCGGGCCTTCGGTGGGGATAGGCGTGTCGCCACCCAGACCTTGGTGTGGTCGGGCGACGTATTCGTACTCCTCGATGAACTCCCTTAGCAGTCGCTCGAGGTGCGTCTCGCTCAGCACGATGACGTGGTTCAGCAACTCTCGGCGAAGCGTGCCGATGAAACGCTCGACGTATGGGCTCTGCCAAGGGCTGCGGATGGCGGTCCGCACTTCCTGAATGCCGCAGCTCTCCAGGAACAGCTTCACCCCCTGACCGTAGATGCCATCGTTGTCGCGGAACAAGTACTTCGGCTGGGAGCCAAATGGCATCGCATTCCTGAGTTGCTGAATCACCCAAGTCATGCTCGGATGTCGGGTGGTGGCGAGGTGCAGCACGCGCCGGCGGCCATGCTCAAAGACCAGGAAGACGTAGACCGTGGCGAAGTTGATCGTGGTAACGGTGAAGAAGTCGATGGCCCACCAGACGTCTACGTGGTTCCGGAGGAACGGCAACCACGTAGTAGACGACCCTCGTGGCTTGCGTCGCTTTACCATGTACTTGCTGACCGTGTCGGCGCACATCGGAGGATAGCCCAGAAGCAGCAAGGTGTCGCGGATCCGCTCTGCCGACCACAGCGGGTTCTCCCGACTCAACTTGCGGATCAGCGCTTGCATCTCTTGCTCAAGCGATGGACGACCGCGCTTCCGGCACTTCCAACGCCACCACAGCCGGTAGCCCTTCTTGTGCCAGCGCTTGACGGTCGCCGGCTTCATCAGTTGGGCGAGGTCTGCCCAACCATCCAGGAACCGAGAGAGGATGACCTACAGGACTCTGAACGCCGAGGTGAAGCGAGGCTTCGGCTCCTGCTTCTGCTCCATCCGGTCGACGCGGTCAGCCAACTGACCACGCAAGGCGACGACCGTCGCCGCTGCCTTGGCTCTGGGCGACAAGAACGCGAAGACGAACACCGCGGCATGGGATGATAGCTGACCGATGAAACGGACGAGTTCGGCGAGGTTTCGGTAGACGATCTTCGGGGCTGTCATGGTCACGAGCGGGCGTTTCTCATGTCATTTGCTCGCATCCTGCAAAGCCCCGAACTCAGGCGTGGATGGACTTTTTCGGATGGACACGTCTCGTACGTGCCACCTCCGATCACCCACAGGCGATCGTTGAAGGCGATCCCCATCCCGGTGAGATTGCGCGAAGGCCAGGGAGCGGCGTCGGTTACCTGCTCCCAGCGGATCCCATCAGCGCTGCACCAGACATCCTGGTAGAAGCGCTCCTCGGCCGGCGCGACGCTGGGCATCGTCTGGCCGCCGTAGACCCAGAGCTTGTCGTGGTAGACCACCGCGCAGTGAAGCGCCCGCAGTCCCCACGGCACTGGGTCCAGGACCAGGTCCCAGTTCACGCCATTGGCACTCGACCAGATGTCGGACTGGTAATGCCCCTGGTTGGCGTCGCCGCCGACAATCCACATGCGATCGTTGAACACCACGTACCCCGCCGCATGTCGCCCCTCCCACGGCGCCTGCGTCACCTCAAGTGCCCACTCGGCGCCGTCGGTCGACGACCAGACCTCGCTGTTGCAGATTCTCGGGAAATGCACCTTGTCATTCGGGTTCCATCCACCCAGCAACCACATCCTGCCATTCAGCACTGCGGCCCCCGCGCCATCGCGCCCCGCGAATGCGGCCTCCGGCGTCACGTGCTCCCACTCGTATCGTGGCGTCGTCATGTGGTCGTGCCCCCCGCGCGTGCCGCGCTGTTCCCGCCAGGCGGCGGGCTCCCGTAAAGCTTCTCCCACCACTCGTCGCGCGACACGGCGATGGCATCCGGCGCGTAGCTCGAGATGCGTTTGAGGAGGGCGGGACTGTCCGCGTAGAAGTAGTAGTGCCCTCCCTCGGGCAGCATCACCATCGGCAGCAGAAGCGCGAGCGATCTCTTGACGGCTTCGTCGCTGGCGAATCCATGTTCGCCGGCAACGTACCCCGGGAATTCGCCCAGCACGCCCGCGGAGATGTCGACCAGGCCGATGCCGCGGGGGGTCAGCCACTCGAACTCGTAGTCGTCGCCGCGGCGCGCGACCTCCATCGCCTCGCCCGCGCTCAGATAGACGCCGTCCTTCACGAACATCCGGTGGGCGTTCACATCCGCCAGCACCCACTTCTTCTGCTCAGGCCAGAAGAACTCGAACATGACGTGCCCGCTGTTGTACGTGTTCCACTCGCCCTCCACGCGGATGGTCTGCACGGCCCGCGTCCGGTAGCCCAGACCATCCAGCAGCGTCCGCACGAACTCGCTCGAGGGTCCGCAGGTCAACGACAACACCCCGTGCTTGAGGTGGGCCAACTGCTCATCGAACGGAAGGGAGTGATGTCTGTTGCCATGGTACTGGAGCGCTGCGATGGCTCCGAGCAGCTCGAGGACGTCCTTGCGGAACAGGATGACGCACGAGTACCGGTTCGTCGCGTCCACCAGCTCCGGGGCCACGTCTTCTCGCGTCCATTTCGCCTTCCCCCAGTCCCAGAAGCGGTACAGCCCTTCCTTGCGGAGGAAGAAGTAGCGGTCGGCTAATTTGGCCCACTTCGCCTCACGGATGATCACCGGCAGGCGCTCGACTCTTGCGGCCCTTCCGCCGGACGGGCACGCGGTTCTTCCGGTGATCTCCGCGACGCTGCGCTGGTGATGGATGTGCGCGAGGACCTGATGCCGGGTTCTGGGGACTTTGGGGGGAGGACTCACTCGATCGCCTCGATCAACCTGGGATTCCCCACACCGGATGGGGCCTCCAGGGCATGGGCTAGACGGTCTGCGGGTGCCGGTGGTCCTTCCCAAGCCAAGCCCCACCAACCTGCACGCCAGGCAACAAGGGCCTGTACTGAAGTCCAAGGGTTGGCGCGGTGGCAGAGAGCGTGTCGTGTGTAGGAGGGGTTTCAACCCCGACGTCGTGGCCGCGCGACAGAACGCCAACACCGGTCGGGGTTGACACGCCTCCTACACGCGACCACAGCATGCGCCGCGAACTGCCCGACCCGACGTCGATCCTGAGACTTCGATACAGGCTCAGGAAACGGGGGCCTGGTCTCACATCCGCGCCTGCTACGCGTCTTGCCACTGAATATCGGATGTTGAGGAATGCGAGGCGGACATCAGGTCCGCGATGGCGAACAGGCAAGTGCCTGGCGATTCCGCGACCAGGACCGAAGCTCAGCAACAGAAGGAAACGGCATGGGCAGTGAGATCATGGCGATGGAGTTGGCGGGCTCGGCCTACGAACGGGGCCTCGTGCAGGGCCGACAGATGCCCGAACTGATCCGCAAGGCAGTCGCCAGTTGGGGTGATGCCAAAGGGGCCCACCCCGAAACGGTCGCGAGCATTTCCCGCCGACTAGAGACGAACAGCCTCGGCGTCTGCCCCGAAGCCGTCGAGGAGATGAGGGGCCTCGCCGAGGGTTCCGGAATCGACTACGAAGACATCCTCAGGCTCAACTTCTGCGAATCCATCTGGAACGACACGGTCGGCTGGTGCACGAACGGCAGCTTCCTCGATGGCTCGCCGGGGCCGATTCTCGGCAAGAACAGCGACATCTGGGACGGCGATCAGGAGTTCCACTTCGTCCAGCGCGTCACCCCCGACCGCGGCTATTCCATGCTTCGCTGTGGGTTCGCGGGCTACATCGGCGTCGCGTGCGGCATCAACGAGGCGGGACTGGCCTACGGCGGCTCCTCGGTCAAGGTGACGAAGGGCTCCGGCCGAGACGACGGGGTCGACGGGGCGATGGCGTGCGCGATGATCCTGCAGCAGTGCGCCACGGTCGACGAGGCCGTGCGGATGGCCGCCACCATCCCTCTCGCTTCTCACGGGCTGAACGCGACCTTCATCGACAAGAGCGGCCGCGCGGCCGTGATCGAGATGGCTCCCTCGGGCAAGGCCGTCAGGAGTCCGGAGCAAGCCACGACCTACCACACCAACCACTTCATCTCGCTGGACGCGCCGGAGGAACTCAAGGACCAGCCGGAGTTCCTGGCCAACAGCCGTGCCCGCATCGACACGGTCAGCCGCCTCGTGAATGCGGTCGACCGCACGCCCGAGGGCATGATGCGGATTCTGCGCGACCACTCAGACACCGGTCCGATCTGTCAGCACGGGGGCTGCGACATGTTCTCCGTCGTCAGCCACGTCCTGCTCCCGAGCGAGGGGCGGATGTTCGTGACCGAGGGCTTCCCGTGCCAAAACGAATACGTCGAGTTCAGCCTCTGATTCCGGAGGGCGCATGAAACCACTCCCACTCATCCGTTACCTGAGCGACAGCGAAGTCGCGCTGATTCACGACCGCTCGCTGACCCTTTGCGCCGAGATGGGGATGAAGATCACCTACGCCGCCCTCCTCGGCCGCCTGGCGAAGGCGGGGGCCATCGTGGCGGATGAAGTCGTCCGCTTCCCCCGGGAGATGGTCGAGGCGGCAATCGAGGCGGCGCCCAAGGAACTCGCGCTCCACGGCCGCTGCGGCCAGGTACAGATGGCCGGCCGCGGACACCGCGACAAGTTCCCCACTCTACACGCCAACGCCGTCAGGATGCTCGACCATGGCGCCGGCCAACTCCGCGAGTCGACCTTCGAAGATCTGACCAGCCTGCTGAAACTCGCCGACTCGCTCGGTACCGTCGCCCGCGTGGCCACGCCCGTCTACCCGTGGGACGTGCCCGAGCCACTGCGCGAGCTGCGGTGCGTCGAGGCGATGCTCACCCACACCACGAAGAACCTGATCGAGGCGCCCCAGACGGTCTTCGAACTCGACCTCTGGTGCGAAGCCTTGGAACTCTTCGCCTACGCGCCGTTGCCAGAGAAGGCGCTTGTCGCCATCACGATCTCCCCGAAGAGCCCGCTGGCGATCTCCGATGAATCGGCTGAGATTCTCATCCAGTGCGCCGAGCGGCGCCTGCCCGTCCTCTGCGCGCCCTGCCCGATGGCCGGCGGCACCTCGCCCTATACCATCGCGGGCACGGTGCTCCAGCAGAACGCCGAGAGCCTGGCCATGGTGACCATGGTCCAACTGCTCGCCGAGGGCTGCCCCATCATCTACGGCGGCGCCGCCGGGCCTCTCGACATGCGATCTGGCGCCCTCAGCTACGGCGCCCAGGAACGCAACCTCTCGCTGGGCGCAACGATGGACCTGGCCGAGCACTACGGTTTCCCCAACTACTCCCCCGCCGGGTCGGTCGATAGCCCCGGTCCCGACGTCCAGATCGGCCTCGAGAAGATGGCGACGATGCTCACTCGCGTCCTCTCGCCCGCCCAAATGACCCCCAGCCTGGGGGCCGTCTACAACGGTCTGGCGATGTCGCTGGAGCAGTTGCTCATCGACTGTGAGATCTGCGAGATGTGCCTGCGGATCGCGAGCGGCGTTGAGGTCTCCGACGAGACGCTCGCGCTCGACGCCATCCTCCGCGTCGGCCATGCCGGGCAGTTCCTGATGGATGAGCACACCCTCGACTGGGCGCGCGATGAAGAGGAGAACTACGTCCCCCGGCTCAGCACCCGCGCGGGCGACGCGGGGAAGCCCATGCTCGAATCCGCCCACGAGGAGGCCCAGCGCCTGATCGCCGAATACGAGCCGAGCGTGCCTAGCCAGCAGATCGACAAGGTCCGCCAATGGGCCGCCGACAAGGAGCGCGAGCTGGCCCCGTGAGCGCCGGGCTGGCGCCCGTCCCGTTCAGTTGACCCACGCAGACCACCGCATGAAGGGGCCG
>CAZKUN010000364.1:0-7138 GCA_964555935.1 uncultured Armatimonadia bacterium | reverse complement strand
CTTGTAGCGGTCGGTCACCAGCGTGCGAAGCCTTAACCCCAAGTAATCCTCATCATTCTCGATCAGCACGCTTTGCTGGACGGCGGATGCCTGTCCCGAGAGGATGGGCGTCAGCGAGTGGCCTGGCCAGGGCGGGAGCTGGTTCTCTGTCTCGGGCGCGAGCGGCACGTCGCCCTCGGGGATCGGGACGCCCGCGAGGTCGAGGACGGTCGGAGCGAAGTCGAGCATGCTCGCCAAGGCATCGGTCTCCTCGCCGCCATCGAAGTGCCCCGGCCAACTCCAGATGAAGGGTACGCGGACGAGACTGTCCATGTGGAACGGCCCCTTGTTGACGATCCAATGGTCGCCCAGCATGTCGCCGTGATCGCTGAAGAAGCTGGTGCAGGTGTTCTCGCGAAGACCGAGGCTGTCGAGCGCATCGAGGACGCGCCCGAGGTGGTGATCCGTCAGCGAGATGAGGCCATACGTCATCGCCCAGATATCGCGGATCTGATCGTCGGTCATCCGCGTCGGCTGGAAGCGACCGGCGAGCGGGAAGGCCTCATCGACGATGCGCGCGTAGTGGGGCGGGAGATTGGCGAGTTCCCCATCGGTGCGATTGGGGAGAGGTATCGAAGCGGGGTCGTACATGTCACACCACGGGTGGGGTGGGCAGAAGGGGTGGTGCGGATCGGGGAAGGAGCACCAGAGGAAGAAGGGCTCGTCGCTCTCGGCGGCGCGTTCGAGGTAGGCAATCGTGCGGTCAGCGATCCACTTGCTGTAGTGGAGTTCCTCGGGGAGGGCCATCTTCCAGCTCTGCTCGGCGCCGGAGGCGAGGGGCTCGCCGGCCTGAGGCGTGGTGAGCGCGGGAGCGTCGGGGTCCTGTTGCTCGAGCCAGCGCATGTAGTCGCCCTGGACCCACGAGCCGTGGCCGATGGACAGCTCAACCGACTGCAGCCCGTAGTAAGGCGTGGGCACTGTGTCGATGCGCCGCTCGCCCCACATCTGGCCGCACTCGGGGTACTCCGATGGGTCGAGATCATCCAGCGGGACGCCCTTCGGCGCTCCGAACTGGCGAAGATGGATCTTGCCGACGGAGTGGGTGCTGTAGCCGGCGTCGGCGAGGGCCTGAGGCATGGTGGGCACGCGTGGATCGAGGGGAATCCCGTTGGTGCGGACGCCATGCCCGCGGGCGGTCTGGCCGGTGAACATCGTCGCGCGCCCGGGCATACAGAGCGGGTTGTTGACATAGGCGCGGCGGAAGCGGACGCCCTCGCTCGCGAGACGGTCGATGCTTGGCGTTTGGACGATGGGGTTGCCGGCGCAACCGAGGTGGTCGTGTCGGTGCTGGTCGGTGACGAAGCAGAGGAAGTTCGGGCGGCGGTCTGGCATGCCTTTGCCCTCCGTGGAGTGTAGTGGCTCTCGGGGACTTCGCGCGGGACGCGGGGATTCCTCCGGGGTCGGAGTGGGGACCGAGGGATGAGGAGTGGGAGTTTTAGTGTCAGACACCCGTTTTGCGACGGCGGCAAAACAGGTGTCCGACACAGGTGGGAGAGGGTGGGAGTGAGGAGAGACGGCGACAGGCGGGACGCCGGTCCTACGACGGCGAGAGGCCGGTTCTTCCACGGGCAAGCTGCCCCGGCAACTCACACTGCGAGTTTCCCTTGCACGTGGGGATGGGAGTGAAGAGAGGGACGGCGCTCGACGGGGCGGGAGCCCCGTTGCTACGCGATCATTGGGAGGTGAAACGGGGCGCGTGCGGAAAGGCGGAGCGACTGGTCGAACCGTTGCGAGATCAGGAGGCTCTCTGAGTGGGAAAACTGCCGCTGTTTGACTGTAATGTGCGGATCGGTCGTAGCTCGATTCCAAGAGAAGAGCAGTTCATGGAAGTGCCCGAACTGCTGGCGGAGATGGATCGGGCCGGCATTGAGCGCGCGCTTGTCCGGCACGCATGGTCGCTGGAATGGGATGCGGTGGAAGGCAACAATGCGATGCTCGGGGTGGCGGCCAATGAGGAGCGGATCAGCCCGTGCCTCGCGGCGCTGCCGCCGGCGACGAGGGAGCTTCCGCCGCCGCGGGAGTGGGCGAAGGCGATCGCTGAAGTTGGTGGGGCGGTGAGGCTGTTTCCGAAGGAGCATCAGTATCTGCTGAACGATGATACGGTGGGGCCTCTGCTGGATGCGCTGGGCGAGGAGCACGTGCCGGTGCTCGTGCATATCGGCGAGACGGACTGGGGCCAGTTGGGGACGCTGCTGGCGCAGTATCCGGCCGTGAACTTCATCGTGCTGGGCGTTTACTATCGCGTGGATCGGTACATGTACCCGCTGCTTGAGAGGTACGGCAACCTGCACGTCGAGAGCGGAACATACGGGCCGCACCGGGGGATCGAGGCCGTCTGCGAGCGCTTCGGCGCGGAGCGGCTGATCTTCGGGACGAACTTGCCGGAACTTGAGGTGGGTGGGTCGATCTCGATGGTGACTTACGCCAATGTCTCCGACGAGGAGAAACAGCTCATTGCAGGTGGGAACCTCAGCAAACTGCTCGGGGAGGTGCGGTAGCATGGCAGCGTGTGAATTTCTCGAGAAATGTCAACTGGGCGAGACGCTCGACGGCGAACTCATCATCGACGCCCACGCGCACATGGGGCCGTGGCACAACTTCAACATCCCCTACAACGATGCGGGTGGAATGGTCGAGCGGATGGACCAACTTGGGTTCGACATCTGCATCAGCAGCCCGCATATTGCGATCGGGCCGGGGTACCGGGAGGGGAACCGCGAAGTGGCGGATGCGGCGGCCCAGTTCCCGGGGCGGTTCGTCCCGTACGTGACGATCAACCCGAACTATCCCGAAGCCGAGGTGCGTGAGGAGATCTCGCACTGGCACGACAACGGCGGGATCAAGGGCTTCAAGATCCATCCGTCGCTGCACGGGTATAAGGTCAACGGGCCGGGCTACGCGCCGATGTTCGAGTATGCGCGCGAGTATTCGACGCCGATTCTGTCGCATTCGTGGGCGGGCGATGCTCAGGCCGGCGTGACGCTGCTGTCGTCAATGGCGGCGGACATGCCGAACGTCGCGTTCATCATCGGGCACTCGGCGAGCGGCTGGCCGATGATCGATGAGTCGTGCACGGAGGCGAAGCGGCGCGAGAACGTGCATCTCGACCTGACGGGGTCGATCCTGGTCTACATGGCGATTGAGACGATGGTCAATCGCGTCGGAGCCGACCGGATTCTCTTCGGCACGGACATACCGTTCATCGACGCGGCGCCGGGGCTGGGACGGGTGCTGATGGCTCGGCTGAGTGATGATGAGAAGCGTAAGATCCTGGGACTCAACGCGAAGGCGATTTTCGGGCTCTGAGTGGGGAACGGTCTATAGTTTTCGATGTTGAAGGTCATTGTGCCTGGGCGGGGAAGCGTACCCCCGCTGTGAGCTAATTCTCTGATGAGGTGATGAACGTGGCCAAGCCAGTAGTGGACGCTGACACCTGTACCGGATGTGAGCTTTGCTGCGGAACCGCTCCGAACACGTTCGCGATGAACGATGACGGCGTGGCGACAGTTATCAAGGCGGACGGCGATCCTGATGATGTCATTCAGGAAGCCGCCGACGACTGCCCAGTCGAAGCCATAACGATGGAGTAGGTGGGCCAGTCGTATGGGTAACGTAAATTGAAGGCGGGCCATGGCTGGTAGCCATGGCCCGCCTTCAGTTCTGGTGGTTGTTGGCGACGTGATCCGCCGAGCCTGTCGCGGAAACTCGCGGAGTTTCCCTGGAGATCCGACCTACGACGGCGCGTGAGTACGGATGCTCCCGCTACTTGGCTTGGCCGGGCGGCGGGCCGAGCGCTATCGACGTGTCGGCGGTCTGAGACGACACGCCACCGGCTCCGACGACGACATCGAATGGGCGCGCCCACGATGGAGTTGGGTTCGTGACCGGGTAGCCGCCGTCGTTGTTTTCCCTGGAGAGCTGGAAGGGTTGGATGACCGGCGCTTGGCCTGAGGCGAACAGTCTGGCCGTGCCGGAGATATTGCCCTTACCCCGGAAGTAGTTCACGCCGACCGGGAACACCCCTTGGACTCCCGATGCGCCGGCGAAGATCTCAAGCCCTGGCGCGCGCGTGGAATCGGCCAGCAACTCGCCTTGCGGGGCGACTGGCTGGCCGTAGTAGGCCTGCTTAGTCTGAGTGCTGTCGAAGACGTGGAGGTCGAGGTCGTCACCTGATGTCCAGTCGAGCACGACGACCCAATCGGTAACGCGGATGGTCGCGCTGCCTTCCACGTCGCTGATCACCTCTTCGGCGAAGATCCGCGCCACTCCGACGTTGGCCGGGGTGAAGAGGCCATTTGCGTCGATGCTCCCGGCGGACGTGGGGTCAACGCGCCAGTCGAACTGCAATGCAACGGGGTTGTCCTGGCCGTTGAGGGCAGTGGCCATGAACGGCACGGGGTGTCCGGGCGCGGTTGCCGGCAGGTCGGAGGTTACGACGACGCGAGCGACGCGCGCCGACACAACATGCACGGTTGAGGTCGCCTGGTTCCCAGATGCGGCGTGTCGGACGGTGACCGTTGTCTGGCCGAGGTTGACCGCGTGGAGTTGACCGGTCGCTGTGGTCGTCGCGACGCCGGTGACGCTGCTCGTGACGTCGAGAGACGCGCCGATGATGGTGGCGCCGGTTGGGTCTTTGACCTCGATCGCGAGCTGAGCCTGTTCGCCCGGCAGCATGACCACCTTCGGCGGCGAGACCAGCACCTGAGCGACCGTCTGGACGAGGGTCATGGGTACGTCTGTGGTCTGTCCCGAGCGCACGGTCGTCGTTACGTGGGCGGTCGCGATCGTGTCTCCGCCGCCGTCAGCCGCGGAATGAGCCGAGGCGGAGACATGGTAGGTGCCCGGGTCGAGTCCGCCGATAGTGGCTCGCGCGACGCCGCCACCGGCCGGCTTGTTGATGGTGACCAGTCCGGAGGGGACATCGGCCGCCTGCGAGGCGATATGCGCGACACAGACGCTGCAGTTCGACTGAGTTGTCACGCTGACGACAACGCTCTCAGCGTGTGATGGTATGATCGCTGGGGCGTCGGATGTCGCGTCCGGGAAGACGACGGCGACGTTGATGCCGCCCTGTCCGGGGCCCGCGGGGTTGGTGGCGCTGCCGCCGCCACAGCCCGAGATGGTGATCAGAACAACGAGGCAGCCGATTGCGGCCAGAAAATCGCGTCGGCGCATCGTTCACCCTCCTGTGGTGCGTGTAAGTGAGTCGGCGTACCTTCGGCACCGACGATCGGGACGATCGTCGTACGGGGCGGGCGGCGTCAGGCGAGACGCCTGACCCACGGGACGGCTTCTAGTCGCCGAAGCGCCAGATGACACCGGCGCCGAAGTTGACGCTGTCGCCCGACAGCTTGTCGACGGTGAAGACGCCGGTCAGGTCCTCGTTGAAGTGCTTGTAGACGCGCGCGGACGCGAGGTTGGGGAGCCCATCGCGGTCAGCATATTCGACGAACAGGTCGATGTCTTGGGACTGGTATAGGCTCGGGAAGTACGCCCCGACCGTGTAGAGGTCTCGGTCGAAGGCATCGCGTCCCCACTCGCCGTAGAGATCCAACTTGCCCTCAACTACGGGTATTGCCGCGTCGACGCTGTAGCCGGCGCCGCTCGTGCCCTCTTGAGTGACGATGTTGGCGCCCACCGTGCCGTCGGCCACGGGGCACTGGACGCGGCCGTAGAAGCCCTGCGAAGTAGGCTTAATGATCGGTGACATCTTATGCACGTACGCGAAGTCGACGCTGAGCTTGCCGATATCGGTCTGCAGCCGCGCAGCATCGCCCGTCTCGAAGGTGAGGAGCGAACCCAGACGGCTGTTGTTGACGGGGCCTTCGAGGAAGCGCTGGCGCCCGATCGTCACGGCGCCCCAGTCCTGTTTGAGCTGGGCGAAGGCCTCCGTGATGTCGGTGCCGTCACCGTACCAACTCGACGTGCGCGTCGTCGCGCCGACCTCGACGTATACGTCCTTCCACACGATGTGTGGGCGGACGCGAAGCCCGTAGGTGCTGCCGCCGGCGCCGACATACGCGAAGGCGTCGGCGAGGGTATATGGGCCGAAGAGGTACTGGCGGTCGGGAAGCTGTGGCGACTGCGCCAGGCTAGCCGAACCCATCCGGACGCCTCCCCAGCCCGTCCCGGGACGGGAGAGGTAAAGAGGCGCGAGCGTGTTCTGATCGACGCCGGGGAAGTTGCCCCACTGGGCGCTGGCGAGCGGATCGCCGATGGCGCCGGCGCGCATCTGGGCGCTCTCCAGGGATGCTCCGGCGTCCATGATGACGACGCTGACCGCGCCGTGGCGAGGAGTGACAGCGGAGGTGATGGCTCGGTCGATGGAGATGTCCGCGTCTTTGCGGATGGTCCCCGCGGTCGCGCCGGGTGTCACCAGAGATGTGACGCCGCTAGGCATGCCACCGAACCATTGGTTGAGGTCCGCGCCCGGGTAGTTGCGCCCCGGGGCCGTCCGCACGCGGACATTGCCATCCTTGTCGATGTAGCCCTCATAGCCGATGGGGACGTCGGTCGCCTCGTTGCCGACCTCATACGACACCGCGCCATCGTAGCAGGTGATGGACTCGTCCTTGAAGGTCCACTCCGTACCCTTGACGACCGCGACGCCGCTTGAGCCCTGAACTCTCGCGGTCGTTCCTGAGATGACCTTGGCCCAGATCTGCCCGGAGTTGAGTTGCGTGGAGGTGTCGGAGACGCTCTGGATGACGAGGTCGCTGCGCTCGTCCATGCGGATCACGGCACCGTTTGGGAACTTGAGGGCGCACTTGCTGCGAGCGCCGGTCTGGACGCGGCTGCCTGGAGGTAGCAACGAACCTATCTTGCTGGTGACAAACGCGCCGGCCGGCCCGGCTCGGTGCTTGACCGAGAGGACCACGCCGACAATCTTGACCTGAGTGCCGGTCTGAGCTACCGCTACGCCGGCGAGGGAAATGAGAATTGCCGCCGCTACCGCGACGGGAAGGATATAGCGCGTGGACCGAGTGACCATGTTCAGCGAACCCTCCCAGGAGGACGCCTGATGGACTGCCGTCGATTGCGCGTGCATTGCCCTATTCTTCGGCGCGGTCATCGTCGACCGCCAAGCCCTTCTTCCACA
>CAZKUN010000363.1:0-7144 GCA_964555935.1 uncultured Armatimonadia bacterium | reverse complement strand
TTCAACGCCGACGAAATCCCCGCTCTTCATCCCGAACCCGCCGCCGGTGTCAGGCACGATGACGCGGATCTGCTCTGCCGGAATGTTGAACTGATCGGCCAACTGGGACCGCGAGCGGAATGGGCTGCGTGACCCGACCCATATCGTCAGCCGGTCCCCGTTCCACTCAGCCACGGCCCCCCCCGGCTCCATGGGGGCGTGCTGGATGTAAGCCGCGTGATACTCAGCCTTCAACCTCACGTTGGCGGCGTCGAGGGCCTTGGTCACCGTTGCGTCGCTCTCGCCCTCGCCGGCGTGTTCGCGCAGGTGGTCCCACAGCTCTGCGTTCGATTGTTGGGGCGAGGTGTCCCATGTCGCCGACTTCGCGAGCGCCTCAACCGCCCGCGTCGCCGCGTGTAGCGTTGGCGCGACGAAGCCGATGAAATCTCCGTCACGCACGAGGGTGACACCCTCGATAGCCTCGGCCGTGGACGTGTCGATGCCCGCCAACGTCGCGCCGTAGGCTGGTGGGCGGAGCACTTTGCCGTGGAGCATGTCGGGCCGCGAGATGTCCGACGCGTATTTGTGGGCGCCGGTGACGATGTCGCGGGCATTCGGCCTGGGGACTGACGTGCCGAGCACTTTCCACTCATCGACTGGCGTTAGCGTCACCCCATCGGGGATGTTCTCCGCGAGGGCCTGTTCGGCGTCACCGCCTTCGGCGATATTGGCAAGGGCCTCCCTCGCGGCTGCCGCTCCCTTGCGGATCGCGGGGACGGTCGAAGGCGTGGTCCGGCTGCCGGCCGTCGTGCCGTCGTTGGGGACCAGGTCAGTGTCCGCCATGATGACGCGCACTCGATCGACGCCGACGCGCAACTCCTCCGCTGCGGCCTGCGTGATCTCGGCGCGCGCGCCCTGGCCCAGCTCGACCTTGCCTGTCATTACTGTGATCGTGCCGTCGCCGCCGACGTGGATGCGCGCCGATATCTGCGTTGGGCCTCGACTGCCGCGCTGGGTCGAGGCGCCGCTCGCGACCGAGACCAGCACCCCCGCGCCGAGAACTTGCAGGAAGCTCCGTCGGTCGACCGAGAACTCGCCGTCGGCCAGATCCTCTGGCTCATGATCGATAAGACGCTCTTCGCGCTCGCTCATGTCGCCCTCACCTCCGCCCCGCGACTTTGCGGACAGCCGCCAGAATGGTCGGGTAGGTAGAGCACCGGCAGATGTGTCCGTTCAGCGCTTTGGTGATCTCGCGGTCGGTCGGTTGCGGGGTATCTCGGAGCAGCGCGATAGTCGCCAGGATCATTCCCGGAGCGCAGTAGCCGCACTGCAGCACGCCGTCCTCAGCGAACGCCTCCTGGACGGGGTGCAGTTGGTCGCCCTCGGCAATGCCCTCGATCGTAGTGATCTCACTACCGGCCGCTGTCGCCGCCGGCGTGATGCACGACCGGGTGGGCTTGCCGCCAAGCAGCACCGTACACGCGCCACAGGCACCCTCGCCGCATCCGTATTTGGTGCCCGTCAGGCCGAAGTCTTCGCGCAGGACGTCGAGCAGGGAGCGCGCGGGATCGGTCGTGACCGTCTCGCGACTCCCATTCACCGTGAACTGGATGCTCTCGGCCATGGTCGCTCCTCCGGGCCTATCGATGCGCCTCGTCAACCATCGTCAGGTAGTTCTCCACCGGCACGTAGGATGGGATCGAGTTGCCCGAACCCACCGCGAACCGGCCCTTCGGCGCGCAGGCATCGATCCGACTTCTGACATACTCGCGGACGGCGTCAGGCTCCATCCGGCTGAGCACGTCCACGTCGATCCCTCCGAGGACGGCGATCCGGTCGCCCCACTGGGCTTGGGCATCGGGAATCGGGGTGATGGCATCCTCATACGAGTGTTTGCCGTCGATCCCGATGTCGTCGATGAGGTCGTCCATGATGTCGGCCAACTGCCCGCACGAGTGCAGGAAATAGGGCAACCCCTTCTCGTGGGTCATGGCGGCGAACTTCCTGTGCCAGGGCAGCGTGTACTTGCGGAGCTGGTCGGGGGCGATGAGCGTTCCCGAGCGGAAGCCCATGTCATCCCCAGGGAACACGGCGATGAGCTTGTCGAGCGTTAGCAACCACTCGTAGTACTCGACCATCAGCCCGGCCACGCGATCCGCGACGGCCTTCACCAACTTCGGATCGTCGTAGAGCATCATGCAGAGGCCCTCGTAGCTGAAGATCGCGGAGATGTGCTCGTAGACGCCGCCGCCGTGAGACGAGATCAGCCCCATGCCCTCGGGTAAGTTCGCGTTCACATACTCTAGAACGGTCAGGTCGACCTTGCCGACCTCGGGCCACGCGTACTTCTCGAAGTCCTCCCAGCTCTCAATGGTGCCGTGGTGTTGGTCGACCCATCCCCGGTTACCGTCAACGCCTGGCGCGGGGTCCTTCGCCACGAGCCCCTTTGTTGGGAAGCCGAGGCCGATCTCCAGGCGCACGAAGTCGTAGCCCATGTGATGCCAGAAGGCGATGTAGTTGTCCCAGTACTCCTGGTGTGATTCACGGTCTGCTCCCGGCTGCACCCAGTCCCGCCCGCACAGCTCGGTGAGAATGGGCTTCATGACGACGGGGTCGACAATGTACTCGACGAGCGGCGCGCGCTCGGGGATTTCCTCGCCGAGCATGGCGCGGACGAATCGGGCTGAATCGGGCTGTGGATTGTCGATGGGGATGTGCTGCCAGCGGGTCATGCTGTGCTCCGAGGCTCATGTGGTTCTGACGGGAGTGGATGTAGGGGTGAATTCTCCGGCGGGGCGACGCGCGCCTTCGTTGGCTGTCAACAGGGGGTGTCGAACGACTGGCCCCGCCTCGATGAATGAGACGGGGCCTCAACCATCTGCTCTACCTCGTCGCCACCTCATTCCTCGAACAGCAGGTCGGTGTAGTACCGCTTGCGCTCCTCGTCCCAGTCCTCGATGGGCGGCGTGGGGCGAGACCAATCGCGCGTGAAGCTGAACACATCGTCAGGGAGTGAGTCCGGATAGTCGATCACTGCCGATTCCCAGGAGAGGGGCTCGCCGTCGATCCATGAGGCCCGCCGCGCCCGGATCAGCCGCTTCGTGTCAAGGCTGAACGTGGCTGCGACCTCTACCCGGACGCTGCGCTCCTCCCGCTCACTCTCTGTTGGCGGCTTCGCGCATCCGGCGGCCAGCTCGAGGACTAAGACGGGCTCGCCGTCGAGCGTGCTCTCGGTGAGTCGTGCTTCATGGCATCGCGCCATGTCGACTGTCGTCAGTACCGCCTTGGCGAACCCACCTGGCACCTCCGCCATGGGTTGGCTCCGTTCGCCCGTGTGATCTAGAAACCACCCAGTGTTGTCGTGGTAGACCTGGGTCGTACGTTTGCTCTCTGCGCGGAGGCCTGTACCCGCTTGCTCCCAGGCCTCAGTCAACGACGCGTAGCGCAGGTCGTCCGAGGTAGTCGGCTGCACTCTCGACCTCAGGGTGACCCAGTGCGACGGGCCCATCAGATACTGCTCATACGCCTCTCGGAGCGGCACAGCCGACAGGTCCGTGACCTTCACTCCGTCGGCGGGGGCCCAGGTCATCGTGTCAGGGGGCAGGTCGACGTCGTATTCGTACTCGGTCCAGACCGTTTCCTGCAGGCCCACTGGCGCGATCTCAAACCGAAGGGTCAGCATACTGTCAGGGTCAATCCAGAACTTGTACGACTCGCTGGTAAGGTGCACGGTGATGAGCCTCACGGGTGCGCCGTCGAGTTCCGCATCCGCCTCCTCGACCCGTGGGGGCTGGCCGTGATCCCGGAAGAGCGCGATGAGGTGCTCCGGTTGCAGCTTCCCTCCAAACCACGAGAAACGCCCCTCGTCACGGGTCTCGTAGATGATTGCTGCCGAGTATGGTCTGTTGAGGCGGTAGGTCTTGTCGGGCAGCGTCAAGCGCGTCGAAAACGGCGTCTCCTCACGCAGCCCAACGCCGTCTACATACCACGCCTCATACGGCACCATCCTGAAGCCAGAGCTGTCGCGTGTCACGGTTGGGATGCTGTGCTCTCCCTTTGCGTGAACGGAGGTCACGCCCTTCATGGCCTTCAGCGATGCCGCCAGGACTTCGGCCGGCTTCCCGGGCGCCCCGGTTAGCAGGGCCACAGCGATGACGGCCACGGTCACGATGGCTGCCATCCCCGCAGTGGCTCGCCATGCTTTCGGATGCCGAGGACGGGCCATCCGCCTGCCGGCGGCTTCGGCGACCCGCTCCCACGTGTCAGTCGCGACTTGATCTTCGGGGGTGCCGCGTAGTTGGTGCCGCAAGTCTCGATATTCCTCCCGGCGTTCCCGACACGGGCGACATGATTCGGCGTGATTCAATAGCTCCGGCATGCCCACGTGGTCGCACGACCCATCCAACTCTCCCTGCATCAGTCTCTCTGCCTCGCGGCAGTTGATGGTTCTCATGGCGTCTCCTCCTCTTGTCCGTTGTCGAGCAGGCCCGCCAGGCGCACGGCGAGGGCGCGTCGAGCGCGGTGGAGGTGCTGCTTCACGGTGCCGGGGCGACAGCCCATCATCGCTGCGGCCTCGCCGGCTGTGTGGCCATCCATCTCACACAGCACGATCGCCATGCGTTGGCGCTTCGGTAGCGCGCTGATGGCGACGTGGATCTGCTCGGACTGGGTTTGGGCTTCGAGGGACGCGTGGGGCTGATCGGTCGGGGATGGGGACGGTCTGAGCGACTGAAACGTCTGAACACCATCGGTCGCCGCCCGTTTGCGGGAGCGGTGGGTGAGGCAGGTGTTGACCGCGATCTTCATGATCCAGGCGCCAAAGTCGCCATCCGAGCGGAACTTGGCGAAGTAGCGGAAGGCTCGGACCAGCACTTCCTGCGTCAGGTCCTCCGCATCCTCGACAGAGCCGGCAAACCGTCTCGTCAGGGCGTACAGTCGGTGTCGGTGAGCGCCAGCGAGATGCATGAACGCGCCATGGTCGCCTTCTCTCGCCTGGCTTACCAACGTCACTTCTCGCGGCGGCGCCTCGTCACTCAATGGATTCTGCTCCCCGTCGGCACAACGCATTCCCATGTCCCTCACCAGGCTCTACCTGGAGGAGATGAGAACGGTTGACACGACTTTCGGGGATTGGACTGGCGAGGCCTCTAGACCGCCGGCCCGTAGTGGTAGCCGAGGCCATCGACAAGGCCTTTGCCCTTGGCGAGGATGGTGGCGAGTTCTGCGTCGTCGAGGGGTTCTGCGGACTTGATGGTTGCGATGGCCTGACGGGCCTCATCGGGGGTGCACAGGCCCATGACGGCGCTGGCGACGCCGGGGAGCGTGACGGCGTAGCGGATGGCGTCGGTGTAGTGGGCGGCGAGGTTCGCGTGGCCGATGTTCCGGTAGTTCCAGTTGGGGACCCCGCCCAGAACCTTCATGCACAGCACGCCGCAGTTCTGCTTCGCGGCGGCGGGTAGGACCGTGTTCTCGAAGTTGTAGGTGTGGCGGTCGACGAAGTTCATCGGCATCATCACCACGTCGACCTCGCCCGTCTCAATCGTCGAGATGAACCGCCCCGGCCGGTTGTGCCCGCTCAATCCGAGGAACCGCACGTGACCGGCCTCGCGGGCCTCTCTCAGTGCCGTGAACGCGCCCTCGGGACCCATCATCTGCTCGGTATCGAAGTCGGGCACGTTGTGGATGAACGCGACATCGATGACGTCGCACTGCAGGTCTCTGCGCGACTGCTCAAGCTGCTTCAGCGCGCCCGCTCGGTCTTGCGCTTCCACCTTGCTTGCGACGGTAACATCGCTGCGACGCTGGGTGAGAACCGGGCCGATCGTGGCTTGCGTGTTCCCGTAGATCGGCGCGTCGTCGATGTAGGTCACGCCCTCGTCGATGCACAGATTCACGATCTCACGCACCACATCCGGGTCCACGCGTCCGTCTCCGGCAGCGCCCAGACCGAGGGATAGCAGTGAGATTTCGATTCCCGTCCGGCCGAGGACGCGCATCGGGAGTTTCGGCTCCTGAGCTGTCGCCGAGGAGCCGACGGCGACGGCGCCCGCGACCAGCGCGCTGCTCTTGATGAACTCGCGACGGGTTTGGCGGGTGGTTTCGCGTGACAATTTCGGCCTCCGTTACGGCGCGCTGATACTGTCGTTTCTCATGCGGATCAACTGATGCCCCGAAGACGCCAGGTACGCGAGGTAGCTGTTGGGGTCTTCCTCCATCAGCTCGACGAACATGGCGCGGGCTTTCTCCGGATCGCGAAGCTGCATCTGGCAATCCGCGGCGTACTTGCGGCTGGTCGCGGCGTATTGGTGGCGAGGGAAATCGCGCGCCAATCGCATGAACGCTTCCATCGCCTTCTCGTAGTCGACCATCGTATCCCCGCGATACTGCACGTACGCCATTTGGTAGAGCGATGACGCGGCGTAGGTATCGTCGGGGTATTGGTCAACGCAGGCTTGGTGCGCCTCAATGGCGCGCGGGAGATCGCCGATCTGCGTTTGGATGCTGTAGGCCGCCTGGTAGAGATGCTCGGCTGCTTCCGGGTGATGCGGCCAGGCCTTGGCGAAGGCTTGCCCCGCCGCGCTGGCGCGCTCCCAGTCCTTTGCCATCGTCCAGATGTTGACGATGTACTTCTGTGCCGTGACGGACCAGTACGTCCGGCCATACTCGGCGATGATCGCCTCGCAACGCGCCACGGCTTCGCCGTGACTGCCTGCTTTGGCGAGCTTCGTGGCCTCCGTGTAGGCCTTGCGAGCCTCGCCGATGTGCTTGCGCTTCTCGGGGTCTTTCTCAAGATACGTGATGTCCTGCGAGAGCGGGAATCGGTCGAGGATCTCCTGCTCGAGCGCCGCCGCGCCCTCCTCATCGCCCTGTTTGCGCAGGATTGCCGCCGCTTGCCGACGCCCGCTCGATGCGTAAGACGTCGCGTTTCCGAGCGCAAAGAGCTGCCGGTACAGCGCGATGGCCCGGTCGGGATCTGCAAGCTGCTTCGCCGCGTAGGCGGCCGATCTCGCGAGCATGCTCGGCGTTTGCGCGTAATCGGGGAAGCGCTCGCCCATCTCCGTGCTCAGGACGATATATGTCTCGTAATCGGTCGCCTTGAGGAAAGCCTGCGCCGTCCGCGACATCGCGACGGCGTACTTGCTCGCTGAGCAGCTCGTAGACGCCG
>CAZKUN010000362.1:2120-7154 GCA_964555935.1 uncultured Armatimonadia bacterium | reverse complement strand
GCCGATGAAATCGACCATGCCGCGGTAGAACTCGATCGTCTCGTCTGCGAAGCCGGTTGCGTTCAGGACGGTGAGGGCTTCGTTTGTTTCCGCGAGGTAGCGGTCCATCAGCCGCTGGGCGTACTCCAGCGAGCCCGTGTCCGCGAGGATATCGCGGGCCCTCGCCATGTCGAGATCGGTGGTGTCGGGGTTGCCCAGCATCTTCTCGAGCGCCGCCCACTGTCCGCCGCTAGCGGAGTTGCGGGCGTGGATGATCATGACCGTGTCCTTGCCCTCGCGGATGTCGGTGCCGATGGGCTTTCCGAGTTCCTCCTCGGTTGAGAGCAGGTCGAGGATGTCGTCACGGATCTGGAAGGCGAGTCCGAGCGGCTCGGTCATCGCGATCATGGCCTCGCGCATGGCGTCGGGGGCGCCGGCGAGATCGAGCCCCATGAGGGCCTGGTTCCGCGTGACGTAGTAGACCGTCTTTTCGCGGATCATGTCGATATACTCTTCCTCGGTCGCCGTGACAGTGGACAGGCCGAGGTAGATGTCTTTGATTTCGCCGCGGCAGATGACCTCGCAACCTGAGTTGTAGGTGCCAAGCGCCGCGAGCTTGCGGTCTGCCTCGAACTCAGAGGCCAGAATGCACTCGATGCCCCACGCATTGAATATATCGCCGACGCCGATCGCCACGTTGAGGCCGAAGGCATCGCCCTCGAGGGGATCGACGCCCGTGACATTCTGCGCGTACTTCGAGAGCATCACGTGAGCGGCGTCTTTCCCGCGTCGGAGATCCGACGAGTCGATCACGTCATCCTGCACGAGGAAGTATGCGTCGAGGAATTCGAGCGCGCTGGCGGGGATGTAGATGCGCTCGTCGTCGAAGATGCCCGTGGCGCCCTCGTATGCGGTGACGCCCATTATCGCGCGGACGCGCTTGCCGCCACGGAGCACGAAATCGCCGAGCACGTCATACACCCAACGCTCGACCTCGCGGTCCTTGTAGTTGGCGCGCTTGCCTTCAATGAACTCCACGAGACATCTCTCGATGGCGCGCTGGTACGTCTTGAGACTGCTGATAAAGTCCATTTGGCACGGTTCCTGATTCGATGTTAGACGGCTGAGGAGTGGGGTTCGTCGGGGAAAGGAAATGGACCTTGGTTCAGTTGCGTGGGGGCGCCGGGCCGTAGTGGATTGTGACGGTCACTTCCTGCTGAGCGGGGGTCACCGTGACGAAGTGCTTGTCGGTGGATACGCGTTTGAATGGTCCACCCTCAACGTCTACGCCGGTGCGGCGCGAGCCCGCGAAGTAGGGCTGGCGGATGCGGACCGTTCTGGACGCCGGCGCGGGTGCCAACGAGACGCGTAGCGTCCCCGACGCAAGGCGTTCGGGAGTCATGCGCGCGGTGCAACTGACGGGCCCATGCCTCGTCGGGAGCTGAGAGAACCTGATCTCGCCTCCGGCGCGGATCCAGACATGAGGTGAGATAGGGAAGAGGGTGAGACAATCGTCGTCGTCGCGGACGAGGATATCTCTCATGTCGATGATGAACTTCGCCGCCTGCGTTACGGAGAACCCGTCGTTCGCCTCAACGATGGATGCGCGCAGGCGGGTGATTCTGCGGGGCACGTAGTCTTTGCCCTCCAACTGCGCCACGCGGTCGTCGAGTTCGTCGACGTCGGAGGCGAGATTGCCCATCTGCGCCATGAGGTCGAATGACTCGGGCAGGAACTCACGCACCAGCTTGATGGCGGTGGCGCCGACCGGCGTCTGTCCTTCGCCGGACTTGTCGGCGGCTACTGCGTCCGGGAGGCCGGGCCACTCCAACGCGATTCTGGATGCCGTAATCGCGAATTCGTAGCGGGTCTTGACGCCGCCCCGCCAATGGTCCGGTTGTAGGAAGTCTGCGACGACGCCATTCTCGATGAGTTCTTGACCCGCATCGTACGCCCAGTGGTCCAAGGGCAATGTCTTAGCTGGACTCGGGTCACGCGACGGGTTGCGCAAGTCCCCTGTTCCCGGGTCGTATAGGGCCCACGGCAGGCTGTGGCGTGATAGGAGGATCCACTGCACGCTTTCGAGCATCTCAGAAGCGTCGGAGTCCTCCCCGAGGGCGGACGCCAGTTCAGCCGCCCCTTCCAGGCCTCGACGACCCCACAGGTTCGATGCGTCGCTGGGGTGAGGCCGTTTCCGCCTGCCGCTTTTCGGGAACAGGCCGTCATTGAGCTCCAGCGTCTTACGTATCCAGGCGGCGCCGCGCTGGATGCTTGGATACGCGCGGCGGAGCCACTCGTCGTCGCCGGTAATCAGGTAGTGCTGGGAGAGAGCGACCAAGGCCAGCCCCTGCGAGCGGGCGTCATCGCTTTGCCACTCGCCATCATCAGACTGAGCCCACCGGGCGAGTTGGGGTGGCACGGGCGTGTCCCAGAGCACTCGGAGGCGCGCTTCGGCCTCATCGTGGTATCCGGCATAGTCGAGGGCACGGGTCGTGAGGTGGAGCGTCTCGAAGGTGAGGTCGGCGGTCGAGGACGTCAGGAGCGTGCTGACCGCGATGTCCCACGCCTCGGTCGCTCCAGGCTCAGGAATGTCGATCTGAGCGTGATCCTGAGCGGCGCAGGAAATGGCCAGCAGAGCGATTCCCACCACCGACGCGATGCGCTTCACTTTACCCTCTCCTTTGCCTCAGTCTATATGACAGCGCGAACGCGTCGCTGGTTCACAGGGATTTGGCGAGCAGCGACAGGCGCGCGCCGCGAGCGGGGCACTTCGATTGTTGGGCGAACGTTCAACGTAGGTAATGGAGCAAGCATCGCGCACGCACCTCTGAAGGAGACCACGCCTACCGTGACCCGAATCCTAGTATGGAGCTTTATGGCGTCAGCCGTCGTGCTGACGCTGATATCCGCCGCTGTCCCCGGACAGGACGCAGCTATTGCATGGCACGAATCGCTTGAGGCGGCGCTTGAGGCCGCGGAAGAGTCGGACAAGCTCGTCATGCTGAGCCTGCACACAGAGTGGTGCCACTGGTGCCACGAACTGGAGAAGCAGACATGGCCGGACGCGCACGTCATCGAGGAATCGAGCGCATTCGAGTGCGTGCAGGTCGACCCTGAGAAGGTCGACACGGATGAGAAGTACGACAATGGCTCTTACCCGCGGATTCTGTTCATCAACGCCGCGGGTGACGTCGTGTATGAGATTGGCGGGTTCGCGCCACCCGACGCGTTCATCGGGGAGATGAAGAAGGCGAACATAGGCGCCGTGCAGCTTGAGGAAGCCAAGCAACTCGCGGCTGAGTTCGAGGCCGATCCGCAGGACTACAACGCGGCCTCCAAGGCGGGGCACCTCTACCTGGAAGCAGGGCATACGAAGGAGGCCATCGCGCTGCTGACGCCGGCGTACGAATGCATCGAGATGGTCGCCAAGAAGAGCCAGCCCGAGACCGCGTTCGACTATGGCGTCGCGCTTCTCACTGACCGCCAGTTTGAGGAAGCGATTGAGATCTTCTCAGGCGCGACGGAGACGTACCCGAAGCACGGTCGCTGCTGGGAGGGGCGGTTTGCTCTGGGTATCTGCTACGCGAATCTGGACAAGCTCGAGGAAGCGCGCGATGAGTGGAAGGCTGTCGCGGCGAGCAACAAGGCCGGCTCGTTCAAGGATCGCGCGGCGGAACTCGTCGGACGCGTGAACGACATGCTCGGAGACACGGGCGGCGATGAAGGCGGCGAAGGCTAGCCAACACGCCCGTTGGATGGTGAACAGAAAGGCCCTCCACGCTGTCGTGGAGGGCCTTCTTCGTTATTGGGCGCGAGCATGCGGGCTACAGTTCTTTGGTATAGCCGACGCGGACCGTGTAGAAGCCGAGGGCGTCGTCCTGGAAGTCGCGAACGATGGGCTCCGCGCGGAAGACCGGATCGAGGATGAACACGCTGCCATCGGCGAGCGGGTTGCCGGCCAGCGGAGTGCCCGAGGGCAGAAGCGTCCCGTTGACATCGGCGAAGAATCCGCTGCCGCTGTCGTAGTGGACGCCCCCGGATAGGGCGAACTCGAAGCTGGAGATATCGCCGGTCTCCTTGAACGCGGTGACGTCGGCCTGGGCCGTCCAGTCCTTCGATAGGTCGTGATCGACGCCGCCACCGAGGATCCACGTCATGGCGTTCTGATTCCCGACCTCGCTGCGTGATGCCGAGACGCGGATGTGGAGTCGGTTGCGGTCATTCTTGCCGAAGGGCTCCGTGCAGACGGCGCCAAGCGTCCATGTCTCCGCGTCCGGAGGAATGCGCCGGGCCCCCGTTTGGATGACGCGACCGTCAGCCTTCCGGAACTCCAAGTAGACGGCGGAGTCGGTGTTCAGCAGTTCCGTGGCGTACCTGAGCTGGAACCCGGTTCCGTCGGCATCAAACTCGTTCCCCGCCGTGCGGCCGTTGATCGCCATCTTGTGTTGGTCGACCCCAAATTCGAGTTTGTCGGTGATGCCGTAGGTGAAGCCGTACTGCGTCGTCTCCATGTCGCGGCCCTTGTAATCCGCGCCACGGTAGGCGTAGACAACGGACGCGGTCTTGTGCTCCTGAAGGTGCGCGGAGGGCGTAGAGACGCGCGGGACGTCAGTGACTTCGCCCGTGGCCGTGTTGCCGTACGGCATTTGGGCCGACACGTTGCCTAGCACCAGGCCGGCGACGAGCACGGTTGCTATGGTGGTTGTTTGTTGGCGGGTCATGTTATTGGCCCCCTAGAAGATGTCCGGCACGCCGTTGGCGGGCGTCGTGTCCGTCTGACCGAACATGAGCTGGACGCGGCTGTTGTTGCCCGACAGCGAGGCGGCGGTGACCGCTCCCTGGCCGTCGGTGATGGTAGCGTTGCCGCTGCTGTTCGCCGCGGCAACGGCGCTCTCGTTTCGGCCGCCGATGTTGTCTACGATCACGGCCTTCACCATGGCGCCGCCATCCAGGCCTGTCATGACGATTCTCTGGTTGGCTGCCGCGCCCCGAACGGGGATATCGACCGTGATGGTGGCGGGGCCGCAGCCAACATCCAGCACCTTCGAGCCCTTC
>CAZKUN010000362.1:0-2110 GCA_964555935.1 uncultured Armatimonadia bacterium | reverse complement strand
CCACGGTGCCGTCGGCGAGGCACTCGAACCAGAATTCCAGCCTGCCGAGGATGGTTGTCTCATTGGTCGCGCTGTCGGTCACGCTGACCGGGCCGAGGATCACGAGCTTGTTCGCCTTTGTAGCGGACGGCGTGCACAGGGCCTGGCCTAGGGTTATCTGCGTGCGGGCTGCGTTTATCCCCAGCGTCACGGCCGCCTGCGTGCCATCAGCGCGCTCGATGCGAGCCGTCGCGCCTGTGATGGCGAGCGTGTCGCCACCGGCTGCGGTCACGATGATGCTGTCGATCGTGTTCGCCACGGCAACGCCGTCGACCGCGCCGGCGTGGTGCGCCGCGATGGTCGCCAACACGGTGACCGCCACCGGGGGCAGGCCGCCGCCTCCACCGCCTCCGCCGCCGGTAGCTCCGCCGCCACATCCGGCTAGCATGGGGATTGCGGCTACTGTTGCGATGATCAGACAGACGCGTATCGAAGGGTGCTTCAGGTGCATGGTCGATCCTCCTGCTGAATGGGTGGTCTTAAGACCTGAGACAGCATTGCTTTGGATTGGTCGCACTTCGGCTGTCATCTTCGGTGGCGCGGGGGCGATCACCTTCTGAAGATGCTCTGCCTCCCGCGCAGGAGACCGGGTCGGCCATAGGGAAACGACGGCGCGTTGGCAGCCGACAGAGACAGCGCCCGGAGGCGCCCTGATGATTGACCTGAGGTCCGACACATCGACACGCCCGACACCCGCGATGCGCGAGGCGATGGCCAAGGCGGAGGTGGGGGACGACGTCCTGCGCGAGGACCCGACCATCAACAGCCTGGAGGAGCGGTGCGCCGGGATGATGGGCATGGAGGCGGGACTGTACGTCGCCTCGGGCACGATGGGCAATCTGATCGCCGTTTACGCGCACACGCAACCGGGTGACGAGGTTATCATCGAGGCTGGCGCGCACATTGGACTGTACGAGGCGGCCGGGTATGCCGTGCTGTCGGGCGTTGCGTTGAACAAGCTTCAAGGGCGCCCGTATGGCGCGCTGGATCCGAATGAGATCCGCGACGCGATTGCCCCCGATGACGTGCATCGCGCCCGGACCAGCCTCGTCTGCTTGGAGAACACGCACAACCTGTCGAGCGGGACGGTCACGACTCCCGAACAGACGAAGGCTATCGCCGACGTCGCCCGCGCGAACGGGATGAAGCTCCACATTGACGGCGCTCGGATCTTCAACGCGGCTACGCACCTGGGGGTCGATGCGAGCGTGATGGTCGAGCACGTCGACTCGATTCAGTTCTGCTTCTCGAAAGGACTGGCCGCGCCGGTGGGATCGATGGTTTGCGGCACGAGCGAGTTCATCCACCAATGCCGTCGCGCGCGCAAACTGGTCGGTGGAGGCATGCGGCAAGCAGGGGTTCTGGCGGCGGCCTGTCACGTCGCGCTGGACACCATCCTGCCGAGGCTCGGTGAGGATCACGCCAACGCGCGCGTGATCGCTGAGAAGCTCGCGACACTCAATGGGGTATCGGTCGACCTTAACGCAATCCAGACGAACATCATCCGGTTCTCGATCTCGGCGGATGCCGCCGAAGGCGACCACGTGGTCGCGTGGATGAAAGAGCGCGACATCCTGGTGGATGGACGAGGTGGGCAGAACTTCCGCATCGTGACGCACAACGACGTCAGCGCCGAGGACGCGCAGACGGTGGCGGACGCGTTTGGCGAGTTGCTGGGGTAGGATGTCTCGTCGGTGAGTTCATGAGAGGCTGCGGGCTTGCCTGCGGCCTCTTTGCATGTCTCTGCAGGAGGCCGGCCTTGCCGGCCCGAAGTGCTGGGTAGGGAAGGGGGTGGGGGACATGAGTTACTCGCGAGTGGCCGGGCTCATCCTCGCCGTAGGTCCATTGGCGGCTGGCGGGTGCGCGAGGAGCACGAAGGGTGTAGTGGCCGACACACAGTCGGAACGGGCGCCGGTGGCGCAGCCAGTCGGCCAGGCGGAGGAAACCGTAGTCGATCCGCCGGAGTATTCGGAACCGGCGCCGGCGGCGCAGCCAGTCGGCCAGACGGGGGAAACTGTAGTCGATCCGCCGGAGTATTCGGAACCGGCGCCGGCGGCGCAGCCAGTCGGCC
>CAZKUN010000361.1:0-7254 GCA_964555935.1 uncultured Armatimonadia bacterium | reverse complement strand
TTGTCGCGGTACCCATCCCGCAGGGCTTCCCCCATGAACCGTTCGCTATTCCCGTCGTTGTAGCACCAGGCGTTATCTAGGAAGTTGACGCCCTCGTCGACGGCGGTCCTCGCGATGCGCGTCGATAGCTCGACGTCACCGTCCTTCGCCATGTGATACCCGCCCAGGCCGATGATCGCCACCCGCTCACCGGTCCTGCCCAGCTCTCGCGTTGGTATCCCGTTCCGTCTTTTCGCCTGACCTATATCAACCATCCCCCCATCTACGCGCCGCGTCAACAGGCGCTCGAACCTTCAACACTGCGCGCCTGCGTCCCGCCTCGCTCCCGCACCAGTACGGTCACGAGCCCGGGGCCCACCGTCTCACTGCCGAACGGCGCGCTTGGCGGCCTTTCGCACGGAGGTGTTCCGGTCGGCCGAGGCAAGGTCGTGGAGTTCCTCTGTGAATTCTTGGCTCAGCGCGGCGCTCTCCCCGGCAAGCTTGACGCCTCGGTACCGCACGCGTGAGTGCCTGTCCGCGAGCAGCTTCGACACGGTGTCGCGCACGTCGCCACGATCGGCCAGCTCCCCCGAAGACGCAAGCTGAGCGCGCAGAGCCACCGCAGCCGCTGCTCGCTCGCCGGCCTTGCCTGATGACGCGTGGGTCATGACGTCTTCGACTCCCAGGTCCTCGGCCAGCGCTGCGATCTGTCGCTCGACACGTTTTCGCTCCGGCAGGCTGGTCCCGTAGATCTGCCTGGCAAGAACGCGGAACTCCTCGTTAGCAATGATCTGAACGCCGGCCTGAACGCTCGCCGACTCATCCGCGTCGGCTCCGGAAGCCTCGGCCATTGCCTCCTTCAGTTGGGCGGTGACACCGACCGATATACCTCCGGGCAAGGTCATCGTGCCCCCGCGGGATACGACGGCTTCGAGCAACTCGCTGATGTTCTCACCGTAGCGCATCAGCAGATACGCGATCAACACTACCCACAGCAGCAGCTTGACTCCCTCGAGGACTACCTCAAGATGCTCCATTCGTTCCGCCTCCCTCTCATGGCTCGCCTCAGCAATAGCTCAAGATGTCCTTCGGCCACCGCTCGCCGAATCCCTGCCGCCCCATGTCGGTCATGCCCCGTCCGGTTGTCCTGAGATGTTCATTATTACCGTTCTACACCCACTAATTGCATGTAGACATTCACACCGGTCCCCCATACTGAACGGGACAAGCGCCAGGGCGGTTAGAGCGAGCACCAGTGGTCGCATGGCTGGTGGCCCTCGAATCATGGAGCGTAAGAGGGCCTACTCGATCAGGGACATCTGAATCCTGCCGGTGATGCCGCGTCTAGGAGGGGTCCAGCGGAAGCGGGGAAATGCCTATCTCGGGATGTTCGAGCCACGAGCGCACGACGTTGCGGTCAATCAGATCGCCTGGCGTCCCCGCGTACCATTCGCGAGCCAAGTCGTGCTCGCCAATGTAACACAGCGCGCTCACCAGGAAGCACCGCGCGGGGACGTTCGCCGAGTTCACCGCGAGCGCTTCACCGCACCACCGCACGGCCTGCTCGTACTCGCCGTTGCGGTAGTAGCTCTCGCCGATCTCCCGGCACATGTCGCCGAGGTCATCCGCCGGGCCGATGCTCTGCCCCGGCGGGGGCGGCAAACGGTGGTAGCCCTGTTCCAGCAGCCCCTTCGCTTGCGGGACGAGTTCCCCGATCCGCTCCCACCGGCGACCGCACGCCGCGGCCGCCAGCGAGTCCTTGGGCGATGTCCCGATCGACAGCGCCCGATGCGTGTAGGCGTGCTGCAGGTACGCAGTCTGCGCCGGTGCGGGCACGGCTGTAGTTGCTTCACAAGACGCGCCGCATTGCGCATCCTCGGTCCTTCGTAAACATTCTGGGCAGCGAGCGTCAGTGCTTATCATCGGTCGGGGATCCTGTTGAGTGTCTGCGCTACCTCCTTGTATACCGCCCCCGAAGCGAAACCTGAGCACCCAATCTGCCGCGGAGCGATGCGGAAACTGCGCGAGTTTCCATTCCAGCCCATCTTCCGCCTCCTCCAACAGGAAGCCGCGCACCCGACCGCGAACCTACGGGCAGAGCATCACGCGCGAGAGGAGCGGACGGCATGTGGTCATGGGGTCTCGAGTTCCTGGTCTGGCTGGAGCACTTCCGGTCACCCATCACGAACGCCCTGGCCATGGGCGCCAGCGCGCTCGGTAGCGAGCCGGCGTACCTCGCCGTTCTCGCCGTCATATACCTCTGCATCGATCACCGATTCGGCTTCCGCGTCATGGTGATGTTCCTGATCGGGGCCCATGCAAATACGCTCATCAAGACCATCTACCACACCCCGCGCCCCTACGTCCTCCACCCCGGACTCAATCCCATCTGGCCCGAGAGCGGCGGCGGACACTCCTTCCCCAGCGGCCACGCGCAGAATGCCACCGTCGTCTGGGGCCTCATCGCCACTCACCTCAAATCATGGTGGTGGCGCATCGCCGCGATTCTCCTCATCGCCGCCATCGCGATATCGCGGCCGTTCCTTCAGCTCCACTGGCCCATCGACATCATCGGCGGAGCGCTCATCGGCTGCGTGCTGATCGGGGCTTACTTCGGGGTGGCGCATCTGACGAGGAGCTGGAGTCCTGCCGCCTGGCACCAGGCGCTGATCGTGGTCACTGCATCCGCGGCCATGCTCGCGGTCGCCGGCAACGAGTCCCACTGCGCCCGACCCGCCGGCGCGCTGCTCGGGGCTGGGCTCGGTTACATCCTGCTCCAGCGAAAGGGCTACTCCGCCAAGGCCCCGCTGGCAATCCAGGTGGTCAAGGCCGTCGTCGCGCTCGCGGTCCTGGCAGGCCTTCGGATCGCCTGCGAGTTCATGCTCGGCTCGAGCATCATGGCCCAGGCGGCAGCGTACGCTGTCGTCGGCTTCATGGTGACTTGCGGCCTGCCCCTCGTTTTCCTCGCGACAATCGAGCACGCTCGCGCGGAGCCCGGCGAGCCGGCCGAAGCCTGACCTACCCCCCACCCCAGTTCGCGATCATATCGTAGACCGAGAAGATCGCGAACGCGCCATATAGCACCCCGCATCCCACCAGCAGGAGCGATGGCACCCATCCGGGGCGCGCGGTTTTGGGCAGAAACTTGCGATTCATGTAGAGCGTCAACGGCACGTAGATCGCCATCGCGATCCCGCCCATGAATCCCGCGTTGAACAGGAACGTGATGTTCTGAAGAAACTGCAGCAGGTACGCCAGCACGCACCCGGCGATGATCCAGAAACCCGCCACCACCGCGTACCACCAGCTCAGCGTCTTCTTCTGCGCGGCGGGGAAGTTGACGTAGATGATGTCTGAAATGCTTCGCGCGCAACCATCGACCAGCGCGAGCTGCGTGCTCAACAGCGTCGCCACGCCGACCAGCAGGAAGATCACCTGTCCTGTCCTGCCCCAGACCTCTCCCAGAATCACTGCCTGGTCGAAGATCAGCGTGTCCTTGCTCGGGACGATCCCTCTCGGGTGCAGCACGGCCAGGGCGCCGAAGATGAACAGCAGTATCGTCACCGTGTTCATCAGCCAGAAGAACAGCGCCTGGTCCTTCTTGAGATGCGTGAACCACGCTTTCCAACGCGCCCGGTTCTCCTCGGTGTCCTCGAACGTATAGCCCGTGGTGGGCTCCTTCTCCACCTTGCCGCGCAGGACGCTCCGGACCTCGGGGATGCGCGCGCCCATGCCCAAATTCTTGTCCCGCAGATAGAACCCGAGGAACAGGTTAGCCGTCCCTCCCGCGCCGGCAAACACGAGCGCGATGAAGAACTCCTTAACCGGCAGCGCCGGATCGCGATACCCGACGTTGATGATGCCCAGGCCGAGGTCGCTCCACGCCCGCGCGTTCCCCGCGCCGATCGCAACCGCGATCAGGCCGATCATGACGATGGCAATGAGTACCATGATCGCCCGCTCGACGCTGTTGTAGATCATCTTCGGACCAAACAGCAGCAGCGCCACCCCGGCGAAGGTGATCGTCGTCCAGACCCACGGATCGCCCCATCCCTCCGGTCCCACCAGCAGCGCTTTCAGCGCGCCACCGGACGCTCGAGCCCATCCCGGCAGCAGCCACGCCGCGATGTTGAGGGCGATGAAGACGTACGCGAAGCCCTTCCAGATCCTGCAGAACCCCGTGTACGCGCTCTCGCCCGTCGCCAGCGTGTACCGCCCCACCTCGATGTTGACCACGAGTTGCGCGAGCACACCAAAGACCGCCGCCCAGATCATCGTGCTGCCGTGCTGCGCCACGATCCGTGGCCACACGATGATCTCGCCCGCGCCAATGCTGAGGCCTACAAGCACCGCGCCCGGCCCGGCGAGCTTCCAGAATCCAACCGCCTTCTCGGGCAGGTCAGCGAGCTTCAGCGCCGCAAGTCCACGTCGGGGAGCCTCGTCGGGCGTCTCATCGATGGGGGTGTCATTGCCGGGGGTGTCTTCTGCCACGTTGCGCGTCCCTCCCTGCGATCTGGGGCTTGGCCCACATTCGCCAGGAGGAGGCTGGCGGCCTTGGTCGACGGTCGCGTGGCAACGGGGCTCCCGCCCCGTTGCATGCCTGTCGGCGTCACAGCCCCAAGTACCAAACCAACATCGCTTCATGCGCCACTTCAGCGCAACCGGCATAGCCGTACCGATCGATGCGCCCCAGTCGCGCTCCCTGCTTCGCGTAGAACCGACACGCAGCGACGTTGATGTTCTGCGTCTCGATCTTGAGCTGCTTGCAGCCCTTGCTCCGCGCGTGCTCCGCCGCCGCCCCTAGCAACCGCGTCCCGACGCCTCGGCGGCGGTACTCGGGCGCCACGCGCAGGCCCCACAGACACGCAATGTCCGCGCGCCCCTCCAGCATGTCGACGCCCTCGGTGTTCCAGGCGACCGTCGCGCCGCCCACCAGTTCGCCCTGGTCCTCCGCGACGAAGATCCCCCAGTTGCTGATGTCCCACCGCTCGCCCCACCGAGTCGGCCCTTCCTCGCCGTCAACGACCCGATCGTAGTCCTTCACGTATGTCTCGACTGCCTCCTCGACCAGCCGCATCCCGCCCAAGCCGTCATCAATCAGGTCGATCCGCAGCACGGAATCGACCGTGAAGGCCATGTCGATCTCCGCATACTTGGCCAGAATCTCCGGCCCTGCCGCCCGCACGATTACTGACACTGTTACATTCCCGCCGCGCTATGGTAAGTCCCCTGTAAGGCACGAGGGGGCGTCACTATGAGATCGGACAAGCGCACCCTATACGATCTCGTCCTGCTGGCAGTGTTGCTGGCGGTGCTCGTCGGCGTTTCGGTCCCTCGCGCCACATCCATGGTCACTCCCGCCCGCGAGGCCCAGGCCCGCGCGGCCACTCAGGACATCCGCAACGCCATCGGGCTCTTCCAGACCCAGTGCGGCGATTACCCGACATCCCTCACCGATCTCATCGCGTCATCGCCCTCGCCCACCGGCGCCCATGGCGTCGAGATCGACCCCCTGAGTTGGCACGGACCGTACCTCGACGCGCTCGGCGGCCTCCCCGCCAACCCCATCACCGGTGGCAACGTCGGGGGCGCGGACTGGATCTACACTCCCGCTACCGGCGCTGTCCACGCCGCCGGCCTCGACGATCCCCCCGCCGACCTCGACTGGTAACTCGCCCCACCGTAGGAATCTCAATTGCCATCGGTTCCGCCTCGCGACGCGATCGCTCAACCAGAAGTTCCGCGGCCCATCTGGTTGTTATACTGGTATAGACGTGCTCAATTAGGCGTGAGGAGGCTACACCGATGACGCTCAGAACAGCAAGCGTTGCTGCGATCGCGCTGGCGCTCATGCTGGCGCTCGCGGCAAGCGCGCCGGCGGCCGGCTACGTGAAAATCCCAGACATCAAAGGCGAGTCAGACGATGCCAACCACGACAAGTGGATTGACGTGCTAAGCATCGACTGGGGCTCCCACAAGCCGGGCGGCGGAGCGACTGGGCAATCGTCTCGGCGCTCGAGCTCGAGCTCGGCGCAGAACGTGAAGGTAGCTCTCACCGTGAAGTACGGGCAATCCACGCCAAAGCTCCTGGAGAAGTGCGTGGCCGGTCTGCTCCTGCCCGCGGTCCAGTTGCACTCGATGCCCGCGCGCGGAGGACGTCAGACCTACGTGAAATACGAACTCACGAACGTGCAGATCACGAGTTTCGAGGTCCACGCTCCGGGACACGGTCCGAGGCCCAAAGGCGTCACGCTCAACTACGCGGCCGTCCAGTTCGTTCTCAGCGCCGAGGTGGTTGAGCGGTCGGTGGAAGGCAGCCAGTGATCGACGGTCTCTGAATCGTGGCTCTATCGCCGTCTCCGGATCACGCAGACCCTCTTGCCCGCGGCGTCGAGGGCCCAAAGGTCCTCGCCGTCGTGGGCAAGTCCGTTGACGTTGCCATCGAACGGCTTCTCTCCCCAATCCACCAAGATCCCGTCGTGCTCCGTCTTGCCCTCGAGACTCGTCTTCACCATCGCGGGCGCCCACACGTCGAAGTGCCACACGCCATCCGGCTCCGCCGCCAGCCCGATCGGACATGGCCCACCCAGGATGTACGGGCGCGTCTTCGCCGGATCGGCTGAGTCAATCCGCAGCACGTTCCCCATGAACCCGTCGCCGACCCACACCTCCCCATTCGCCTGGGTGAAGCCGTTGATCCACTCCATCGCATCCAACCCGATCTCGCGCGTCACCTCACCCGTGTCCGGGTCCAGCCTCACGAGACGCTTCGGATCGCTCTGCGTCACTCCCAGTCCTCCATCCCACCAGCCCAGCCCGCCATTCTTGCCCTCGGGCAGCTTCACGCGCTTCAGCACCCGTCCGTCGTCGGTTGACAGGCACAACGCCTCATCCGCCTCGCACTCGCGCACCCACAGATTCTCCCCGTCATGAGCCAGCGAGTAGAGCTGCCCCTCCGGCGCGGGGATCTCCCGCACCACCGTCCAGTCCGGTGGCAGCGGCGGCAACTCCAGCAGCCCCTCCAGCAACCCGTGCGTCACCAGCGCCCGCATCACCACGGGCGTTCGGTCGCCCCATCCGCCGTCCTCCTGCTGTCCGCGCAGGATCATCGGCACCTGCCGCTGTACAATCCGCTTTGCCACCGGCGAGTCGACATAGCTCGCGATCCGCAGGAAGCCCCACGGGTCCTTGTAGCTCAGGCACCCCGCCTCGTTCATCCCCTCCGCAATCCACGTCAGAGCGCTCTCAACCAACTCCGTCGCATCCAGCACCTCC
>CAZKUN010000360.1:0-7282 GCA_964555935.1 uncultured Armatimonadia bacterium | reverse complement strand
ACACCCAGATACTAACACTGAACCTGGACTCGCTTTAGGGGGTAAGGCCACCGCCGGATGAAGCAAGGCAGCTAGCGCAGCAGGAACTCGCGCTGATCGAGGCCCACGGAGGGTACGACGCCTCGCCGACCGTGAAGCTCCAGGTCGACTACTCGCAGTTCATCCCCCGCGGGCACTACACTCGGAGCGATAAGCTCAAACGCTACTTCAAGGCGATGATGTGGTTTGGGCTCGTGCCGATCGCTCTGCGCAACCAGGCGGACGAGTTCGAGCCGCGCCTGGCCCGACAAGCAGTGCTCATGGCGCTGGATGTGCTGAGCGGGAGCGTCGGCGACGAGTCCCTGGTCGACGTCTGGCGCGACGTCTATGAGCCGACAGCCTTCATGGTAGGGTTCGCGGACGACAATACTCCCGGAGACTATGGGACGGCCGTGTCCGAGGTCTATGGCTATCCGCTGGACACGGCCAAGCTGCTCCCTGATACCGATCTCGAGACGCTTGCCGAGAAGGTACTGGCGATGCGTCCGCCAGGGATCAAGATACCCTCGATCGGGAAAGACCCCACCCAGCCCGGCTACCCGCAGTTCAAGGTGATGGGGCAGCGCTTCGTCCTGGACTCTCACATATTCCAGATGATGGTCTTCCCACACGTGGGGCGCAGACGCAAGGCGAGCCCGGCAGTTACAACGTGCGGAACTTCCCGATGGGGCTCGACGTGATGTCCGCGCTTGGTTCCGAGCGCGCCTACGAGTTGGCGGATACGGTCTACAAACAGACGGAGTACGAGAACTACGAATCCCAGTCACAGAAGATGCGTGAACTGGTGGCCGGCTACGCGGAAGAGGACTGGACGAAGACGATCTACGCCGGTTGGTTGCACGTGCTCGGTTTCCTGCTTGAGGTGAAGGGCGAGGGCTATCCGAGTTTCATGCGCAGCGAGGCGTGGACCGACAAGCAGCTCAATGCCGCCCTTGGGAGCTGGGCTGAACTCCGACACGACACGATCCTCTACGCGAAGCAGTCGGCGGTCGTGCAGTGCGGCGGCGGCCCTGAAGAGGAGCCCCCTCCGCCGCCGAAGGGGTACGTCGAGCCGGAGGTGCTGACGTACTGGCGACTGCGCCTGTTGGCGACCCAGCTTCGCGACGGCCTGGAAGCGCGGGGGCTGCTAACAGACGAGGCCGTTCTCGAGTCGTTCGAAGAACTCATCTCACTGATCAAGTTCCTGGAGGAGACGTCGGTCAAGCAGCTCACGGGTGTTGCCTTGACTGCCGACGAATTTGAGCAGATCGAGTATTACGGCGACGCATTGGCTCGACTGAACCTCTACACGAAGCGCGGGGTCCAGGGCGATGAGATCACCTCGATGACCGACAAGGACATGGCGGTCGTCGCCGACGTGCATACGGCCGACATCGCTGGCCAGTACATGGCGCTTGAGGAGGGAGTCGGGCACGCCAACGAGATCTACGTGGTCTACCCGATGGACGGGAAGCTCCTCCTAGGCCGAGGGGCTGCGTTCTCGTACTACGAGCTGACCGTGCCTATCGACGAAAGGCTGACCGACGAGGCGTGGCAGAAACGGCTGGGCTCGACGGACGCCCCACGCCCGCCGAAATGGACGCGGTCATTCTTGAGCCCGGTCAAGGGCTCGGGCGAGTCGGTTGAGTTCCAGGATCTCCCCGACTTCACCCAGGGCGGGTGTTAGTTGCGGCGGGCCCGCGAGGGGCGGCGTGCGGTCGGCCGCGACCGAGTGCCCGCGCGCCTCGCGATAGGTGCTCTCCTGGCGGCGGCCCTTGGCGCGGGCGGGTGCTCGCCATCCCGTCCCGTGCCGAAAGCTTCGCTCTGCTGCGTCGGCGACGTCATGCTGGGGAGGGGGGTCCGAGAGAGCTGCGAATCGCGCGGGCTGATGTACCCGTTCGAGCAGGTGGTCGACCATCTGCAACGGGCCGACTTGACGTTCTGCAACCTAGAATCGCCATTGACGGATCGGTCCGTCCGCTTCCCGCGTGTGAATGCGCTGATCGCTTCCCCTGAGATGGCCCCGATTCTCAAGCGGGTCGGCTTTGACGTGGTGAGTCTCGCCAACAACCACGCCGTCGACGCGGGGCGGCTTGGGCTCCGGCGCAGCCGCGAGCTTCTTGCGGATGCGGGCGTGACGGTCGTCGGCGCCGGCCCCACGCAGGCCGACGCCGAGCGCGGCGTCGTGGTGGCGGTCAACGGCCTGCGGGTTGGGTTCATCGCGTACAGCCGCTTCCCGTACATCAACTTCGTCCGCGACCCCGACCGCGAGACGGTGCTGCGGCTCCATCATGAGGCGCTGGGCCGAACCGTCCCCCAACTCGCCGAGCGCTGCGACGTCCTCGTCGCGTCGTTCCATTGGGGCCAGGAGGGCAGCACCGAGGTGACGCCGCGCGAGCGAGCACTCGCCCACCACGCGGTTAACCTCGGAGCCGATCTTGTGGTCGGCCACCACGCTCATGTGCGAGGCGAGATCGAGCGATATGGTGGCGGCCTGATAGCCTACTGCCTGGGCAACTTCGTTTTCGACGAGAGCTACGGTGGGAACGAAGGCACCATCCTCTACTGCACGCTTTCCCCAGACGGCGTTGACAGCTATTCGACGATACCCGTTGTCGTCGTCCGTGGCCAAGCGCAGATAGACGAATCGGGAGCGGGCGAGTCGTGAATTCCGAGCCCAAGCGCTGATGGCGCGAGGACGGCGAGCCACGTGACTTGGAGGTCCGTGTCTTCGAACCGGCTGGTCTCCATGAGGGGTCTCTTTCAGTCCATGGCCCGGTGCCGTGTCTTGCCGAGCAGCGCCTCGGCCGGTACGCCAAAGCGGTGCGGATCGCGCATGACATCGCGGACGGTGCTGTAGTGAGAGAAGGTCGACCAATCGAGCTGTTTGGGCTGGCCCTGCATCAGGTCGCAGTCGAAGCGAACCAGGAAGTTCCAGTCGGACCGCCCGTAGTGGCAGAGCCCCCACGTGAAGCCTTGACCGTCGGCCGGATCGTCGAACTTGTCGGGGACAAAGGCGCCGCCGGCCGGAGGGATGTCCTCCAGCGAGGCCGCCACCTCGAAGGTGACGCCGTCGTCGCTGTACTGCACGGTGCCTTTCTCAGGCCCGGCCCAATCGACCATGCCCGCGATGCCGCGTCTCCACGGCCAGACCCACGTCTCGTGCCCGCTGTTGGTGATGGGGTTGAGTGGGCTCTTGACGTAAGGACCTTCCGGGCGGCCGGCGACCGCGACGCCCCACTTGGAGTCGGCGAACATCGTGTCGCCGATGCCGTGCCCCTTGTAGTACAGCCAATACCGGCCCCATCGCGGAATGATCCCCGGATCGTGCACGGCGGCGCTGTCCCACGATCCTCTCACCGAGTCGACGCGCGTGCCGGCGCGATCGGGATCAGGCCTCCATTCGCCATCGCGCGTGGGCCTCAATACCGGGTCTGGCAGCTTCGTCCACGGGCCGCCGGGTAGCCCGGCCGATGCCATGCCCACTACGTTGATGCCGTAGCCACCGAGCGTCTCTGCCTGGTAGGTGAGGTAGTACTTGCCCTCGGCCACGAGGACGTCGCAGGTGAAGACACTGTAGTCATCCCAGGCGCCCTCCGGTCCGCGCTCCACTGCCGGTCCGCGTTCAGTCCACTCGTGGCCGTCTGGACTGGTCGCATACCAGAGGTCTGCGTTGAGCCAGTCGGAGTCCGGGTCCGTGCAGTGCGTGTACCAGACGTAGTACAGATTGCCGGCCCTAATGATGCTGCTTGGGTCCCGCCGGCCCACGCCAGGCTCGTAACCCAGGCCGGGAACCGGCGAGTACCGGAAGCGCGTGTAGAGCTCGTTCTCGCTGTCGTCACCGCGATGCCGAGCCATGGCGGCGCTGACGATTCGGCCTTCGCTGTCTGGGGTGTCCATCGATCACTCCGTAAACGCCCGCACTTACAGAACGGTATCGCGGTCCATGTCCGCCCGTTGAATCCGCTGACGCATGCCCGCCGGCAACGCCACTCTCGGCTGGAAGTAGGTGTGCTCATCGAAGCGGAGGTTGTTTTGCTTGAACAGAGGCCAATCGACATCGCGGCTCAGGTCGCAGTCAAACCGCGCGAGAATACTCCGGTTGCAGGGGCCACCGGCGTCTGGGTTGATGTGGCACAAGCCCCACGTGATGCCCCGACCGTCGCCGTTGTCGGCGAAGGCATCGGGCACGAACGGCCCCGGCGCAATAGGCGGGACCTGCAGGATCGACTTCATCTCGAAGTTGAGCCCATCCGCCGCGTATTGGACCGTGTTCTTCTCAGGTCCGTCGAGGCTGACGATGGCTGCGATGCCCTCGCGGTACGGCCACAGGCAGGTCTCGTGCCCCGAGTTCAGCACCGGGTTGAGGGGCGACTTATCGAAGGGGCCCAACGGATGGTCGGCGATTGCCACGCCCTGCGCGCGGGACATGTTCCCTGGCGCGCCCTTCGTCCGGTTCTGCCCCTTGTAGAACAGCCAGATGCGCCCCTGATAGATGAGCGGGAAGGGATCGTGGATGCAGGCATCGTCCCACGCCCCCGCCTCACTGGGGGCCACGACGGGACAGCCGAGTGGCCTCCACGGGCCGTCAGGCGAGTCAGCTTCCGCCACGGTGACCTGGCAGTGATCGCCGCCCTGGATGATCTCGCCGTAGGCCTGGTAGTAGAGATGGAAGCGACCGCCCCAGGCCAGGATGTCGGGCGTGCAGTTCGACCGACAGCCGAACTCACCTGACGACGGACGCTCGACCGCGCGTCCCTGCTCCTCCCACGTGAGCCCGTCGTCGCTGGTTGCGTACCAGACTTCCGCCAAATCCCAATCGAAGGAGGGGACTTCCTCCGTCGCCTGGGATGGTCCAGCCGGGGGCGCAACTGTCTGGCGTTTGGTGTACCAGACGTGGTACGTGCCGCTCAATCGCAGGACCTTTGACGGGTCACGGCGGGAGATGCGTCCATCGTCATCGCCGTAGTCAAAGCCCTCCAGACGTGAGTACTTGAAGTTGCTGTAGAACTCGTTGCCTCGATCCTCCTCGGGGGCCCAGACATCGTACATCCGCGCCATCGCCGCGCTCAATGGGCGGTCCGTGGGCTTGGTCAAGGGGATCTTCGACGGGAACGGGTCGGTCATCGGGAACCTCCAGGGGTACCCTCGGACGGACCCAGGCGCAAGACGGCCCAGAGGTCCAGAACCGGGATGTCGATCTCGGCGCCGCCGTCGACTCGACGCGCGGTCAGTTCCGTCGGCTCAGAGCCCGGGGCGATGAGAGTGGCCCGACTTGTCTCGGCATCGAAGAGGCGATCAGCAACCGCCAGCGTGAAGCTGCGCTTCGCCCGCATGGAGTCTGAGTCGGGAAGGTATGTCGTGTTCAGCAGGTGGAGGACTGGTGCTCCGGGCGGGTTCGCCCTCGGGAGGACCATCACGCCGTCGGCGCCTCGAACACTGATCTCGCGCGGCACGAGCGCCTCCAACCGCTCGCGGTCTGCCCAGTTCACAACACCGTCGCCGAAGGCGTCAACGACCGCCTGCTGCTCAGGATCAAGGAAGGTGGGGTCCGCCACGACAAGCGCCTGCAGGCCCTCGAGGTCGGCAGCCGCCAGCTTCCTCGGCATCCACTCATCGCCGGCCACGACGAACCGCCACGGCACGTTCTCTTGGGTGAGGGTGACGCCCGCCTCTCGAACCTCGCGACGCCAGCGACGGAAGGCCCCATTGCTGTAGAGCACGCCGACGTGGGCGACGGGCTCGTAGCCGTCGAAGAGCTCGCGGTAGGCGCTGACGAACCGGTAGAGGTCGTCGCAGTCGCCCGGCTTGCTCTCGTAGCGGGTCTTCTCGCCGGCGCCGCACCACATGCTGTGGGGGGCCATAAAGTGGTGGCCGAAGGCGTAGGCTTGGGCGATCCACGTCCGCACCAGGCCGGGCCGGTTCTCGTCGCGGACGAGAGTCAGGTCCCACTGGGGGACGCCGGTCGACATGATTCGCCGGTCGAGGGCATCGGCCAGCCGATAGCGGAAGATGGGTAGCGTCGGCACCTTGCGCTCCGCCGCCTGGAAGCTCGCCTCGATGGTGAAGTGGTCGGCGACGGGGTAGCTCCACCAGTCGCGAGCCTCGCGGAGCTGGGTGCTCGTGCTGATGGGGATGGGACGCCCGGCGAGGCGCTCCGCCTCCACGCGGAGCTCATCGAGCATCTTCCTGGCCGAGAGATGGTGGAAGGTGAGGTACTCCTGGGCGAGAGGGAGGGTAGGCGGCCAGCGAGTGAGCTGGGCCCGGTAGTCATCGACGGTGAGTCCACGCCCGCGGAGGAGGGCGCCGTAGTCGAATGCCTCGAGGTCGTCGATACCTGCCTGGCGGAGGGCGTCAGCATGCTCGGGGGTGTGAAGGAACGCGCGGAAGCCGTCTACGCACCATCGGCAGAAGCACCCGCCGCGCCACTGAGTCATGTGACTGGCAGCGATGGCGTCGATGTGGAGCATGTCGGGCTCGACGGCCATCGCCTCCTGGACCTGCAGCTTCAGGTATGCGCGGAGGGAGGGGGAGTTCGTACAGAACTGGTAAGGCAGGTGGCCCTTGTACTCCAAACCCTCCCAAGACCGATACGTGAGGGCCTCGCCCGCGAGCGAGCGGCACGCTGACTCGATGAAGTCGGGGTCGTAGTCGATCATGCCCTTCCATCCCGCATCGAGCTCGACCCGCGCCTGATAACGGGCGCCGACGCCGCGGGCAGCGTCGGCCATCTGCCGCCACTGCCGGGCTCTCTCCTCGCCCGTCACGTTGAACGGGTGGAAGCCCCAGGCGACCACCGTCGCGCCGTAGTGCCGATATGTGTCGGCACTCGCCGTGTATGGGAACACGACGTCCGAGCGCTTGATGTGCGACTCGGCCCCGGCCCTCGTGACGAGGACCATCAGTGGCACGAGATAGCACGCGGTCATTGGACTCCTCCCGTCACGGTAACCGGGCCATGGGCGAACTGTAGGCGCGCTTCGTCTCCGAAGCTCCTGAGCCCTGCGGCGGCGTGCTGCAGCTCATGTGGCGGATGCGACCGTCGGGCCCCAGCATCGCCTCCCTCAGGACAGCCGAGAAGACCGGGCCCGTAGAGCAGGGCGAGCACCACGGTCCCGAGACCACTCTCCCCGGCAGCCCGCCCACGAGGCGTTCCGCCCTCCACTGGTGAACCGCTCCTTCGCCGGCCTTTGCGTCAGATATCGCCGTCTGTTGGCGGCGGAGTAATTGGGAGGCAGGCGGCGGCCTAAAAGGGAGGCACTTG
>CAZKUN010000359.1:2558-7431 GCA_964555935.1 uncultured Armatimonadia bacterium | reverse complement strand
CCTACAGTGGGCCGTCTGTAGGAGGGGTTTCAACCCCGACATGCTGTCCCTCGTGCCTTCCCCCGCCTCCCGCAAGGTCCGCCTCCCCTCCCTAGCGAACCTCCGCCGACACGCTTTCCCTATGGAGCCACCCAGCCATGACCTCACGCGAGATCGTCCGCCGCGCCATCACCTTCGATTCGCCCGAGCGCATCCCGATCAAGTTCCCGAGCCTTGGGATCGACGACACCTTCGGCGTCGGGCTCCAGCCCGCCGCTGGTTGGACGCCGTCGCAGCCACACGAGGATGAGTGGGGCGTCGTCTGGGAGATGCCGCCCGAGGGCATCACCAACATGGGCCAGCCGCTCGGCCACAACCTCAAATCCCTCGACGACATTGCATGCATCGACTGGCCCGATCCGCACGATGAGACTCGCTACGCCAACATCGAGGCCCAGCTCGAGAACGCCGGCGACAGGTTCGTCATGAGCGGCTGCGGTTTCGTGTTCTTCGAGCGCATGCACTACATGCTCGGCATGCCCGAACTCTTCATCGCGATGTACGAAGATCCGAAGGGCGTTCACGCTCTCGCCGAGCGCGTCCTCGAGTTCCCCGTCGGGCTGTGCGAGGAGATTGGCAAGCGCTTCCGTGGCCGCATCGACGGTTTCGGGATGACCGATGACTGGGGCACGCAGGAGGCCGCCTTCACCAGCGTGCCGATGTTCCGCGAGTTCTTCAAGCCCTACTACAAGCGCCTGTTCGACGCAATCCACGATGCCGGCATGTTCGCCTGGATGCACTCGTGCGGCCATGTCAACGAAATCATCGAGGAGTGGATAGACGTGGGGTTGGATGTCGTCAACCTCCAGCAACCGACCAATCTCGGCATTGAGGAGATAGGACAGAGGTACGCCGGGCGCATCTGCTTCGAGAGCCTCTGCGACATCCAGATGACCCTCCCGTGGAAGGACGCCGACGCCATCCGCGCCGAGGCCAGCCAACTCATCGAGCACTGGTCAACACCTCGGGGCGGCTTCGTCCTGGGCGACTATGGAGACGGCGCCGCGATCGGCGTGCCTATCGAGAAGAAGCGCGTCATGCTCCAGGCCTTCGCCGACCTCGCCGCCCCCGGAATCGAGGTGCCGAATGTCACCTCGTAGGTCGGGTTTCCCAGCCCGACACGCCGTCTCGTACGACGATCGTCCCGATCGTCGATGCCGGAGGCATGTAGGAGCGGCTTCAACCGCGACGCCGTTGCTCCTGGCGCTCCTAGCCTGCTCCGCCCACGCCGCACCGTGGCGCTCCTACGAGGTCTACGAACCCGAGATCTCGCAGCACTTCGTCATCAACGCCTCGGCGCATGAACTCACCTACAACCACGATAGTGCCATCGCCTGGTTTGGCGATCGGTGGTTCTGCCTCTGGAACGCGAATACTGTCGCCTCCGAGGGCAAGCCCGGCCAGCTCAATTACGTCAGCACGAGCACCGACGGCCTGCTCTGGTCTGAGCCCCGCGCCGCCTTCTCTGATCACGAGTTCAGCGAGAACGTCGTCCCATGTCCCGATGGCACCCAGTGGCAGCCGAACCTCATCATCATCGACGGGAAGCTCTGGGCGATCTGGAGTCAGAACTCGCGCGACGAGCACAACGGGTGCTACTTTTCCGTGCTCGCCGACCCCGATGGCAAGTGGACAAACACGCGGCTTCTCTTCGACGGCCACCACGAGGCCCTGATCGACGGCAAGCGCTTCCGTCTCTTCCCGACGCAGAATCCGTGCCAACTCAGCACCGGTCGCGTACTCGCGCCCGTCACGATGATGGGCCCCGAAGCCGCCGACGCGCCCGAGGGCCTCAGCAATTGGCTGCGCGGGGAGAAACGCGACAGCGTCATCTACACTGACGACGGCGGCGAGTCGTGGCAAGTCTCGCCCGGCGCGGTCCAGGAGGACGCGACGTGGGCCCAGTGGGAGCCCACTGTCTGGGAGTTGGCGGACGGCACGGTGATGATGTTCGCGCGCAACAATGACTTCCGCGATGTCGCGACCGGCGGGCCGCGGCCGACCGAGGCGTTGCTGTGGTCACTAAGCCGCGACGGCGGCGAGACATGGACGCCTCACGAGTATGTCCCAATCGAGACCGTCGTCTCGCGCATGCACGTCATGCCCGCGGGCGGCGATCGCTTCATGATGGTGATGAATGACTGGCCTGCCGGCAAGTTCGTGCACGACCGCTACAACCACGCGCTCTTCTTCACTCGCGGAGCGGGCATCGACTTCGTCGCCGGACCGGGCATCACGGGGCTGGAGCCCTTCGTGCACTACCCGCAGATGTGGATGAAGGGCGGCTCGCTACTCGTCAGTTACAGCCAGGGCAACCTGCCGCGATCCATCAAGGTCGCGCGCGTGTCGCCCCTGCCCAAGCTCGAGACCTACTACCTCTTCCCGCGCTCAAACCTCCCACCACCGCCCGCGCCGATGCGCGAGGGCGATTCGCTCGCATTCAACGGGCAGCAATACGTCGAGTCGAGGGAGACGGTCGAGTTCTCGGACGCCTTCAGCATCGGCGCGTGGATTCGCGCGGACGGCGATGGCGTCCTGATCGACAACCGCTCCGCGAATCCCCAGGCTGGATTCCTCTGGGGGCTCGCGTTCAAGGGCGGCAAGCTCAGGCCGTACTTCTTCATCGGAAGTCCTGAGCGCAACCTCGTGTCTGACCTCGAGGTGCCGCGCGCGAAATGGAGCTACGTGGGGATCTCTGTCGACCACGCCGGCGGAGCCATCACCTTCTACGCGGGCGAAGAGTCGCAGAAGATGCAATACGCGATGCCCGCCAACGACCCCACTGCGGTCACGCCTTACATCGGCCACAAGCGCTTCGAAGCCAGCCAGGTGCAGTCGCTCACCGGTCTGATCCGCCGCCTCGGGGTACAAGCTGGCGTCGCCGTTGATGCTAATGGCCATCAGGCCCTATCCGATTCCCGCGGAACGTCGTCTTGGCCCGACATGGACTTCGACCCCGCATCCGAGACCTTCGAAGCGGACTTCGCCCTGCCGACCGCCCCCACGCCGAGCATCACCCACGTTAGCACCGTCCGCCGGCGTCCCCGCACGGCTGTCGAGCGACGCGATGTCCTGCGCATCGCGGGCGAAGCCTCCGCCGGTGTTGATCTCGACGAGAACACGCGAGACGACACGGTGGCGTTCAAGTTCGCCTTCCGCATCGAAAGCGGAAACGAACACGTCATCTGCACCATCGGCGATGCAAACGAGCCCGCTCGCGTGATTGTTGAGAGCGGCGTCCTCTACCTGAGGGCCCCGGGCGCGTTCGCGTGCGTCGGCCCGGTGCGTCACGGGTGGCATGAGGTGGATGTCGCCACTACCGGCGACACCACCCGCGTCACCTTGGCGTCGGGGAAGTTCGGCGAGGTCACTCACAGTCCCGTCGCCACATGGATCTACCTCGGCCAGGGATACCGCACGGACCGTATCCCGCCCGAGAGCGTCTGCCTTATCGACATCGCATCCGTCCAGTCTCGCGTCGAATGATGCCGTCCACCGTCCGCCGTTGACTGGACCGCCAGCATCCTTGCTGGCATGGCCGTGCGCCGCAACGCCGCTCAAGGAGCCACCTCACATGCTTTTCGCCCTCGCCGCAGTCATCGCGCTGCCCGTCGCCGCCCAGGTACCCCTTCACGACTTCGACGACCTCGACGCCTGGTCGGACAACAAGGACGGCGGCAACGCGCCTGAGATCTCCCTCGACGATGAGCGCTCGCGCGACGGCGACGCGCTGCGCATCAAGTACACCAACAGCCCCCCGAGTTGGGGAAATCTCACCGGCGATTGCATCGTGCCGGATGATGCGGTCGCGCTGCGGTTCTGGCTCTACAAGCACTCCGCTGATGCCCGCGCCGCGATGCACGTTTGGCTCATGGAAGCTGACGGCGACGCCTGGGCCATGAGGGTCCCCTTCGGCAACAAGCAACTCCGGCAACTCGACGTCGGCTGGCATGAGGTCCGCATGCCCGTCAGCGGCCTCAACTTCGACCCGCGCGGCCCCGGAACGCGTCAGATGACCAGGGCCGATCGAATGCTGATCGGTTCGAATTTCGCCGACCTGGAGGTGACGATCGATAGCATGGAATGGGACACCAAACTCGCCGCAACGCCAATCCCTCTGCCCACGACGGAGAACCTAACGGTCGAGCGGGGCGACAAAGGCAGCATCGGCGTTCTCGTGATGGCCGACCTTCCCGATGGCTTCACCTCGGCCCATCTGCCCGACGACCTCGCCTCCGCCATCCGCGCCGGCGGCTTCGGAGCGACGATTCTCCAGCCCGGCGATGTCGCCGATCCCGATGTCCTCACGCCAGCGAACTTCGACGCGATCGTCGTCCCGACCGGGTCGTACTTCCCGCTCGACGCCAAGACCGCGTTCCAGGCCTACCTCCGGGCCGGCGGGAGCTTCCTCTCAACGGATGGCTACGCGTTTGACGATCTCGTCCAGCTGACCGCCGCAGGCTGGACGGCCCTCCCACCCGACAGAACGGCCGCCGACATGACTGACGAACCGGAGAAGACCGAGTCCATCGGCATGAACACGCGCGTCGGCAAGGTCGGCGATGCGGTGACCTTGCACCCATCCCAGATCGGCGCCTTCGATCCCCAGTTCCACCTGGAGCAAGCCACCCGCTTCGCGGCCGCCGATGGCGACCTGGAGTACGAGTTCGACGAGCCCGTAACGGGCTTCTCCGCCTGCGGCCTGATCGGCGTCAACAGCCCCGTCTTCCCGCCCGTCTACCGGCGCTGGATCCCCGTACTCCAAGCCTTCGACGCCGACGGCCAATTGCGCGGCACCGCGCTCAGCATCATGCACAACTTCAGCGGCGAGTAC
>CAZKUN010000359.1:0-2548 GCA_964555935.1 uncultured Armatimonadia bacterium | reverse complement strand
GGGCATTCAGCGGCATCACCTCCGGCCAGGACATTTTCCTGGGTACGGCCGCCCGTCGCCAACTCCTGGTCGACACGCTGGAACAGATCACGCGCCGCGAGTTCCTCCACTCTCTGACCACGGATCTCGCCTCCTACCGCCCGGGAGAGACCGCCGAGATCTCCGTGCAGATGGTCTGTGACAGAGACCCCGAGCGCTACCCAACCGTCACGCTCCTCGTCGACGACCGCGAGGTCGCCGACAGGTCCTCGGCTGAGGTCGAGATCGACTCTCTCACCGGCGACTACCACGTTGTCCGCGCCGAGTTGCGGATTGGCGATGATCTGGTCGACTCGCTCGAATCAGCCTTCTGCGTCTGGGACGAATCCGTCCTCGCCTCGGGGGCGAAGGTCGCCTGGGAAAACAACTACATCACCCTCGATGGCAAGCCGAGTTTCCTCATCGGCACCAACCAAACAGGCATGATGTACTTCAGTCCCAAAGAGGGCCCGGCCGCGTGGGACCGCGACTTCCGCGCAATGCACGATCACGGCTTCCACATCTGGCGCATCCTGCATTTCTCGCCCTTCGCCGCGAAGGGCTACGAGGGCAGCGGTCAGCACACGTCGCTCGACCTCTACAACAGGCCCGAGAGATTCCTGCGGCAGATGGACGCCATCGTCCAGATCGCGCAGAAGCACCGCGTCGCCATCTTCCTGGCGCTGCACGACTGGCTCGGCGTCACGCTGACCGACGAGGAACTCGAGGCCCAGTACGACTGGTGTCGCTTCTGGGCGGACCGCTACAAAGACGTGCCAGGGATCTTCTACGACATCCAGAACGAGCCAAGCGTCGCCGCCGAGGACCGTCCCGACGTGGTGGAGCTGTGGAACGACTTCCTCGCGACGCGCTACGCATCCGACGAGGCTCTCCGCGCCGCCTGGACCACCAGCCCGCCCGAGGCCGAGCTTCCCAACGTGCCCCTCGGCGCGACCACCAATGACTGGGACGACGCTCGCGCCGCGGACCGCAAGCGCTTCGAGACGGAGTTGCTGAATCGCTGGACCAAGGCCAACGTTGACGGCACGAAAGCCGGCGATCCCGACGCCGTCATCTGCGTCGGCTACCTGCCCAGCATGCCACCCGCCGACAAGATCCTCGGCGTCAAGAACACTGACTTCTCCAACATGCATTACTACGGCCCCGTCGACCGCTTCCCGCTTGAGTTCAAGCTCATCGACCGCCGTTTCCAGGGCAAGGGATTCAGCCTCGGAGAGTTCGGCGCGCGCGAGGCCCATGACGCTCGCTCTCACGGCCACACTAGCATCCCCGTCGATGACTCGATCCACCGATTCCAGACCTACATCCACTACACCGCCGGCTTGGGCGCGGCGTTCATGGCCAATTGGGATTGGAAGGAGTTCGACGAGGCGATTTTTCCCTGGGGCCTGTTCCAGCGCAGTTCGTATGTCTCGCGCCCATGGATGCATACCCTCGAACAGGGGGCGCTGCTGCTGTCGGTGGCTGAGCCCGTCTACGAGTCGCCCGAGGTCTTCATCGTCGCGCCCGACTCGCACCGCGTCGGGCCGCGCTTCAGTGAACTCAACGGATGCCTCTGGCGCGCGATCGATCTCCTGCTCGACCAACGCGTCAACTTCGGCATGGTCAACGAGGAAGACATCGCCGATCTACCTGACTCCGCGAAGGCCCTCATCTGGCCCGTACCATACTGCCCGGCGGATGAGACGTTCGATGCCATCCGCTCGTGGGTCGAGGCCGGCGGCACGCTCTACCTCTCCGGCGACATCTCCTTCGACCGCACCCGCAAGGCCACCCGTCCCGAGCGCCTGGCCCAGCTCAACCTGCCCGCGGTCGAGCCCACTTCGCCCTTCGATGTCGACGATGATGTCTGGGAGCGTGATGTCGTCGAGTCGACCGTCGCGCAGGGCAAAACGCTCTTCGCCCCATACCCGCTCGAACTCCGAGGTCACGATAGCGATGCCGACGTCTACGCGCGTTTCGTCGATCTCTCCGGCGTCGCCCGCATCCAGGTCGAGCCCGCCGACGCGCCTGTTCGCGCGCTCGCCATTCCCTCGCGCGATGGTGGCGTCATAACGATGCTCGCCCGCCAGACTGAGGGCGACGACTTGCTCGCCGTCACGCTTCCCGACGTGACCACCACGGTGGAGTTGGCGTCGAGGAGCTATGCCTTCGTCATCACGAACGGCGCCGGGGATGTAATCGCCGCTGAGAGCCAGGGCGCCATCTCGATCGATGGCGCGGAGATTGCCTCCGCCAGCGATCACTTCGGGCTGGCCTCACTCGATGGCAAGGGCCTGCTGACCACAAGGCAGCTCATGGTATTGCCACACCAGTGCGACGCTGTTTCCGTCTCGCTTCCCGCACTCGACGGCGCGCGCTGCTACATTGGCTCGCCAACGGGAACGGTGGGCACGACCGAGCCGTTCGCCGGCGAGGTAGCCATCGCTCCCGCTGCCCCCGGACGCGTCGCGGTCATCGCGCCGGGCGGGCAGATGAAGCAGGCGCTCAAGGCCATACTCACCCGCCT
>CAZKUN010000358.1:7188-7440 GCA_964555935.1 uncultured Armatimonadia bacterium | reverse complement strand
GCCGCAGTCTCATCGTCGGCATTGGCGGCAGCGCCACGACCGATGGCGGGATGGGCATGGCCCAGGCGCTGGGGGCGCGGTTCCTGGACGCCGATGGCGGCGAAATGGCCGGCATCGGCCAGAACCTCGGCCGCGTCGCGAGCATCGACATCTCCGGGCTCGACCCTCGCGCGAGAGATGCCACCGTCCGCGTCGCCTGTGATGTAGACAACCCGCTCTATGGGATCACCGGCGCCGCCCACGTCTACGGGC
>CAZKUN010000358.1:0-7178 GCA_964555935.1 uncultured Armatimonadia bacterium | reverse complement strand
GATCGTTGACGAACTCGACGACGGTCTCCGCGCGTACGCCCAGGTCGTCACGCGTGACGTGGGGATCGAGGTCGCTGACCTATCGGGGGCCGGTGCTGCCGGCGGACTCGGGGCTGGGCTCGTCGCGTTCTGCGGGGCGACGCTCGAGCCGGGCGTCGATATCGTGATCGAGGCCGTCGGCCTCGCCGAGAAGACTATAGGCGCGGAGATCGTCTTCGTCGCCGAGGGCGGCATGGACAGCACGACCGCCTACGGCAAGACTCCGGCTGGTGTCGCGAAGGTCGGGCTCGATCAAGGCTGCGTCATTCTCGCGCTGGCCGGCAGCGTCAGCGAAGATGCGCGCCAACTGCACGAGCATGGCTTTTGTGCTCTGCGATCGATCGTCAACGGGCCGATCAGCCTGGATGATGCCATGGAGCCGGAGACCGCGTCGCGCCTCACCGCCTTCGCGGCCGAGGAGATGCTCCGGGCTTACTTGGCGGGACGTAGCAGGACATGACATGGACCACCGTCGGGCGATCCGCCTGACTCGAGTAAACACATATAGGGTAGGGTGAAACGATGACCGTAGGTATTCTGACGTCCCCGTTCAATGACACAGATCTCTGTGACGTCGTGAAGTTCGCCGCCGAATCCGGATTCGATTCTCTTGAGATCTCAGCCAGCCCCGGGGCTCGCCACATCGATAGCGCCAAGCTGACGAAAGCCCAAGCCAAGAAGATCCGCGGCTGCATGGACGAGGCCGGCGTGGGCATCTCCAGTCTCGCGTTCTACGGCAATGTCACTGCTGGCGACGCCTCCGAGCGCAAGGCGAACCAGGCCGCGCTGAAGTCCGTGGTCAAAGCCGCGAAGCTCCTCGATGTCGACATCGTCTGCTGTGGCGCGGGCCAGGCGCCGGCCGGCATGAGCCGCGAGCAGGCCATCTCCACCATCGCCAAGCCGTTCTACACCAAGCTCTGCAAAGCCAACCCCGGCATCAAGTTCGGGCTCGAGAACTGGACCGCGACGAACATCATGAATCTGGATCAGTTCGCGCTGATGTTCAGCGAAGTCCCGGCCGAGAACTTCGGTCTGAACTTCGACCCATCTCACCTGGTCTGGCAGGGGATCGACTACCTCGCGGCGGTTGACGAGTTCGCGCCGCGTATCTTCCACAGCCACGCCAAGGACACCGAGGTCCGTCAGGACGAGCTAGCCCGTGTTGGCAACCAGACGCCCAGTTTCTGGCGCTACGTCATTCCCGGTCGCGGCGACATCCATTGGGGCGTCTACTGCGGACGCCTGCGCCGCGCGGGGTTCAACGGCGTCCTCAGCATCGAGCACGAGGACGGCGCCGTCGGCCGTGAGGAAGGCTTCCTCATGGGTCTGACGCACCTTCGCCAGTTTGCCTAGGCCGCAACCAGAACGCGTTTCGTGCGGGGAGTGGGGAGCGGGCACCCGTCCGTTCCCCACGCGCCCGCTTGAAGGGAGAGTGCCCAAGTGGGTGCCAGGATCAAGATCGTGGTCGGTTCCGTCGAAGCCGAGGCCGAGCTGCTCGACAACGAGACAGCCCACCGGATCTGCGAAGCGCTGCCGATCGACGGGTCCGGGTCGACATGGGGCGACGAGATCTACTTCACCATCTCCGTCGAGTGCGATCCGGAAGCCGACGCGCGCGCCGAAGTTGAGGTCGGCGACTTGGCCTACTGGCTCGCCGGTTCTGGCTTTTGCATCTTCTACGGCCGCACTCCCATGTCCACCGGCGACAACCCGGTGGCTGCCAGCGAAGTTAACGTATTCGGCAAGATCATCGGCGATCCGAGCGTCTTTCGTGAGATCCGCTCGGGCGAGCACGTCCACATCGCCAAGGCCGAGTAGCGTCCGGCGCGTCATCTGGGGGGATCTGTCTTGAGTCATCTAATGGGCGTTGACATCGGCACGTCGGGCACCCGGACGCTGCTTATCGACGAGCAGGGACAGGCTGTTGCGAGTGCCAGCGAAGAGCATCCGCTTTCGTTGCCTCAGCCCGGGTGGGCCGAGCAGAACCCCGTTGACTGGGTCCGGACCGCGATCGCCAGCATCAAGGCGGCGATGGCCAAGGCCGGGATCGACGGGTCGCAAGTCAAGGGCATCGGCCTCTCGGGCCAGATGCATGGTTCCGTCTTCCTCGACGAGGCCAACGAGGTCATCCGCCCCGCGCTGCTGTGGTGCGATCAGCGCACGCAGGCCCAGTGCGATTGGATCACCAGTCGGATTGGCGACGACCTCATCAAGAACGAGTTGTGCAACCCTGTCCTGACGGGCTTCACTGCGCCCAAAGTCATCTGGTTGCGCGACGAGGAGCCGGCCAACTACGAGCGCTTGCGCAAGATCCTCCTGCCGAAGGACTACCTCCGCTTCGTCATGACGGGCGAGTACGTCACGGAGGTCTCCGACGCCTCGGGCACCGCGCTTCTGAACGTGCCGGAGCGCAGGTGGTCCTCTGACGTGGTCTCGAAGATCGGGCTGAGCATGGACATGTTGCCGGAGGTCAAGGAATCGCCGGAAGTCACCGGGACGATCACCAAGGCTTTTGCCGAAGCGACCGGACTCGCCGAGGGCACGCCTGTTGTCGGCGGCGGCGGGGACCAGGCCGCCGGCGCCGTGGGCAATGGCATCGTCGAAGCCGGCGTCGTCTCGTCGACCGTCGGCACATCCGGAGTCGTCTTCGCTCACCTCGAAGAGCCCTCCATGGACGAGGGCATGAGGACGCACACGTTCTGTCACGCCGTTCCCGGCAAGTGGCACGTCATGGGCGTTGTCATTTCCGCGGGCGGGTCGCTGCAGTGGCTCCGCAATGAGCTAGGCAAGGACGAGATCGCCGTTGCCGAGGCAATGGGCTGCGATCCTTACGAACTCATGACCGCCGCAGCCGAGCAGGCGCCCGTCGGCAGCGAGGGCCTCATCTTCCTGCCGTATCTGTCCGGCGAGCGGACGCCATATCCGAACCCGAACGCCAAGGGCGTGTTCTGCGGTCTGACTCTTCGCCACGGCAAGCCTCACATCACTCGCGCGGTCATGGAAGGCGTCGCGTACAGCCTCCGCGATTCGTTTGAACTCATCGATGCGATGGGCGTCGACATCACCCAGGTCCGCGCATCCGGCGGAGGCGCGCGCAGCAAGCCGTGGGTCCAGATGCAGGCCGATGTTACTGGCCGCGATCACTCCTACATCAACGTCGACGAGGGGCCCGCCTACGGCGTCGCCTTGCTCGCGGGCGTCGGCACGGGCGTCTGGTCAACCGTGCCCGAGGCGTGTAACGCGGGCATCAAGGTCGTCGAGACCCTCGAAGCCGACCGCGATAACATGGCGTTCTACAGCCGCGGATACCGGACGTACCAGAGCCTGTATGCGAAGCTCGAAGACACCTTCGACGAGCTGACCGAACTTGTAGACCTAGCGCCATAGCACGCGCCCCGTAGGACAGGCGTCTCGCCTGTCGCCTTGCCGAGTTCCGCGAAGGAGACTCTCACCATGAACAACATCGACCGACGCCACTTCCTGGGCACGTCTGCCGTCGGCGCCGCCGCCTTCCTGGCCGGCAATTCACTCGCGGCCGACGGCAAGCGACCCAAACTCGGCGTGCAACTCTACTCAGTGCGCGACATCGCGGCAAAGGACTTGCCGGGCGTGCTGAAGTCCATCGCCAAGATGGGCTACGAGGGCGTCGAGTTTGCCGGCTACTACGGCCACTCCGCCGAGGATCTGAAGCTGATGCTCGACGACAACGGGCTGGTGGCTGCCGGCGCGCACGTCGGCATCGACACGTTAACCGGCGACCGGTTCATCGAGAGCCTGAAGTTTCACCGCAAGATCGGCAACCGCTTCCCGATCGTTCCGGGACTGCCCGGCAACTACACGAACACGCCCGATGCCTGGAAGAGCACGGCCGACCTCTTCAACGCCATCGCCGCCACGCTCAAGCAGTTCGGCATGCGCACCGGGTACCACAACCACACGCACGAGTTTCACGCGTTCGACAATGGCGAGGTGCCGTGGGACATCTTCTTCGGCAACACGGTCGATGACGTCATTATGCAATTCGACACCGGCAACGCCATGCACGCCGATGCCGGCGCCTTGCCGTTCCTGGAGAAGTACCCCGGCCGCGCGGCATCGATCCACTGCAAGGAGTTCTCGACCACCAACGACAAGGCGCTCTTGGGCGAAGGCGAGGTCCCGTGGAAAGACCTCTTCGCAATCGCCGACGAGCAGGACGCCACCGAGTGGTACATCGTCGAGCAGGAGAGCTACGCGTACCCGCCGATGGAATGCATCGAAAAATGCCTCGCGAATATCAGGGCGCTCCTCGCGTAGGCGCCAGTTGCCGTCCCCGTAGCACCGGCGCCCTCGCCGGTGCATGCCGTACCAACGCAGGCAAACGCCGCCCACTGGGCGGACAATTATTGTAGGAGGGGTTTCAACCCCGACGCCGTTCCTCGAAAGGAATTGAACCTGATGGCAATCCCAATCGCAGTTCAGCTCTACTCAGTCCGTGAGGACGCCGCGGCGGATCTCGCGGGCGTTCTGGCCAAGGTCAAGGAGATGGGGTACGACGGCGTTGAGTTCGCCGGCTACTACGACCACTCCGCGGAGGCCGTGAAGAAGATGCTCGATGACTCAGGGCTCGCGTGCGTCGGCACGCACAGTGGCATCGACACGCTGCTGGGCGATGAGTTCGCGGCCAGCGTCGAGTTCCACAAGACAATCGGCAACACCCGCCCCATCGTCCCGGGTCTCCCGGGCAACTACACCGAGAGCGCGGACGCGTGGAAGAAGACCGCCGACGTCATGAATGAGATCGCCGGGAAGCTCGCCGCCGAGGGCATGAAGACGGGCTACCACAACCACCACACGGAGTTCACCGCGTTCGACAATGGCGAGTTGCCCTGGGACATCTTCTTCGGCAACACGGTTGACGATGTCATCATGCAGTTTGACACCGGTAACGCGTGGCTCGGCGGCGGCGAAGCCCTGCCGTTCCTGAAGAAGTATCCCGGCCGCGCGGTGAGCGTCCACCTCAAGCCCTTCTCGCCCTCTCTCTCCACCGAGGATGAACCCCACGCCGGCTTCCGTCCCGCCATCGGCGAGGACGAGACGCCGTGGACCGAACTCCTCGCCACATGCGAGGCGACCGGCGGCACCGAGGTCTACGTCATCGAGTACGAGAGTGACAAATACCCGCCGATGGAAGCCATCGACATCTGCCTGCAGAACCTGAAGAAGATCAGCGGCTAACCAGTCAACCCTCGGCCGCCGCTCCTCTGCCTCGCACGGGCGGCGGCCGATTCGTTCCCATCCACTGACGGAGAAACCCTATGAAGCTCCGCCGATTCGCCGTGTTGCTCCTCCTCGCGCTTCTGATCGCGGGACATCTCTGCGCGCAGGACGAGCCGCCGCCATCATTCACCCTCATCGCCCTTCCTGACACCCAGCTCTACAGCAAGCGCTCGCCCGAGATCTTCGCCGCCCAGATCGAGTGGATCATTCACAACCGCGCTACCGAGAACATAGCGTTCGTCACGCACCTCGGCGATATCGTCGACGGAAACGTGCCGGCGGAGTGGGAGCCCGCCGAGCGCATCCTGGGCCGACTCGATGGCGTCGTGCCCTACGGCCTCGTCGTCGGCAACCACGACATGTACGGGCCGACGGGTGATGCGTCGCTGTTCCAAGCTCGATTCCCCGCGTCGCGATACGTGAAGTACGGATGGTACGGCGGCAGCTATCGCAACAACGCCAACAGCTACCAGCTCTTCTCCGCCGGCGGCCTGAACTTCGTCATCCTCCACCTCGAGTGCAACGCGCCGGATGATGTCCTTGCCTGGGCTGACGGCGTTCTGGCGCAACACGCCGACCGGCGCGCGATCATATCGACCCACATGTACATCGGTTGCCACGAGAAGAACGGCGATCCTGAACTGGACCGGTGCCTCTGGAAGAAGTGTCACGGCGACAGGGGTAACACGCCTGAGCAGCTCTGGCAGAAGTGCTTCAGCCAGCATGAGAACGTGTTCCTAATACTCTCGGGTGACCAAAGCGGGCCGCAGGCGCATCACCAGACATCCACCGGAGTGAACGGCAACGATGTCCACGAATGCCTCTCCGACTACAAACAGGCGCTCGGGACCTACAGCGGATACCTCCGGATCTATCGCTTCATCCCGAGTGAGAATCGCATCGAGGTGAAGACCTTCAGCCCGAGCGCGCACAAGTTCGCCGAGACCACCAAGATCCACCCAGATCCATCAGAGCACAGCTTCGATCTGGCGTATGACATGAGCGCGCCGTGAGAGCGGCCTCAGCCGCCGCGCGGCGTACCGTTGTAGGGGCGCGATTCATCGCGCCCTGCCGTCACCGTCCTCCATATACCAAACCGAGGTGCCCCTATGAAAATTCTATGCCTGCAGGGAAGCCCGCGCAAACGCGGTAGCACGAACAGGATGCTGTCTTGGGTCCAGGAAGCCCTCACGGCCTCCGGCCATGAGGCCGAGCAAATCGACCTCGCGACGAAAGATATCGGCGGGTGCATCGGCTGCTACACCTGTCAGCGCGATCCGGACGAGTTGATCTGCGCGCGCCAGGATGAGGGCAACGCGGTTCTCGACGCAATCGCCGATGCCGATGCGGTCATCTACGCGACGCCGCTCTACTGCTGGGGGTTTTCGGCCCAGTTCAAGGGTCTCATCGACCGCCACCTCAGCTTCGTCACCAATTTCATGGATCCCGAGAAGCACCGCTCGCATGTCGAGGGCAAGACGATGGCGCTGCTGGTCACTTGCGGCGGCGAGGACGTTGATGGCAACACCGACTGCATCAAGCTGATTTGGCAGCGCCTCACGGCCTTCGGCAAGTGCGATCCCGTCTACGAGCTGATCGTGCCCGGTTGCACCAGTGCCAAGAGTCTGGGCGACGAGCAGAAAGCCTGGGCCCAGGAACTCGCGGAGAAGATCACCGCATGAGCCGATGGGCCTTGCTCGCGGCGGTTGTCGCGCGGCCAATCGGGGTGTCGGCTCAGCCCGAGTTGCCGCCGCTCGAATCGCGTGGCGAACTGTCTATCCGGGCCGTCTCGCCGTCCGCGACGGAGGTCGGGAAGTTCGGGCTCATTGTGGCCTTACCCCCTAAAGCGAGTCCAGGTTCAGTGTTAGTATCTGGGTGTA
>CAZKUN010000357.1:0-7464 GCA_964555935.1 uncultured Armatimonadia bacterium | reverse complement strand
GAAGTCCACAAACCGCCAAGACGTGCGGCAGACCCCGCCGATCTCGGGTCCCACAACCAGATGTGCAGGTCTCTGGAGCCCGGCTGCCGAACGACTGGAACCAATGGCTGACTATTCAGCCAACGCCTGGGCGCCCAGATCCATATGGGCAATCCCGGGTAAGGAACGCTAACGGGTACATGCCTATTCCTCCCTTGTCTGACGCGCATTCTGGGGCCTTAGGTGGCGCTGCGGAAGCCGTCGTTCCTGACGAAGGGGACTGCCGCTTCCTCATGCCCATGCAGGAGAGCAGCAGGGCCCGTCGGTCACCGCGACTGAGCCGAGGACGCTTCCCCAGTTGGCGACGCAACACAAGCACCTGCTGTCGCAGAGCGAGTATCCCGCGGTGCCGCCCGCCCTTGACGAGACGCAGCACAGGCGAGCAGATGGCGGAGACGAGCAGAAGGGCCAGACACCAGAGCATTCCGGGAGGATCGACCGACATCCTCACGAAGTCAAGTCTCGCTGTAGCGCCGTCTCGGGCGCCCGCAGAGGGGCGTCCACCGCGGTGTGATTATCTTTGGTACCCCACGGGCCCGCGTGGCGCCGAGGGGGCCACTGTCCCGGCGGGGGAGAGTGCCCGTCCTTCGCAGGGCGCCGTGCGCGCCCAGTGGTCCCGGGCGCATCCCGCCACTACGGGGGCACCGCGCGGCATTCGCCGGTAGGCACGGTCGCTCCAGCTTTCGTGACCGTCGTCAGACGATCGGGGGATCAGCATCAACCGTACCCACAGACTCCATCGAGTGGGGGCGGCAGTCCTGCTCTCGCTCACGCTCCGCGGGGCCGTCGCCGCGCCTCGAGAGCAACTGCCGGCGTTCCCTGGCGCGGAGGGCTTCGGCGCGTACACGCCAGGCGGACGCGGAGGGCGTGTGGTGGAAGTGACCAACCTGGATTCCAGCGGCCCCGGCAGCTTGCAGGCCGCGTGCGACACCAAGGGTCCACGGATCATCGTGTTCCGGGTCAGCGGCATGATCCAGGGGCCGGTATACGTCAGGGAGCCATTCGTCACCATTGCGGGCCAGTCCTCTCCCGGCGACGGCATCTGCATCAAGCGCGGCGGACTGTCCATCGGGACCAATGACGTGGTCGTTCGGTACCTCCGGGTGCGGCCGGGCGATCACCCATTCGGCGTGAGTCCGGCGGACCGCGATGCCATCGGCCTGTCAGGGGCCGGGGCGAAGAACGTCATCGTCGACCATTGCTCGGCCAGTTGGGGTATTGACGAGAACGTGCAGACCTGGGGTGGACCGCGCAACGTCACCTTCCAATGGCTGATTACCAGTGAGGCACTCGGTGACAGCCTGCACCCTAAGGGGCCGCACAGCATGGGCATGATCCTGGGAAGCGACTCCAACACGGTCTCCGTGCACCACTGCCTCTTCGCGCACAACAACGGCAGACATCCCTACACGAATATGGGCAAGAGCAAGCAGCGGTCCCTCGTTGATCTCCGCAACAACGTGGTCTACTGCTTCGAGCGTGGCGTGAGCGCCACGGGTGGGGGCAACGTGACATTCAACTACGTCGGCAACCTGATCCTTGCCGGCTCCGACGCGCCCCAGTACGCCTATGCGTTCTGGCTGATGCCATACGGACATGACACGACGATCTATGCCGAAGACAACATCTGGCCTGGCATGCCCACCGACCCGGACGCGCGGCGGCGCATGATGGTCCATGCCGGCAGCAGTTCCCCGACCCCGCTCCCCAACACCATGCGTCTGCCCGGACCCGCCGCGACCCCGCCGATCACCGCCCTGCCGGCTGCCGAGATCCTGGAGCCCGTGCTCGCATTCGCTGGCTGCACGCGTCCGGTGCGCGACGTCGTGGACGCCCGCATCGTCGAGGAATTGCGGACGCGGACGGGGCGTCTGATCGACAGCCAGGATGAGGTGGGCGGATGGCCGACCTACGCAGCCACAGAACCGCCCCCGGATACGGACCACGACGGCATGACCGATGCCTGGGAGCAGGGCCACGGCCTCAACGCCACAGACCCAGCCGATGGCCCCATGGACCGGGACGGTGACGGATACACAAACGTCGAGGAGTTCCTCAACCTGACCGACCCCTCACGCCCCGACGGCGGCGAGCCTCTCCCGCCTCCGCCAGTGGACCTCCAGGCCGGCAATGCCCGTATCCGTGGGCCCGCAGCTCGGAAGCTGGGTGAGGAGCGCCTTGCCCGGTCTGAGACACCCGATGTCACGGAAGGCTCCCTGGAGGCCTTCTTGGGGGGTGTCCGCGAGGCCGGGAAGGGGCCGGCCGAGACGCTGGGGATGCGATTCGTCAGGGTCCCGGCCGGCAAGGTGATCGTACGCGAGGTGAGCGTGACACTGACGAAGCCCTACGAACTGGGGATGCATGAGGTCACTCAGGCTCAATGGGTCACAGTGATGGGCACGCGTCCATGGGCCGGCCAGGTGGGGGCCCGGGATGGCCCGCAGCACCCGGCCACCTACGTGAGCTACATCTCGGCCCAGGAGTTCATCAGACGCCTGAACCTTGCAGGGAGGAGACGGTACCGCCTGCCGACCCAATGCGAGTGGTTCCACGCCGCCGAGGCCGGGACCGGCACCCCCTACGGCATGGGTGATGACCCCGAGGAGGTGCCCGAGTACGCGTGGTGCTCTTACCTCGTCATGAAGGGCGAGCGCATGGTGGCGAAGCACTCTCGCCGCCTGCCACAGAGCGTCGGCAAGTTGGAGCCGAATCCATGGGGACTCCACGACATGGCAGGCAACGCACAGGAGTGGGCGAATGACCGGTCGCGGTACTCCAGCTGGAAACCCGTTCCGGTAGATCCGAAGGGCGAAAGCGAAGGACCCTATCGGGTGGTCTGCGGCGGGAACTTCCTGTGGCAGAACACGGAGCTGCTGCGCCACCGGCGCTCTCGTCATCGCCCGCACTACCACGGCGTGGGTGTTGGCTTCCGGCTGGCCCGCGACCTCCCCTGAGAGCGGGCGCGTCCCGTCATTCACGGACCAGGGAGGACGCGTAGCTCGTGACCCGTATGTCAGTCAGCTGTCCTGCCGCCATAGCGCGTCTCACCTCTGGAGAAGGGGAAACGGAATGGAGGTCCGCAGGAGCGTGGCCATCCCGGCTCCCCCGGGGTGTGCCATCGTCAGCGTGAACACGGCCTACGCCCAGGAACAGGGCCCCGTTCTCATCCGCCACTACGGAGAGCTGTTCGCGTCCGACACCATCAGCTCCCAGTATGAGGTACGCAGCGGGGACAACGGGGCCACCTGGTCTGCGCCCCGGCCCATCCATGAGCAGGAGCGGACCCGGAACGGCACGCGTCTCTGGGGGGAGAGCTGTCTGTTCCACGACGACGCCTGCAACCGGGTCCTCCATCTCTACAACGACCAACTCTACCCGGCGGGCACCTACACGGGCGAGGCGAACCGGTACACGCGCATCTTCATGCGCGTGCTCGATGAGTCGGGGGAGTCGTTCGGCGAGCCGGTCCAGCTCATCCAGGAGGGGTACGACGCCACGCATTGGGCGCGCGACACCGAGTACGGCAGGAACAGCATGATGATCTCGTTCTGCGCTCCCGTGCGGACCAGCGAGGGGCGCGTGCTCCTGCCCGTGGCCCTCTTGCCCAGCACAATGGACTTCAGCGTCAAGCCCGTCCTGGGCTCCCATGCCGGGTGCTTCCTCGGCTCGTGGCGAGGCGAGCGCCTCATCTGGGATCTGAGCTCCATGATCACGGTCGATCCAAAGGTGTCGACAGCAGGCCTTGAGGAACCGACCATCGCCGAACTCGTCGACGGTTCACTTCTGATGGTCTGCCGCGCCGGCAACCGGAACACCCCTGACGTGTCCGTCCACAAATGGCGGAGCTCGTCCACTGACGGCGGGCTGACCTGGTCGCCAGCGGAACCTCTCCCTTACGACACGCGCGAGCCCCTGTTCTCCTTTGCATCCGGCAGCGTACTGATACGGCATAGTCGGACCGGCAAGCTCTACTGGATCGGGAACATCTCCCCTCGTCCGACCAGGATCGAGGACCCGCGACGCCCGCTCCACCTTGCCGAGATCGATGAAGAGAAACGTGCCGTTATCGGGCGGTCGCTGCAGGTCATCGACACACGCCGCGAGGGGGATTCCGACCATGTGGGGCTATCCAACTTTCGCGTCTATGAAGACCGGGAGACGCACGACTTCGTCCTGGTGATGCCTCGCATCCGCGAGCGTGGCGAGGCCGACATCACCTCTCCCGCGTACGAGTATCGTTTCGCCCCCGGATAGTGGGTCGTCGACAGCCTGTCCATCCGACTTATTCCATCCGAGCCGCCACGAACCCGGTCTGAGCGGGTGTGATCCGGCGGTGACGCCCCACGGTTCGTCGGCGCACATGACGATGCCTCGCCGGACCTGACCGAGCCGTCACGTGTGCGCTGATTGGCTGTCGGTCGTGGTCAGGCAGCGGCTCGAACGTACCGGTGGTGCAGTCCTCCGAGGACGGGGATGGCGACGAGTCTCGTGGGGCCGTCGATTTCAGGCGGGCTTTCGGTGGGTGTCGGCGTGTCGCCACCCAGACCTTGGTGTGGTCGGGCGACGTGGTAGTACTCTTCGATGAACTCCCTTAGCAGTCGCTCGAGGTGCGCCTCGCTTAGCACGATCACGTGGTTCAGCAACTCACGTCTGAGTGTGCCGATGAACCGTTCGACGTAGGGCGACTGCCAGGGGCTTTGGGGTGCTGTCCGCACTTCATCGATGCCCCAGCTCTCGAGAAACAGCGCCACCCCGTGGCCATAGATGCCATCATTGTCGCGGAAGAGGTACCTGAGTTGCTCTCCGAATGGCATGGCGTTCCTGAGTTGTTGGATCACCCACTCCATCGTCGTGTTGCGAGTCGTGGCGAGATGGACCACCCGCCTGCGGCCGTGCTCGAAGACCAGGAAGACGTAGACCGTGGCGAAGTTGATCGTCGTTACGGTGAAGAAGTCGATCGCCCACGAGACATCCAGATGGTTGCGTAGGAACGGGAGCCAAGTCGTCGATGGTTCTCGCGGCTTCCTTCGCTTTACCATGTACTTGCTGACCGTGTCATCGCAGATCGGAGGATAGCCCAGAATCACCAGCGTATCGCGAATTCGCTCTGCCGACCAAAGCGGGTTCTGACGGCTCAGTTGGCGGATCAGAGCTCGCATCTCCTGCTCGAGCGACGGGCGACCGGGCTTCCGCGACTTCCAGCGCCACCACAGCCGGTAGCCCTCCCTATGCCAGCGTGACCGTGGCGGGCTTCATCAGCTGAGCCAGGTGTTCCCAGCCGTCGAGGAACCGAGAGAGCACGACCCAGACGACTCGGAACGCTGGGGTGAATCGAGGCTTCGGCTCCTTCTTCTGCTTGACTCGGTCGATGCGGTGAGCCAACTGACTGCGCAACGCGACGACGGTCGCCGCCGTCTTCGCTCTCGACGACACGAAGGCGTACGCGAACACGACGGCATACGAAGTCAGTTGACCGATGAGGCGGACGAGGTCGGCTGGGTTTCGGTAGATGATCTTGAGCGTTGGCATGGTCACGAGCGTGCGTTTCTCAAGTCAGCTACGCGCGGCCTTCAAAGCCCTAAATTCAGGCGTGGATGGAGTTTTTCGGGTGGACAGGTTCCGTGAAGCTCTTCGGTATCTGCGCGGTACTGATGCCCATCGCGACATGACGAACTTCAGGAGCGCCCGCGCTTGCGGACGCGCGGAGCGGGTGCTGGAGGTGCGAGTCGGGGCGGGAAGTGAAGGCCAACTCCCCAAGTTGCGCGGGTGCGGGCGGCGGGGATGGGCGGGAGCGAGCGGCGGGACGCGCACATCGCTCACCCATTGCACGGGAGACACGGCCGTAGGGAGCGCCCCAGTGGACGCGCCGTGACACACCTCTGCGAACGCCTCGCGCTCCGATCGTCCGATGGTCAGCTTCGGTCTGTGACGTGTCCTCTTGCCATCGTCCGAGCTGGGCCAGGGGACTGCAGCGGGCGGCCATAGTAGTTCGACCCAAGGAGCCGTACGTCCAGTGGGCGTGTGCTGTTGGTGAAGGCGCCTCGTCCAGGCGATGAGGTCAAGCGTCACCAGGGCGATGCGCGTTTCATCGTTGCCGAGAACCATCGTCTTGCACAGCAGCGGGTCATCAACGCCGACCGACGCGCGCGGCTGCAAGCTGCTGGCCATGGGTGTGCCCGCGGGCGGCGTGATGTCAATGGATGCGGTGCCTAACTGCATGAGGAGAGTTCTCACCTTTCACGCCGGGCCGCCGTCACTGGGTCTCTTGGCTTCCCCAGATCTCAATCTCCGACAGTTCCATCGTCACGCCGGGCAGCCGAGCCGCAAGGTCTATTCGTACGAAGCGCGCGGTGCCCCGCAGCGGCACGGTCGCCTCCTCAACATCCGCCGTCACTACGTTCCCCGACTTGGAGCCGATGGTAGACCACTCGGCGCCGTCGGCGCTGCCCATCACGGTAACGCCCGGCAGCATGCCCGAGTAGATGAACCGGACGGCATCGACCGACACGGGCTGCTTGAAGTCGAAGGTGATGTTCACGGGCTCAGCATCGGTCCAACTAGCGATCCACTTCTCCAGCGCCGGCGGGTTGAGGTCGCCCCCGCGCTTGCGCCCGGCGAAGGCGGCCTTGCGGTTGGTCAGATGCCCATCCGCAAACGCAATGTCGCCTGTGGTCGCTGAATCGGCCAGACCGGTGGGGAAGTGGCTGTAGGTGTACGTGCCGTCGCACTGGACGTTGGTGGCGGGCGTGATCTCACCATCGGGACTGAGCACAACCTCGTTATTCGTGAGGCACTGACGACCCGGTGCGGGCGGCGTGTTGGTCTCAGCGAAGGGAGGCAGCTTGAAGCGCCAGATGGGGCGGTCGAGCTTGGCTCCCGCAGCCTTCTGGATGGCCCTCACCAACTCGACCACCGTGCTGTTCTTGTCTGGGGACGCGAAGGGATTGGCCGCGAAGCAGACCACCCAGCCCTGACCATACCGACGTGCCGTCGCGGCCAGGTCACCATCCGCGAACACCGCGAGCGGGTCGACCGAGGCGTCGAGCGGTTCGAGAGATACGCCGGATCCGGGCAGGCGCAGCGGCACCCCTGTTCGGCCCTTGACGAAGCCGTTAGGCACCGTCTGAGCCAAGCTCGTGCCGGCACGGACCTCCCGCCGCTTGACGCCTGTGAGATCCTCCCAGCGACCAGAAAGATCATCGCCGCTGATGTCCCATGTGAACGCGGTCTCATCGCCGCAGACGATGATACCTCCTTGCCGGGCGTATTGCGCCAGCTTGTCCAGCACCGCCGCGCGCTGGTAGGTGGCGAGGGCAACGTAGACGACCTCGTACTCGGACAGATCCCGCATCCCGCGCGCGATCTGTCGGTCGCTGACAAAGCTGAACCAACTGCCGGCACCGGGGCCGAGCGCCGCGTAGGCGG
>CAZKUN010000356.1:0-7515 GCA_964555935.1 uncultured Armatimonadia bacterium | reverse complement strand
GCCTCCCATTTCAAACGCCGCCGTAGTGCCTCCCGTTTAAAGCGCCGTCAACACCCACGCCCGTCACAGACGTTTCTTCCTTGCGGGAATCCTCGGCGGGAGAGTCGCCCGCGCCATGCCCAACGGGCGTCCCTGGCCCGATGCACCCATGCAGGCCGCAACCCAATCCAGAGCGAATGCCGTGTGCATCATGGGCATCAACGCGCTCGCCGTGTGTCTCAGTCTCGGTGGTGTCGTCGGTCGGTGTGAGACAGTGGATCTCGTGAGGGATGATGAACCGGCGGCGACAATAGTGGTTGCCAGGAAGGATGGCCGCCCGTCCGATCACGAGGGGGATGAGCAACTGCGCAAAGCGGCTGAGGAGCTGGCGCTGTACATCCGGCGGCTGTCCGGAGTGGATGTGCCTATCAGAATGGACGGCGCGCGGATCGACGGCGCGGGTCTGATCCTGGGCGTGTTCGGCCAGCACGCTTCACATGGGGCCATCGGATCGCGCCCCGAGGACCTGCCCCCCACCGATGGCCTGTCGGAGAGCGCGGAGCGGGAGGCGTTCGCCATTCGCGCGCACGACGGCAACGTGTATTTCTCCGGCCGAACGAACGCAGCAATCGCCTACGCGGTGCTGTCGTTCATCGAGCACGACCTGGGGGTTCGCTGGTTCGCGCCGGGCGAGCTTTGGGAGTACCTGCCGAGCCACGATGCGGGCGAATTGACCGTTGAGGTCGAGGATCGTGTCGTCGTCCCGACAACGCCGCTGCGCATGTGGAGTGGACACGACGACTGGGACTGGAAGACGCGGACGGGCGGGCCGTGGAACCGGTGGGATTGGCTTAACCGGGCGAGTTCTCGCAGCACGCCGATCCGCAACCGGCTCGGCAACCAGCTTCAGGGCGCGTTTCCCGCAGAGACATACGGGGAAGCGCACCCGGAGTACTACCCCCTCATCAACGGCGAGCGCTTCGTGCCACCGCCCGGCCCCTTGGCCAGGCACAACCGCTTCTGGCCCTGCACGAGCAACCCAGAGGTCGTCCGCGTGACGGCTGACTTCATCCGGAGCTGGTTCGACGCAGACCCCTTCGGCCGGCGGCGCAGCTTCTCGCTCGGCATGGATGACGTGACGAACCTCTGTCAGTGCGACAACTGCCGCGCGCTCGACCCGCCGGGCGCGTTGGAGAAGGACCAGTTCAGTGACCGCAACTACGCCTTCGTCAACGCCGTCGCGCGGGAAGTCGCCAAGACACACGCGGACCACTACATCGGCGCGCTCATCTACCGCCAGCTCCGCCAGCCACCGGTCAACGTGCCGCGGATGGAGAGCAATGCCTACGGTTTCCTCACGCAGAACTGCGGCACGTGGTGGGCGCCGGGCGCGGAGGAGGCTGACAAGGCCCTGACGAGGGAATGGGCCAGCCGTTTTGGACTCCCCCTTGGCAGGTACGAGTACTACGGGCTCGGCACGTTCGCGCCGCGCTTCTACCCCCACGCACTGGACCGGCAGATCAAGTTCGACCGCGAACTCGGCGTCGACGCGAACTACACCGAGATCCACACGTTCCTGCCGCACACCGCGCCGATGATCTGGGCGTTCTCGAAGCTCCAATGGGACGCCACGCTCGACATCGACGAGCTGCTCGGGGAGTTCTACACGAAGATGTTCGGCCCGGCGGCGGCGACGGTGGCCGAGTACTACGACCTCCTGGAGCGTGCCTGGAACACGCCGCGGCCAGGGCGGACAACGGACTTCTCGAACACTGCCGGCCAGCTCGCCGTCAGCCGCAATCGGCACGAACAGGTATTGGCCATCTCACCCGACGAGATCGCCGAGGGCCTCTCACTGCTGAGCCGCGCGCTGGATGAGGCCGACGACGCCAAGGTGAGAGAGCGCATTGAGATCGTGCGGGACGCGCTCATCTACTCGCAACTCGGGATTGAGACGTATCTCCTGAACCAGGACTTGAGAGCACGCGCGGTCCGGACAGCCGGCGAGGCCGAGAAGGCACTGGAGAGCCTCAAGCGCTACGCCGAGATGATCGTGGAGCGCGAACGGTTCTGGGCGGAGGCAAAGCAGCGCGACGACCTGCTCGGCGAGACGATCCGCCGGATGGGGAGCTACCTGGTCATAGACGAGTTCCCGCAGATGGACACGACGGTGGCGAGCGCAGCTCTCGAGGTCCTCGACTGGTGGGCGGGGGATGCGGACAGGTTGACGCAGGCGACTGAAGCCATCACAAGCATGCCGTGGCCGGCGGCGATCGGCGACGTAATGCGCATCGTTGCGGCCGCCGGCGGCGAGAACCTACTTGAGAACCCGGGCTTTGAGACAACCGGCACCGCGCAGACGGCGGATGCGAATGACGACTGGACCGGAGAGGGCGCGCCCGAGCAGTGGTCGCTCTGGATCCGGGATAAGCCGTCGGACGTGCCAGTATCGAAGGCGGGGACCCGCGAGGGAGCGGGCCGCGACGGCTCGCGCGGCATGGTGTTTGAGAGCGGACAAGGCGGCGCGCTGATTCAGTCGCTTCCCGCCGAACCCGGGGACACGTTCCTGGCGACAGTCTGGATGCGGGCCGCCGCGAGCGAGGAGGCGGAGCGCGAGGGCGATTCAGCGGGCGACGCGGCGAGGCCGGCGAACCTCTACGTCGCGTTTCGCGACAGCGACGGCAACCTGTTCGGGCCGGACCGGCGTCTCTACGCAAATACCGTGTTCGGCGTCCCGACGGGGCGCTGGCAACGGCTCGTGCTTCATGTCACGGTGCCCGAGCGCGCCGTGTCGCTCGTGATGATGGTGGGAGCGCACCCTATCGAGGCGGAAGGCCTGAGCGTCGTGTTCGACGACCCCACGCTGCAGCGCGTGGTCGAGCCCGAACCGGACGCGTCGGCGCTGAAGTGGAACCCGAAGACCGTCGCCGCGGAGCTTGAGCGCTACGAGCCCGCGCTTGCGGAGTTCGGGATTGAGGACCCGCTTCGCTGGGCGCGGGCCCTCGTAGCAGAGGAAGACGACTGGACCGCCGCCCAGCCCTATTGGGAGCGGCAGATCGCGCATTGGCGCCTAATGCTGCTGGACGATGACCCGGCGGGCTGGTCGCAGTGGCTCAACCTCGATCATCCTGCACTGGCCGCGCGGCGAGCGGAGTTCGAGGCCGGCGCAGAGCGCGCGAGACGGGCGTGGGCGGATCACATCGCCGGGAAGCCCGGCCTTCTCAAACACGTTGGCGACCGATCCGTTCGCATGGCGCTGTTTGAGGCCCAAGAGGCCGGGATCTACGACGCGGACGGCGCCCATGTGCCCGACCGGGCGGAAGCGTTGCTCGAGGGCAAAGTGCATACGCTCCACCTGCCCGTGTTCGAGGGCGGAGATGACTACGACTGGGTGCAGAATGCCAATGACGCCGGGTGGTTCATCAAGTACCTGGCGATGGCCTACTACCACCAGCGCGACGATCGCTGGGTCCGCGAGTTCCAGAACGAAGTCGTGGCGATGGTCATGGGGTATCAGATCGCCGGATTCACCGCCGTCGCCACGCGCCTCAGGTTCATACTGCCGACGTACCTCCTGATGAAGGACTCGCCGGCTATGTCGGAGCGATTCCACAGCATCATCGGGCGGTGGATGTGGGCGCATGGCAGGCAACTGCACGCCGTCGGCGAGACCGGCTACAAGGACAACATGCTGACGCTTACGGGGATGGCCCAGTGGATGACGGTCGCGTTCTTCCCCGAATTCCGCGACAGCCAAGCCTGGGAAGAGCAGTTCTGGCCGCGCTACGAAGCCGGATACCGGCGGGATCTGCTCCCGGACGGCACGCACGAGCACCGGGCATTCGGCTACCACCTCACTTACGTCTACCGCGGGCTTTCGGTCCTGGCGCTGGCGGAGATGCTGGGGACGCAGGAGAGCATACCGGAGGGCTTCCGGGAGCTTGTCGGTCGCGCCACGGACGCCTTTGCCGCTGTCATCACGCCGATCCGATCAACACCGGGCGTGAACGATGACTGGGAGGTCCTTACGGACTTCCGCCATGTTCTACAACTCGGCGCCGACATCTACGATCGGCCGGACTGGCGGTATCTTACGACCGACGGTCGGCACGGCAAGCCGCCGCGCGAACGGTCCACGCTATTACCGGACGGGCAACTCGCGGTCATGCGGTCGGGATGGTCGAGGAACGCGCGCTGGCTCTTCTTCAACGTAAGTCCCGAGGGCGGGCACCACCATTGCGATACGCTCGGGATTCAGATATGGGCCGACGGCCGGCAGTTGCTGGTCGAGCCGTACAAGGGTGACTACACCTTCGAGCGCGACGTGTATAACCGGAGCTGGTGGCATAGCACGCCGACGTTTGGGGAGACGCTGTTGCCCCTGAGACCCGAGCCGAAGGTGTTGCACTGGGAGACCGGGCCGAAACTCGATTACGCTGTCGGTGAGATAACGGTGCCGACGGGTGATGACCGCCCGCCCGCCACGATCCGCCGACACGTCTTCTTTGTCGACGGCCGATTCTGGGTGCTCTGGGATGAGTTCGAGGGCTTGCCAGATGGGCAGATCGTGTGGGAGAACTTCCACCTTCCCACGCGCGAATTCGATCCCTCCGGTGATGGCCGATCAGTCACGACGGCGCTCCCCGGCGGCCCCAACCTGCTGATGCTGGTGGGCGAACCGGGCTGGACGATGCTACAGGAAGACACCAGGATGTGGCCCGTGAGCAGTCGGGACACGGTGCCGACGACGACGTTGCACTACGAGGCCGACTCGGACGTTGCGGCTCGCGGCTTCGCGGCGCTGCTCGTCCCCTTCGAGGGCCGCAAGCCGCCGCGGAACACGCAGGCGGATGCAATCGAGCGGCTCGATGAGGGCCGCGTTCGGTTGCGCGTAACTGTGGGCGGCGCGACTCACGTCCTAACAACGCTGGATCCCGACGTGGACGATTCCGCACAGAGTGGAGGCGCTCAGTGAAGTGGGGTCGATCCGCACATGCCGCAGCGATCTGCATCTGGCTCGGCGCGGGCCCAAGCCGAGCCGATGCGCAGGACGGACCTGACACATCTGCCCTGAAGTGGAATCCACAGACGGTGGCCGTGGAGTTGGAGCGATACGAGCCCGCGCTGGCCGAGTTTGGCATCGCGGATCCGCTGCGGTGGGCACGAGCCCGCATTGACGAGCAGACCGACTGGGCCGCCGCCCAACCGTACTGGGAACGGCGGATCGCGCATTGGCGGCTGATGCTGCTCGACGATGACCCGGCGGGCTGGTCGCGGTGGCTCGACGTCGCGCATCCCGCCCTGGCGGATCGAAGGGCGGAGCTCGAGGCAGGGGGCGAGTCGGCGCGGAGCGCGTGGGCGGAGTTTGTGCGGGAGACGAAGACGGATCTGCTATCGATCAGCGATGACGCGGACTTGCGCTACTACCTGTTCCTGGAACAGGAGGGCGTCTACGATGCCGACGGCCGGTACACGCCCGACCGCGCGGAAGCGTTGCTCAGGGGAGTCGTCCAGGACTACAGCCTGCCGCCGGAAGCCGGCGAGGCGGACCACGGCTGGGTGCAGACGGCGAACCCCGCTGGTTGGTTCATCAAGGACCTGGCGGCGGCATATTACCACCAGCGTGACCCGAAGTGGGCACGCGAGTTCCAGAAGCAGATCGTGGCAATGGCGCTGGGAGACAACTACGAGCCGGCCGGCTACACGTCCGTTGCGAGCCGTCTGTCGCTGGCCCTTCCGACATACCTCATGATGAAGGACTCGCCGGAGCTGTCGGATCGCTTCCACGCCATCATGGGGCGTTGGCTGTGGGCGCACGCGCGGCAGTTGCACGCGGTCGGGGCTGGAGCCTACAAGGACAACACGCTTCATCACACGGCTATCGCTCAGTGGATGGCGGCCGCGCTGTTCCCCGAGTTCAATGGGAGCGCTACCTGGGAGGCGGAGCTCTGGCCGAAGTACCTTGGCGGGTGGCGTCGCGAGCTTCTGCCGGACCACTGCCACGAGCAGCGGTCGATCGCGTATCACTGCAACTTCATCCGGCGGGCCATATCACTGCTTGGACTGGCGGAGGCCGCCGGCGTCGCGAACGATCTTCCGCCGGAGTTCGTCGAGCTCATCACGGACACGGTCGACGTGTTCGTCCGCATGTCAACGCCGACGCGTTCGACGCCGGGCGTAAACGACGACGTGACCGTCAACTGGGACTACCGGCCGATGTTGCGGCTGGCGGCCGACCTGTGCGACCGCGACGACTGGCGCTATCTGGCCGCCGATGGGCGCGCGGGGAAGGCGCCGCCGTACCTGTCCGTGCTGCTGCCGCACGCGCAGCTCGGCGTGATGCGGTCGGACTGGTCGACGCAGGCTCGGTGGCTGTTCTTCAAGGTCAGCCCCCAGGGAACGGCTCACCACCATCGCGATACGTTGGGGATCCAGATCTGGTCGGGTGGGCGGAAGCTGCTGATCGAGCCGTATGTCGGCGACTACGCGCACGAGCGCGATATCTACAACCAGAGCTGGTGGCACAGTACGCCCACGCTTGGGGCAACGAACCTGCCCTACAAGGTGGAGCCAAGGGTGCTGCACTGGGAGACCGGCGACGACCTGGACTACGCAATCGGGCAGATGGCGATTCCCGTCAGTGAGACCGGCGAGGTCATCACGGTCCGCCGGCACGTGTTCTTCGTCGATCGCGCTTACTGGGTGCTGTGGGATGAGTTCGATGGTCTGCCGGACGGACAGGTCATCTGGGAGAACTTCCACCTGGCGACGCGTGACGTCCGGCTCGACGAGGCAGGTCGAACGGCCGCGACGGTTTACCGAAAGGGCCCTAACCTGCTGATGCACGTCGGCACTTCGGGATGGGCACCCCATGTCGAGGACACGCGCATGTGGCCGATCTACAGCCACGACACCGAGCCGACGGCCACGCTCCACTATGAGGCAGATACCGAGACGGCGACCCGTGGCTTCGCGGCGCTGTTCGTGCCCTTCAACGGGCGCAAGGCGCCGCGAAACGCGCGGGTGGACGGCATCGAGCGGCTCGACGACGGCCGCGTGCGACTCGAGGTCTCCTCCGGCGGGGTAGTGCGCGTGCTGACGACGCTGAGCCCTGAGTGAGGGCCGCGTGGGCGACCGCTGCATTGGGCCCCGGAGCCGAGCTGGCGTCGGAGAATGGGTACGTGCTGTCGGAGGGCGAGGACCTTTCCGTGTCGAGCATGAGGCGTTAGGCGACCAGTCACGGTGCCCGTAGTATCCGGAAACCCATCGTCCCTAAGTTCGGGGGAACCTGGCGTGTGGTCACCGAGCGCCATCGAGGCTTGCATTGGGTGATGACTGTAGTATTCTCCGGCGTCTGACTGGACCTCGACGCTCCACGGGGGACACGAATGTTAGCCCCCACGTTCCTGGTGCGAGCAATGCCCGGGGAGCGATTCATTTTACTAACACTTGAGCTAGCTCCGCCGATTGCAGTGGGTTGGTAGAAAGAAGTTGCTCGGAACCCGTTACCGCTGTTACCGGGTGATCGATCCCTCG
>CAZKUN010000355.1:0-7603 GCA_964555935.1 uncultured Armatimonadia bacterium | reverse complement strand
GGACGACCTGACCCTTAAGCACATGCGGACGGATGAGCACTACGAGAGCGACCTGCTCCCCGTCTTCGCGCCGGGCAAGGATGATGATCTGGCGCTCGATCTCGCGCACGCCCGCGCCGAGGATCTCATCGCCAGCCACACGCCGCAGGTCCCCGATGACCGGCTGGCGGAACTGAGACGATACGTGGAGGAGCGGGAGGCGGAGATCGGTAGAGAGCGTGGCGGAGCGCAATGATGACCTTCAACTGGAAAGCGAGGTCCTGAGATGCCCACGCACCATTCTGTGCGGCGATCGATGGAGATCTACGAGAGGGCCGAGGACCTCATCCCCGGCCGGACGCAGCTCATCAGCCGCAGGGCCAGCCAGTTCGCCAGCGGGATCAGCCCAGTCTACGCGGAGAAGGCGAAGGGCGCCCATTTCGTGGATGTGGATGGCAACGAGTACCTCGATTGGGTTTGCGCGTTCACCGCTATCATCCTCGGGCATGCCGACGACGTGGTTGACGCGGCGGTCAAGCAGCAGGTGGATCGGGGCAGCCTCTACTCGGTCAACAGCCCGCTTGAGTTGGAACTGGCTGAGGAACTCGTGGAGACGATTCCCAGCGCCGAGATGGTGCGCTACACCAAGGGTGGGGGAGATGCGTGTGCCGCCGCGATCCGAATCGCGAGAGGCGGGACCGGGCGCGACAAGGTCCTGTTCTGTGGATATCACGGTTGGCATGACTGGTATCAGTCGGCGAACTACCTCTGCGATCCCGAGAGCGGCGAATACCCGTTCGCGGGCATCGAGCCGATCGGCGTACCCGAGATTCTCGCCGGCACGGCTATCCCCTTCAGCTATGGCAACCTCGACATGCTGAGCGATCTCCTTGAGGAGCATCGGGGCGACCTGGCCTGCGTCATGATGGAGCCAATGCGGTCGGATCTGCCCGAGCCGGGCTACCTGGAGGGCGTCCAGGAGCTAACGCGCGCTCACGACGTCACGCTCATTTTCGATGAGGTCTCCTGCGGATTCCGTGTCTCGCCCGGGTGTGCCCAGGAGTATCTGGGCGTGACGCCCGACATGACCGTCCTCGCCAAGTCGATCAGCAACGGGTATGCGATGGGGGCTGTTGTCGGCTCGCGGGCGGTCATGGAGAGCGCCGGCCGGATGTTCATCTCCAGCTCGTATTGGAGCGACAACATCGGCCTTGCCGCGGCGCTCACTACCATCCGCGAGTTGAAGAAGCGAGACTCGGCCCGCCGATTCCACAGCATCGGCGAAGCGCTGCGGGCCGCCCTCAACCAGGCCATCACTCGGGCCGGGCTGAGCGGCGAGTGCAAAGGCGTCTTTGCGAGTCCCTACCTACACTTGGCGCTCCCGGACGAGTCCCTCCGGCCCAAGGTCAACACGCTCTTCATCCAGGAGATGGCCAAGCGGGGCGTGCACTGCCACACCGTTTTCAGGCCCTGTCTTGCCCATACGGATGAGGACATCCAACGAACCGGCGACACCGCGGCGGAGGCATTCGGGGTGATCCGGGGCGCTCTGGACGCCGGCTCGGTCGACGACGCCCTCGAATGCGACATTCGCAAAGAACCGTTCCGGCGGCTGGTCACCTAGCGCGTTCGCAGGCGGCGACCACCGCCTCGGTGGTCGCCGACCACGCGTTCTTCGTTTCGATCTCTCGGATGGTCATCTCGGTGGCGGTGAGCGCGTCGACCGTGTCGTGGGATTCGATCCCCGTCGTCGCGTCTCGCACGAGGATGATGTTGTAGCCGCGTTCGTTCATCGCCAGGATCCCGTAGTCTCGCCCGATCAGGCACCAGTTGGCGCAGAAGCCCGCGTAGAAGATGTGCAGGATCCCGCGCTCTCGCAGCACCGCGTGCAGCTCGGGGCCGGTGGAGATCACCAGATCATCCGCAACGGGCCGCACTTCCTCGGCGATGTCGAGTTCTACCTCGTAGCGCTCGTATACGGCCGGCAGGCGCGGCTCGGACATGCGTCCGAAGGCGGCGTGCTCGCCGCCGCGATAGATTCCACGGAACGCAGGAGGCGGCCAGTCATCGGTCTGAGGCTCAGAGACCGCGAGTTCCGGTTTGGCGGTCTGATAGCCGCGCTTCTCGACGATGGACGGCGATGGCGCGTGGATCACCGTCAGCCCCGCTTCCCTGGCCGAGGCGACGAGTGGAACGATCTTGGTCTTGGTGATCTCGGCCGCGCGGGCGAGCCAGCTATCGATGTAATGGGTGCTCCAGACATCTACCAGCACGAGCGCCGCTTGCTCCACGGGAACGCTGAGCGCGCGCTCCACGAAGCCGAAGTTTGGCTCGACGCAAGGGACGTCCTCGTCTGTGTAGACGCGGTAGTAACGGCATGGCACGTCAATCGCGCGCTCGGGTGCGTTCATTCCGGTACCACCTCCACGTCGAGTTGCTTCTCCGCTTGTATATCGAGCCAGAGGACCGTCTCGCCCTGGTACGTATGCCACCGGTATGCGTCCGGCGGCAACGCCGCCTCGCCGCGCCGGACCTCGGCCACGCGGAAGGCCGTGTCGAAGCCGAAGACGGGGCGGACGATCGGCCCGTCCGTCTCGATCCTGATTTGGTATGGCTCATCGCTCAGCCTTAGGATCTTGTGGGCCCGCTCCGAGTACGCGAAGCCATTCCAGAGGTGGTTCGTCCTCACAGTACCGGGGTTGAGCCAGCCGCGAACGGTATCGCGTAGCGGGCCAAGATCATCTCCCTCGATGGCCCCGGTCAGGTATACCCACGAGCTGCCCCGCCGAGGCGTCTCGCCGCCGTAGCTGTAGCCGAAGGTCACGAAGCTGGTGTGGGAGGGGCGGGCAACGGTATCCTCGGGCGTGGCTTGAGTCCAGCCGACAAAGTCGGTGGTTGGGTTGGCGGGCCAGTGGGCGTAGCTACGACCACCGGGGAAGGGCTTGAACTCCGGGTGGGGCGCCCCGCACGTGGAACACGCCGCGTAGGGAAAGAGCTTGGGATCATGCGGCACTGCGATGAACACGTTTGGCCTGTCCTTGAGATGGACCACGCCGATGTAGGCGTCCCATTCGACGATCTCCGGATGAGACACGCATAGGGGCGGAACGCCCGACGGGTCCTGCCCGAACATCTCGGGCCACTCGCAGCGGATCTCGTCGCCGGAGGTGTTCATGAACGTGAAGCACGTTGGCTCCAAGGCCTGGTCGGGACCCACGCCAGGACCGGTGATGAGGATGAACTCGCCGACTTCCCAGTAGACCGGATTGAGGCCGTGGGCGGATTCATCACCGGGCCAGCCCGTCAGCCGGCGCACTGCGATCCCATCCGGGTAGACCGCGTACTGTTCGTCCGCCGTGGAATTGCCGTTGAACACCCGGTATCGGTTGTCGCAGAGCGCGTAGCTCCACTCGACCCGAGCCCGAGCCGGTCCACCCTCGACGATGCCCGCGCGAGTGTAGCGGCATTCCTTGTCCATGATCGGCTCGTAGCACTGATGGTCCTCGGCGGAGGCTGTCTCGAACCATTCGGGCGTGAACCACACGTCGCCGCCGAGGTCCCAACTTGGGACGTACTGCGCGGCCTCCCAGAGGACCAGCCGCCAGGGCTTGGGCGTGTCCACGATGACAGCATCACCATGGTCACCCCACTGGTCCAGGAACTCGCGTCTGGCGTTTGGCATCGCTATGTCTCCTATTCCGCCGATCCCAGGCAGTACAGATTCCCATCAGCGCAAGTGAGCAGCACCTCGCCCAGCCCGTCGCCGTCAACGTCGGCGAAGCTCGGCTCGCTCACGCGCGCGGGGAACTCCGCCTCCCAGACGATCCGTCCACTTCCCCCGCTCGCGCCGACCGCGACGACTCTCTGTCCGGCGGCGAAGAGGAACTCGTCGCTTCCGTCGCCGTCCACATCCGCCGAAAGGATGCCGGCATACGGTCCGCCCGGCACGGCGATCTTCCACCTTAACTCGCCCGTTGCCGCGTCGTAGCAGCGAAAACCGTCACGGAACGGGGCGCCGATCTCGAGTTTGCCATCCCCATCCACGTCGCCGATACCGGGCATCAGGCCGCTGGGCAGATCGCCCTCCTCGAGGTTCCAGATGTGCGCGCCGTCTATATCCAGCAACCCCCACGTGTATTGGGAGGGGAAGAACGCCTCCGCCTCGCCATCTCCGTCGAAGTCGGTGACGACGGGCACCGCGTAGGCCGGCCAGCCGGGCAGCACATCTCCCGGATTGTTGAAGAACAGGACCTCGCCCGTCGTGCCGTCGGCCCTCCAGTAGCAGATCGGGTAACCGCAAAAGATGTCGTCCAACCCGTCGCCATCCGGATCGGCGAACGCCAGCCCGCTTCCCGCGTAGCCCATGTTGCTGGCCTTGTCGCGGCGCCATAGCAGCGCGCCGTCCGTGCCTCGGAGGGCGATGCCGATGTCGCTGTGCATGATGCTGCGCAGGAGGGAGACGTAGACGTCGCTGCGGCCCGGATCGGTCAGACGGCCGGTGAACAGGTGGCTGATGCCGCCCATCCGGAAGATGTAGCGTTGTCCATGGACTTCATCGAAGTCCCGGTGCCAGATGGTCTTTCCGTCGCCGTCGAGAGCGCTGATCCTGGCCTGCCCGGTCGGTGATTCTCCGACGACCGGGACCTCGCACTCGCCATCGCCGTCGAGGTCGGCGGCGGCCAGGCTGTTCGTGCGGTTCGTGCCGCGCCCCGGATGCCGCCACAGCTCGCGCGGCCCGGCGCTGGGCTTCGATGCGGTCGGGGGCGCGATGGCTACAACTTCGTCGACCGCGGAGGTGGCCAGCACGCTCAATCGGCCTCGTCCGTGGAGATCGGCGGCGATGGGCGGGCCAAGGCGGGGCATCAGCGGCTGGTGGCTGACGATCCTCGGCCGCGCGCCGTTGCCGAGGGCGCGGAGCGCCCCGCGGCCGTTGGCGCGCCACTCAAGGAGCACCTCGTCGGCGCCGTCGTCGTCGATATCCGCGATGGCCTGCACGGCATTGCGCGTGTCGGCGGGCGCCGACACCGTCCAGCCCGTCTCGTATCCGCCATCGGCGTCCGGGCCGACTACGCCGAACACTTCGCGGCCGCTTCCACCCTTCTGCATCTCGCTGAACAGCAGCTCCGTCCGCCCATCGCCGTCGAGGTCGCCCTGGCAGACCTGCACGTGGCCGCCGGCGGACCGGAACGTGCTGCGATCGCGCGGCATATCCAGCACCTGTCTCAGAGGCCAACGCGCCTCCGGATGCGTCCACAGCTCCTCCAACCCGCTTGGCCCCAGATGCGCGATGGACGCCGGGCCGAAGCCCTGACAGAAGCGCCCCTCCGTGTGGATGCCCACCAGCTCGCGGACGCCGTCGCCATCGAGATCGACCGAATCGTTGAGGAAGAAGCGCGGAATATCCCACCGGACCTCGCCCGAGATTGCGTCGCGGACGATCAGGTGCCATTGCCGGTCGGTCTCGTCATTGTACATGTTGTAGACAACGTACATCTGGCCATCGCCCTGGAGGTCGCACAGGGCATCGAACGGCGTGTTGATCATCCGCGGATGCGCGAAGATATCGAGTTCGATCTTGTCGCCCCACAGGAGCTTGAGTTCACCGTCCTGGTAGTCGCAGACCTCGATCCCGATCTGGAAGAGCCCGATGTCCAGGAACTCTACCGCCCCGTCATCGTCGATGTCAGCGACCCCGACGAATCCCCGGCTTCGGTGCCCGTAGTGAAGTTCTGACTCGAGCGTGCCGTCGCGAGGATCGTAGCACATCACCCCGCCGTGGCCCGCCGCGATGATCTCCTCAACACCGTCCGCGTCGATGTCGCCGAAGCAGATGTTCCACCGTTCGTGCGCGACCTTGCCGGCGGGCGAGGACCACACTTCTCGTTTCTGCCCGTCCGGGGTGTCCCACGCGTAAAGACGGATTCGCGCGTCGGCGGCTTTGCCGGTCATCACCACCTGCTGGGGCTCGGGAAGCCCGGGGTGGATGCGGCCGCAGCGCTTCTCGGCCGTCTCGGTGAGGACGAGCCGCTCGCCGTTTGGGAGCGAGTAGACGTGTGGTTGCATGCCCCATTGCTCGGAGGCCTGCGAGAGGTAATCGTCGCCGAACTGCCCGGAGCGCCGGTCGGCGGCGCGGACGCCCGGCTGGCCCGGCTCCATCACCAGCAGGCCTTTCATGCCGGTCAGAGGGAATGTCCACGCCACGCGCGGGGCTGAAGTCATGTCGCCCTTGAGAGGCGTGTGACCCGTCAGCGCGGTGTTCTGACGCCACGCGGGCCAGTCGTTCTCTCCCGCGAGGCAGGTCGAGACGAGTATCAGCAGCGTCGCCGCCACATAGCCGACCCTTGGGCAGCACCGTGTCATCAGGTGGGCTCCCGTGCTTCGGTCGTTGACCAGACACCCATTCTCCGCGAGATTTGGGCGCGTGGACGCCATGAACCTGCACGCCTGTCCGCAGACACCGATACACTGCATCCCATCGGCTTACCAGGATAACCGGCCACGGTGGAGGAACGGCTTGGCACAGGGCCCGACTGAGGGCCACGTTAGGGAGGCTCGGATGACACGCTACTCGCCAGGACACGCGCGCATGCCACGCTACGGAGGCTGCGTGTTGCTTGTCGCTCTGATTGGCACGCCCGCGCTGACGCAGCAGGGCAATCTCATGTTGAACCCAGGTTTCGAGTTTTCGGTGGCCGCGACGGTCGACGCCGAGGGGCTCTTCAGCGGCTGGCGAGTGGGCGAGCCGGGCGAAATCCCCGAGGGCTGGACGCTGAACCCCGCCTATACCGGTGAGCTTGCGATCTCCACCGACGCCCCCCATTCCGGGGGGCAGTGCGCTCGGATCACCGCGCCGCAGGGGGGCCACAGCCACCTTTACCAGGTGTGCGCCGGCCTTCAAGCCGGTCAATGGTACGAGGTCTCCGTCTGGGTGCGCGGCGGCCCGGTGATGGGCCACTTCTATGAGTACTACGAGGACGCGCCGATCGGCGGGCAATCCGTTCTGCACGGCACGTCGGCCGGGAACGAGTGGCGGAGGTTCGCGGGATATTACCAGCCCGGCGGAGATGGCTACCTCCGAAGCGCCCTGGCCCTGTACGCGAGCAACGGGATGTCGGTGGACATCGATGACGTTCAGATCACTCCGCTCGCGCGACCCGAGGTTGCGGAGTTGGGGCCTGACATCAGCCTGGAGAACGACCACGTCACGGTCACGATATCGGGTGGTGGAGTCGTCAAGGAGTTCCGCTCCAAGGCATCCGGCCAAGACTACGCCAGCGCGGACGCTCCCTTTGCCCTGCTCGCGATTGAGCGCCAGGGGATCGCGGTGCCCTTGCATCGTCTCAGCCTCGATGGGGATACCCTCAACGCCGAGTTCATCGATCCGGATGTCACGGTGTCGCTCCGCGTCGCCTCGCGCGGAACGCATTTCCTGTTTGAGGTGCTCTCGGTCGCGCCTGATGATGTCGACTCATTGACTATCGAGTTCCCAATCCAGGCCTTGGACACGATCGCCCCGGCCTTCAACGCGACCTATGACGAGGCGTTCGGCGCGTGCCTGTTCGGCACGACCGCCAACACGCGGAACCTGGCTGCGTCGCGCGGCGCCAAGGTCCGCAGCCTGCGC
>CAZKUN010000354.1:0-7606 GCA_964555935.1 uncultured Armatimonadia bacterium | reverse complement strand
GGAGGTCTACTTCCCGCGGCGCACCATAGAGGGCCAGAACGCCTTCCGAATCCCGATGCGGGTAAGCCTAACGGACGAATGAGGAGCCGTCCAGGAGAGACGTGCCCGCTACTCAGACGGCCAACCGGCGTTTGAGTGATCCATCGCCAACAGGTCTCGCTCGCATCGCTGACCCGGGCCGTTCCGCTCCCGGCGTGCACGGGTGGGTGTTTGGCGCTGCAGTGCCGACCGAGCAGTCCGAAGGAAGGGGATCCCACGCGACTCATTGATATGCCGACGCCCGCCGTCAACCGCTCGGCCATCGTTATGAGGCCGAGGAAGCCGTACCTCGACTGGACGAGTAGCTTGGACGGGGACGCGGGCGAACACTCGCAGAGGCTGGAGGGCAGCTCCACGGTCCATCTCGCCCCGGAAGTGGCCATGATGGATGAGTTGGACGAGTGGCTGGAGGAGCGCTGTGACGAGACCTTCGAGCGGGCGTAGCGTCTGGAAACTCATCGTCCCTGAATCTGGGGGAATCCGAAGGTCCGCGAACGACCGGCGTCGAGCTATCCCTGCGTCCGAACTGACAGCGCGGTGCGCCACGCAGCACTGATGTGGCCGGGTTACGCCCCTCGAGCAGAGGCTGTTCTGAAGCACCGGACGGTGTGTGATGGAGTCACAACCCCAGACGCCTAGCCGGGAATCATGACCCGGTGATGGGCCCGCCTTGTGGGAGGGAACCCGGAATGTGGGAGAGAACAAGCAGGTAGGAGGCGGCGCGCTTGGCCGGACTCCTGTGAGCGCTCAAACCGCCGGGAAGGACGAAGGTTTGGTGCAGCCTTGCCGCCCTCGCTTGCTGGTTGCTATCCCCGCGCTGGCGGTGCTGCTCGCACTGCAGGGGGGGACGCTTGACTGCCAGGCGGAAGTCCCCCTCGTTGGCCTGTGCGGTCAAGCCTACCGGGCTGCATATGTTGCCCCCCTTGAGGCGATCGGGGCTGAGGGTCAGCTGGTCAGTGGCCAGGACCTTCGCGACCCGGAAGGCCTCGAGCGCTATCAGGCCCTTATCATCGTAACCAATGCCGATCCCAGCCAGCAGGACGCGGCCCTCCCGACGGAAGTGGAGGGCAACCTGGCGGCCTACGTCCGGAGCGGGGGGAGGGTCCTTTGCACCTTCGGCTGCCCGCCGCCGGCCGCAATCCTCACGGGCAGCTTCGGCAGTCCCGGTCCCGGCTCAGACTGGTCCGTCAGCGACAACCAGCACCCGCTCACCGAGGGGTTGCGCGTGGGTCAGGTCATCCGCTACAGCGCCTATCGCTATGGCGTGTCCGGGCTTGGCCCGAACGGTCGCGTGCTGTTGAGAGCGGCCGATGGCTCGCCCGCCGTGACTGCTGTCTCGCACGGTCGCGGCGAGCTGATCCAGACCTGCGGGGACCTGGGCATCACGGCAGACCGCGACGGCACAACCAGCCAACTGCTCTACCGCGTGCTTCTCTACCTCGTTCACGGACAGGTCCAGGCACGCTTTGGCCCTGATGTGGCCCCTCCGGGCCCGGCGCCCCCCCCGCCGCCTCAGGTGCATACACCCCGCCGACTGGCACTTCCGGCCACGGAGGATGCGGCCACCGTCCTGCAGCGGAGCTTTGCGGGCGAGCCAGCGCCACCGACCGAGGATGGGTACCGGATCAGCCGTGGGAACGGGGAGGGCTTCTGGCGCGTCAGCGCACCACCGGGCACGCAGGCCTTCGCTCCCTGGATGCGACTGTCTCTGGGCCGTGCCGACGTGCGGGAAGGGCTGAACTATCGCCTGGCGGTGCAGGCCAGGTTGGAGGGTATCGCCCCCGGGACGCTGGCCCCCGCGTGCTTCGAGTTGCGCTTCTTTGGCAGCGAGGGCTCCGAACTCTCCCACGCTCACGTCGCAACCCAGCCCGTGCCGACCGGGGCGACCTGGGAGACCGTGAGCTTGCAGGATGTGGCTCCACCAGGCGCCACGCAAGCCACGGTAGCGCTTTCGGCAATGTTGCCCGCCGGCAGCCTCTGCCTGCGAGCCCTGAGACTGACCCGAGTGCTCTCACCGGCCGAGGTCTTCGCTGCGGAGAAGCCACTGACCGACCCGATCGGCGAACACCCCAGGGTCTTCCTGTCGTCCGCTGAGGCCAGCCGCCTCGCACAATGGGTGAGTGACACGCGGCAGACCCCCTTCGGAGCTTCCCGCGCTGACCTCTTCAGCAAAATCCGCGCCCGAGCCGACAGCTACCTGCTGGAGCCGGAGATCACGTTCGGCGATCAGGCGCTGCCGTGGCCGCCGGAGGAACTACCCCGAGACGGGGGCGGAGTGTCGTGGAACCCGCTGGCAATGGCTCTCGCCGACCGTCTGTCCAGCCTGTCGCTGAGCTACGCGGCCTCGGGCGACGAGAAGTACGGGAGGCGGGCGGTCGAACTCCTGACGGCGATCTCGCGCTGGCCGCAGTGGTACGACCCCGTCAACGGCAGGCCCGGCCTTGATGTCGGCTACATCGCCTTCGCCGCCGCCTATGCCTATGACCTCGTCTTTCCCCTGCTCACGCCACAGGAGCGGGCCCTGGTGCAGGCCGCCTTCCAGCGTAACGTGCTGCTTCCCCTCTATGCCCTTCTGTCCGTGGACATGCATGACACCAACGGCTACGCGCTCTGGACGACGGTTCTGGGTCTGTGTGCCACGGCCGCCCTGGGCGAAGTGGAGGGTGCCGCAACCTGCCTGCGTCTGGCGGAGGACCGGCTCCTGGACTACTGGGATGAGCGAGCCAACAACCACCGCAGCGAGGGCCAGGGCTATGACAGTTGGGCCTATGGCCTGCAGCTCACTCTTGCCGATTCGCTGCAGCGCAACTTCGGCGCCGGGCATCTGGACCACCCTCTCCTCGGCATGCTCGCGCCCTTCGCCAACTACTTCCTGGCCGGGGACCGGGGCTTGATAGCGTGGTTCGCCGACTCCGGCGGGAGCGCGCAGTACGTGCCCTGGGACCTGCCCCTGACCATCCTCGCCGCACGCGCGCAGGACGGCCTGGCCGGGTGGTATCTACAGGAGACCAAGTCGCTTCCCTATGCTGCGTACGACTTCGTCAAGCTTCTCTACCTCGACCCCAACCTCCCCGTTGCCGAGCCGGACCCCGACCAGCCGGGCGCGGTCTTCCCGCGGGTGGGGTGGGCGGCGCTGCGGTCCGGTTGGGAAGAGGGCGGCGCCCTGATCGCGCTGCAGTGCAGCCCGGCCAACCAGGGCCACTCTCACCAGGATCAGAACAACCTGCTCATCTACCGTGGCGCCGAGAACCTGGCGATGGACTGCGGCTACGCTTCGGCCCTCCAGGGGGCCGTCAGAGAATTCGCCCGCGGGGCTGTCGGGCACAACACAGTTCTCGTGGATGGCAAAGGCCAGATCGCCAACCGAGGCAGCACGCCGTACTTCGCCACCAGCCGCGCCGTGGATTACGCCATGGGTGATGCCTCGCCTGCCTATAGTGCCGCGCTCTTGCAGCGCTTCCACCGCCATCTGGTCTATCTCAAGCCCGATCTGCTGCTGATCGTTGACGACCTGCGAGCCGGGCAGCAGCCACAGTCGTTCCAGTGGCTGCTACACCCTCACAGTTGGGGGCCCGAAGCAAGCGTGACGCGCGACGGCAAAGCGTTGGTGGTTGATGCCCCCGCGACCCCGGGCACCGTGGAGATCGCCAGAGGGGCGGAGAGGCTGCGCCTGCGCTTCCTGAACCCGCCCGGCCTGGGCGCCCGCTATGTGGTCCATCCTGGTGCGGAGACCTACCGCGCTTATCTGCAGGTGGACACCCCGCGAGCCGAGGCTGTCGTGCTGGTCACGCTCTGCGAGTTCGGTGAGACAGTGGCCGAGGCGGTTGCCCTGAGCGTGTCAGGCGGGCTCGTGGACTTCTCGTGCCAGGTATCCGGCAGGCCATGTCGCGTCTTGCTGACCCTGGCCGGGGCCGAGGGCCAGTCACCGCGGCTGAAAGTCACAGAGGCCCAACGAGTCCTGCTCGACCGCAATGACCTGGCAGTACCTCCCGGCACGCCGGGCTGAGAACGCCTCCAGGAGCGATGAACATGCACAGGTCCGGAGTCGATAGACACCGCGTGACGCACAAGCGCGCGCCCACACAGTGGGAGGATGGGTTCGCGCTAGGTAACGGCACGCTCGGCGTGATGCTCTGGGGTGATGGCGACCCCCTCTGCCTGACCCTCGACCGAGTCGATCTCTGGGATCTCCGCGAGGACACGGCCTACCGGGACGATCCCGCCTACAACTACGCCGGGCTGCAACGGCTGGCGGCCGAGGGACGCTTTGAGGAGGCCCTTGAGGTCTTCGAGACCAGGCACCGGCGCGACAACCCCATCGGCCCGACGAAGATCAGCATTGGCCGCGCGGAGCTTCGTCTGGGTCAGGCGCGAGCCTACGAGTGCAGTCTCGACCTGGCCACGGCCAGCGTCCACGGCACGGTGACGACCGACGTCGGCGAGCACCACATCCTGGCCTTCGCATGCCACGGGCGTAGTGTCATCTGCCTTCGGACCGCCGGACCCGCCGCCGATGCCCCGTTGACACTCACGCCCTTGGCGGAGATGAACGAGTCGCTGGCGGAGCTGGGCCATCCGCCCCCCGAGTTGACGGGTGACGAGGACGTGCAGGTGCTCTGCCAGACCATACCTGAGGGAGTCAGCTACGCCGTCGCATGGAACCCAACCGGCCCCGACCGCTACGTGTCGGTTGAGACCGGAGCGGATGCCGCCGAAGCGCGGGAGGCATCCCTGGCTGCCTGGCGCTCCGCCGCCGCAGTTGGCCTGGACGGCCTCTACGACGAGCACGTGGCGGCCTGGGAGCGGTTCTGGCAGCGTTCCGCGGTGCATCTGCCCGAGGAGCGCATGGAGTTCATGTGGTACCACGGGCTCTACCTCCTGGCCTCCGCGGCGCGAAAGGGCCAACTGCCGCCTGGCCTGCAGGGCGTTTGGGCCATGGACGGCGTCCTTCCGCCGTGGCGCGGCGAGTATGCCACGAACATGAACGTCCAGGAAACGTTCTGGCCGGCGCTGACCTCGGGGCACCTGGACCTGATGGACTGCTGGTGCGACTTCATGCTCCAGTGCCTCCCGCACGCGCAGGATTTCACGCGGCGCTTCTTCGGCTCCGAGGGCGCCTTCTTCCCCACGTCCTTCGCGCCACGCGTCGTGCCGGTCTGGGGCTGGTACACGGTGAACTACTGCTGGAGTAGCTGCGGCTGGCTCGCCGGGATGCACTGGCAGCGGTGGCGCTACAGCATGGACCGGGAGTGGCTGGCAGACACCGGCTACCCGGTGGTGGCCGATGTCTTTCGGTTCTACCGCGCCAACCTGCGGCCGGGCGACGATGGGCGCTTACATGTTCCGCTGTCAACGAGCCCGGAGTACGGCTGTAACACGCCGTCGGCCTGGGCCTCAGACCCGAACATCGATCTGGCCCTGATCCGCCGCTGCTGCGATTGGGTGATGCAGATGGAGGAGGCCCTCGGTATTGCCGACCTGACCGACGCGGCTCAGGACGTGCGGGAGCGGCTGGCCCCGTATGCCCTGACGGACGACAAGGTGCTCTGTCTGTGGGCCGGCAAGCCACTGGACGCGTCCTACCACCATCCGTCCCAGCTCATGGCCATCCACCCCGCCATGGACCTGACCATCGAGGGTGACGATGAGGCCCGCGAGATCATCGAGGCCAGCCTGCGGCAGTACCTCTCGCTGGGCCAGTATCTCTGGGGCGGCCACACCTATGCCCAGATGGCCAGCTTCGGCGCCGTGGTGGGGCGGCCCGAGTTCGCCTACGACTGCCTTCTGCACTTTGCCGAGCACTGGATTGGCCCCAACGGCCTGCACTTCAACCGGGACCTGCGGCGCACCGGGGTGACCCATTACTCCGGCGACGACATCGCCTTCACGATGGAGGCCAACTGCGGCGTCGCGGCGGGCATCAACGACATGCTGCTGCAGGGCTGGAACGACGTCGTCCGGGTCTTCCCTGCGGTGCCGTCCCATTGGCGTGATGTGGCGTTCCGCGACCTACTCACCGAAGGCGCCTTCACCGTCTCCGCCATCCGCCGTGAGGGGCAGACCGTCTGGGTAAGCGCGCGGGCGAATGTCGATCGGGAGCTGCGCCTCCGTGATCCCTTCGATGGGCTCGAGGTCAAGATGAGTGGCGCAGCGTTGCGGCGCGAGGGCGACCTCTTCGTGGGGCAGATGGACGCCGGGCAGGAGGTCGTGATCTGCCTGCCGGGCGAGACCGGTGATCTCGACGCGGCGGCCACCACCGTCCGCGGCAGCGACACCTCGCGCCTGGGCCTACGCTAAGCTGCAGCGAGGACGTCTGTGACGTCTTGGCGGGGAGTGATGTCCAGTAGCGGCGCTACCACGCCCAACGTCGCCACGCCCGCTGCCGATGTGTTCTCCCCTCGGCGGGTTCCCGCAGTGTCCGGAAACTCATGATCCCCGAGTTCGGGGGAATCTGAGGCCCTGGCCAGTTGGCGTCTTCAGCCCCTGTATTCGCTGTCCTGCGTGTTGTCCTCTGACTTCTGACGGCAACTGGCAGGCGCCACTCCAGCCGCAGCGCGTGCGCGAACAGAAGGTCAGACCAGGCGCGCTCTGGAACGCTGTCGGCGCAGCGCTACGGCACCCGCTGTCTTCAACCCAAAGGACCGTCGACCAGCATTCGCGCGTGTCGACGCGCGGCCCCGCTCGAGACGACAGGAGCCCCAGCGAAATGGATTGGGACGACGCGCGGGCGGCCGGCGAGCTACCGGGACCCGAGGACGCTCAGGGGGATCACCGGCCGGCGTTTGAGTCGCTGCTCAACCTCGTTCGCCCGAGCGCTCGCGACGAAGATGTCGTCGTCCTGACAGGCTCGGAGGGCCAAGACGTACCTTGGCACGCCTTGTATCCGCTCGCGGCAGTCCATCGCGTGGTTCCGCTCGTGTACCGGCGACTGCAAGCGCAGCACGCCAACGCCGTCCCTCCCGACGTGATATCCGCCCTCAGAAACCACCATCATGCGAACGCGCTGATGTGCGTCCAGACCACGCGGACGATGCTCGATGTCCACTCGGCGCTGGCCGCGGTAGGCGTCGAGGCGCTTGTTTTCAAGGGACCGGCCCTGGCGGCCATGGCCTACGGGGAGAGTGGTTGGCGGGAGTATAGCGACATCGATCTGCTGGTGCGCCGAGGCGATCTGCGCGCGGCCGATGAGTGTCTGAATGATCTCGGCTGGCGTCAGCGGGCCTGGCCTTGGCCTCTGTCGGGGACAGGGGGCTGGGTTCTGGGCGTATCGAACAAGGAGCTCTCTTACCAGCGTGGGCCGGCGGAGATAGCTGTTGACCTCCACTGGCGACTCGTTGACAGCGAGACGCCTGGCATGCCTCCGACACCAGGCGACGTCTGGCGCCGGAAGGAGAGCGTCGAGTTGCTCGGGCGCGCGGTCCCGGCAATGGGGCCGGAAGACATGTTACTCACCATTGCCTCGCACGAGGCCCGGCACGGTTGGGCGCATCTGAGGGGCGTCTGTGATGTGGCGGTGACCTCCCCCCATTAACGGTACCACTCACAGTCTCATGGATTCGTTGCCTTC
>CAZKUN010000353.1:7164-7705 GCA_964555935.1 uncultured Armatimonadia bacterium | reverse complement strand
CTTCAGACTATGACGGTCATAGGCGTGTGGCCCGAGGATCTGGTACTCGCGCTCGAACAGCGGCTCTGACGGGCTAACCCAGGCCGAGACCGAGTAGTCCGTCACTGCCAGGTCCAACGGCGTGATCCTGATGCCGCTTGCCTCTCCGGTGAAGCTCAGAGCGGCGCCCCGCACCCCATCTGTGCCGATCGCACCCGCCGCGCGCCCACCGTGTTCGCGGCTTTCGTCCTGGACAACCGGGTCGGCTACGTCGAACGGACCATCGAAGGAGTAGTGCATGATCAATCCGCGCGATGTGTCGGGCGAGACATCTTGCTCCGCGGACCGCAGCTTCGAGCGTAGCATCCGCACGCTGTCAAAGCCCCGGTCGACGAATGCGAAGCGGGCCGCGTATTCGGAGTCTTCAACGGCGACTTTCGCCGCGCCCAGGTAGCTCTCCAGATCGTCGATCGTCTCCACTGTGAACAGCTCCCGCTGCTCCTCGTCCAGGTACAGCTCCGCGCAGCGGTCCCAGAACTCGCGCATTGCCCCGGCGCCGGGG
>CAZKUN010000353.1:0-7154 GCA_964555935.1 uncultured Armatimonadia bacterium | reverse complement strand
TAGAAGCGCACGCAGTAGTCGTCGAGGATCGCGTCGACGTCTTCGTCTGGATTCCACAGCAGCTTGGCCGTCAGGTATGAGTTGAGATGGTGCCACCAGGAGTGCGGGCCATCGGCGGCGAGCGCGACGAAGTTCATCTCGCCCCCAATCGGCACATGGCTTTCCTCGTTGATGGCCTTGAGCGCTTTCAGGTCCCGGGCGATGATGCCGGGCATGAAGGACGGCATCTGCGTCTGCATGCTGCCGTAGTACCGGCAGAAGTAGATCGCCGGCGGCCGCAGCTTCATCCAATTCCGCAGGACCTGTTCGGCATCCGCCCGATGAGACTCGCTCAGGAAGCCAGAGCGGGGTTGAGCGATCAGCAGATCGAGGTTGGGCGGGAAGCTCGGGACCGTGGTCGGGGGGAGGTAGTAGTTGTTGTACGCGCAGTAGACAACCCGCCCCTGCGGGTGCCGGGCCCGGACCGCCGCCGCGACTTGTACGGCTGCCTCAGCGACGATGTTAGACAGGTGACCGCGCGGGCCGCGCTGGAGGTCGAGCCTCTGGACGCATCGGTCGCACTGGCAATGGCCCGCGCCGTCTGCGGGGATCACCAGGAAGCGCTTCTTGCCTGGTGGCCGATCGCTTCGGAAGAAGGCCAGCGCCTCGGACACGATGGGGTCGATGACCTCGGGATGACCGAGGGCGATGCTCTGTGCCGGCTTGCCGCCCGTGCCGACCCGGAAGTACTCTGGGCGGTCGGCCCCGTACTTGCCCCAGAAGTCAACGGTCTGGTTGAACGTGTGCCGCGTGGACCATGGATCGCGGTCGCCACCGAACCCGACGCGCCGGTACCACGTCATGAGGTCCCTCCCATAGCCGCCGAAGCGGTACGGGAAGTAGGGCGCGTCACGCACGTTCAGCTCCGGTATTTCGACGGTTTCCTGCTGAGGGATGACGGTGCCCAGTTCGCCCGGGTAGAACCAGCGAACGCCCACCCCCTCGAGCACTCGATAGGCGCCGTACAGCGTCCCGGCGCTGGCGGGCACCCAGTCGTAGTTCATGCTGAAGCGGTCGGCGTCATTGCCACATACGACAAGGCAGCCCGGCAGGGAGCGGATCACGAAGCCATCGGAGGGCAACGCCTCAGTGTCTACGCCAAGCTCCCGGGTCAGGCTGCTCGAGCCGATGAGAATGAGGTTGCGTCCCTGTGCGAGCGATGTAACCGTATCCCCTTCGGCGGCTTCGACAAGAGGCAACTCCGCACCGCTCATGGCTTCGATGTGCCGGCGAAGCTCCTCGGCGGCGACGGGAACGCAGGGCGCGGCCTCCTGGCCGATCACAACCGCGGCCCGGGGCTCGCCCTGTTCGACAAGGGTCAGCGGAAACGCGGGCGGCGCGAGCAGGGCGGCAGCAATCAGCATGGCCTGCGGGGAGAGTCTTCGCAGAAGGCTGTGCCTAACGGCGCGCTTGATCACGGACATCCGTCTCCACTCCTCCCGAGGGCAGCGGCTCCGGAAACGGGCCGGGGATCCGCTCACCCGCGCTCCCCGGGGCTCGCGAGCCTCAAAGCGCTCCGCGAGCCTTCCCGAGCGGGCAGGATCAGTCCTCCCGGCGAGCGCCGTGCAGGAGGCGGGTCGACGGCGCGAGAAGGGCGCCCCACCGGCGGTGCTCGCTCTCGGCACGGCCGGCCGGGACGCGCCCAGAGGGAGGAGCCGTCTTTGCATGAACCGCATCCACGTGCTTGGGCTGACAGGAGTGCTGATCGCCATGTCCGCGAGCCAGGCGGTCTCTGACGACCGCGACCTGCCCGTGACCGGACATCCCCGGCTGTTCTTCACAGAGGATGAACTCGACGCGCTGCGGGCCGAGGGAGAGCAGGGCGCGCGCCGGCTGATCCGGCGGAACCTCGTCGAATCGGCCGACTGGTGCCTCGAGCGCCCGCTACGGCAGGAGTGGATCGCGCCGGTCGCGCCCGACCCGATCCATGCCAACCTCTACGACCGCTTCTACGCCATGATGCACGACATGGCGGTCATGGAGCACCTGGCCTTCACCTGGCGCTACACGGGCAAGGAGCGTTACGGCAGCGCGGCGGTTGACTGGGCGCTGGCGTGCTGCCGGGTGTGGGGGCAGGAGGCCGAAGGCACGCCGGACGGCAGCAAGGCGTATGCCGTCACCCGGCTCCTGAAAGGCCTGGGCGTCTCTTACGACCTGCTCCATGACCGGCTCACCGACGAGGAGCGCGATGAGCTGCGCGGGGCGTTGATCGACATCGGCGGGGCATACTACGACGGCTACTTCACGCTGCCGTCGAGGTCGGGCCCCGACTTCCACGCCCACCACGCCATCGTCGAACACGCTTCCTTCGGCGTGGCCGCCTTGGCCGTGCTGGGCGAGCATGAGCCGGCCGACCAGTGGGTGCGTGCGACCGTGACGAAGTTCCGCGACCACCTGCTGCCCATGGGTCTGGCTGACGATGGAGCTCAGGTCGAGGGCGCCACATTCTGGGCCTCGACCATGCAGTACCGACTTGCCTTCATGGACGCCCTGCAGAGAGTCACCGGCGAGGATCTGTTCACGCCGTTTGCGGAGCAGATGGACGCCCGGCTGGCCTTGGCCAGCGTTGCAGGCGTGAAGGCCGACGGGTACGACCGGAGCAACGATACGGTGATCCTGGAGCCATCTTACGGGCAGGTCAACTACTACTCGCCCGTGCTGGTCGGGCTGGCCCGGGCCTATCGCGGGCCACTCTACCAGCATTTGGCCCTTTGGGACCAGGCGGCCGGCAGCGTCCAACGGACTCGCTACGTGACCGACAGCGGCGAGTGGATGCTATTCGGGTGGGGTGGCTACGCCTACGCTTGGTACGACCCCACGGTGCCCGCGGCGATCGAGGCTGGGCAGCCGCTCTCGTTTCAGTTCCCTTCGGTTAACGAGGCCTACATGAGGTCCTCATACGAGGAGCGCGGCATCGTGGCCGGGATGCGGCGGAACGCGGTGGTTGTCCACGCCGGGGGGAGGACGGTCTTTGCCGACCGCTACAACGGCCACCACCCCCCATCGGCCGTGCCCAATGTGGAGGTCGAGGACGCTGGATCGCGGGCGGCCATCACGTGCGCGGGGGCCGCTGACTCGGGCTTCACGCGTCAGTCGCTGGTTCTGCGCCGCCCGTCTCGCCTGACACTGACTCGCCACACGGATTCAGAACAGGTGTGGTCGTGTCACGGAAGGCCGACTCAGAAGGGCAACGCGCTCCAGTGGCCGGACGGCACCACGCTCGAGATCCGGGAGGGGACGCTGGCGGCTTTCGAGCCGCAGGGGCATGAGGAGGAACTGATCGTCGGGATGGGCCTGCTCAAGCTCGCAGACCCGATGCCGACGGCGTATCCGCTGATGCGAGCGCAACCGGAAGATGGACGCCTGGTGGTGGCCATCCGCACTCCGCGATAGACAGCGGCCCCCGACCGACCGGGAGAGGAAACACCGAGATTGCGCGATGCGAGACCCAGCCTGATTCCGTAGCACGGTCCGTGGCCAAGCACGCAGCAGGGCGTCGAGGTGCGGGGCGGCCGGACGCCCAACTACTGCGACCATATGAGCGGTGTCCTGTGGGTGGATGGATCGCCCTCAAGCGCCGACCTGGACGTGTGGCTTGGGCCTGACCGTAATGAGAACCCGCGTCGCCCGAGGTCACGGGAGGGACAGACCTGCCTCGAGAGGCGAGGCCACGCGCCCGGCACCTAGACGTGCTCGTCGTTTGATCAGGCCACAGGAACCAGACCAAGTGCGAACCGCTGTCGCGGTTGTCGCTGTGCAGTTGCCGGCCTTGCTTGGCGTGAGCGCGGCCGATCCACAGACGGTTGTGGAGGGTGTGCCTCCGGAGAACTCCATCCACGCTGGAATCTGGGGCTTTGCAGGGCGTACAGACTAGTTTCGTGACCCCACGGGAGGATGGCTTCCAAGCCCCCGATGGGCCCATCTACATCTCATACGACCGCAACCGCGCCACCGACGGCGAGATCCTCATGGCCCGCTTCACGGAAGAGGACATCCTCGCGAAGGAGCTCGTCAACCCGGAATCGCGCCTGAAGATGCTGATCTGTCGGCCGCTCGGGAAGTAGCGGATCCGTGCCCGGCAAACGGACCGCGAGGAGTGTCGCCGGGATGAAGAGACGCCGCCTGCCCGGACGCCAGGCGGACCGCGGTCTTTGTAGCACTCTACGCCACCGCTTGGGCCACGATGTCTAGAGCTTTCTGCTCAATGCGACGCAGAGACGGCAGTAGAACGCTTTGCATCCGCTCCTGAACGTGATCGTGTTCGTCATTCATCTTGCGGACGGCCTTCGCGACGGCGCCTGGTGGCGTGCGATCGATGTCGAGCAGCATCTCCGGCTGGCCGAAGTCGCGCACCATCTCGACCTTGCGTCCCGACTCGGCGAACGTCGCCACCAGGGCGGGCGTCTCCTGGCCGAATGCTAGCAGGTACGAGTGCAGCTCCATCGTCAGCAGCCCCCGCGCGTGCCGGTAGAGACCCGCGGCCTGGTCCGGCAGCCAGAAGTCCTCCATCATGACGCACCGGCGACGGACGTCATCGGGCAGGGCCTCGTAGACCAGGCGCCGGGCGTGCGGAAGCTCGTCCTCGACCTCGACGGCGATCACCACCTGCATACCGGTCGAACGTATCCACGCCTCCGTGCTCGTCCGGAGCGTGGCCATGTGCGCCTTGCTTCTTGCTTCGCCGATCGCGTCCCTCACGACTGTGTCTCCGAGCCAAGTTCGGGGGACAACCACCAGGAACCGCCCCGGCCGCAGACCGTGTCGGGCCATGAAGGCCCTTGCCCAGGCATCCTCTCGCTCGACGAAAGACAACGTGCTGTCTGGGACGAACATGCGGCTGTCGTCGGCAATGCCTGTTCCTTCAAGGTAGCGCAGGGAGTCACGCTCGCGGCAGAACACGAACGCAGCCTCATCCAGGAGCCGCCGGAAGAGCGCCTGCCCGGGCACGCCGCCGAACGAGTCGAATGAGTGGGCGTAGACACCGTAGGGGATACCGAGGCGATTGGCCACGAGCAAGGGCAGAGCTCGCGGCACCGTGTATCCCCAGAAGTCGCCCCCGGCAAGGGTGCCCTCGCCGAAGACGAGGACCATGCCGCTGTTGTAGACTATGAGCTTCGTGCGGCGCAGCGCTTCCCGGAACTCGGTGTTCTCCCGCATGACCGTGTCCGCGACTCGGGGCATGAACGCGTCGAACAGGAAGTCCGCGCTGGTCTCGTCCGTCGGCAACTCACCGTTGCAGTGACGCCTGGCTTCCACCATAGCGACCTCGAACGCGTGCTCCAAGGCGTTCGGGAGGGCCAGAGCCCCGGGCGTTACCTGGTGCAGATAGTCGCGCACCCGAGCGTGTCCGGCCTCCACCAGCACCGCGGTTGCGTGCTCCGGGAAGCGCTGGCGCAGGAGCCCCAGCAATCCGGGCGTGATGGCGGCGTCGCCGATGTTGCCGAAGCCCCAGGCGTACGCCGTCATGATGGTGTCCCTCATTGACGTGCTCCTTCCGCGGCGGGCCGTACCGGGCATCGGGGCCCGCAAGACCGGGTCCCCTCACTCGGGACCTCGACCCTCATCGAACACCCACGGGTGCCGCCGGTCGTGGGTAGCGACCCGAGGGCGCCGTCGCGGTCCCAGTCGACCATCCTGGTCGCGGGGCTGCAGCCCATGTCGTCAGCACAGGCTCCGTTGGGGGCGTCTATCTCCGGCTGCACCGAGGTCAAGCGGCCGGAGAGCTGCTGACGTTGGCCTCGCAAGTCTCGGGCCTTCTGTGCGAACTAGCGCCGCCCAAAATCGCGGCTGCGGGCCCGACAGGAGCACCGTGCCGGAGTCAGTAGCCCAAGGCTCATAGCCTCGATTTGGGTGTGTTGACTCCAGCCTCCTTCCCATCCGCATCTCGAAGGGCCCGAGACTCGGTGCTCCGGCTGATTCGCCACCACACACCAGCGATCCGAGCAGGTACCGTTCCCAACCAGAACGACGCCACCCATCCCGCTAGCTTCGCAGGGCCTGGGGTATTCGCCAGGCAACTCGGCCCGCCAAGGCTTGGGCGGCGAGACGCCGACGCCCACCGAAAGCCCGCCCGAGATCGACGGCGTCGCCAAGCTCGTCAGCATCCCGATACTCTGAGGACTCCACCACAGGTACATCCGAGTTGCCGCCTGACCACCCACCTCACAGGCGAGACGAAGCCCGGCGTCGGGACCGACCCGGCGAGGCCTCGCTATATGCGCCGACGAACCGTGGAGCGTAGCCGCTCGGTCACGCACGTCCAGATCGGGTGGGTGGCGGCTCGGATGGCGTAGGTCGGACGGACAGGCAATGGCACGCGCCCAGTGCTTACCACAGAGGGAGGGCGGCCCATGTTTTGCTACTCGCTCGGTCGTGAGCGGCAGTTGTTCGTCGATGACATGATCGTCGCCCGCACGGAGGGCCTCACCAAAGCTCTGCACCAGCCGGAGAAGTACGAGGGCAATCCCGTGCTGGCGGGTGACCACCCGGTGGAGGATGGCTTCGCATGTCTCCACGGCACCGTGCTCTACGATGACGAGATGGGGCTGTTCAAGGCGTGGTACCTGACGCAGTCAGGCATTGCCTACGCGTTCTCGGAAGACGGCGTCCATTGGCGGAAGCTGGACCGTGATACCTTCCTCCACGACGGCGCCGCCACGCCCATCGTGTACCGTGGGGCTCATCCGGAGGCGTTGGGCCCGGGCGCCTGGAAGATCGATGGATGTGCCGTGATGCTCGATCCTCGGGCTGAGGCCGAGTCCCGCTACAGGATGTTCTCCTTCCAAGCTCACATGGACCCCAAGGCGCAGGAACGCGATCCGGACAACACGTATGGGTACTTCCTGGCGACGTCGCCGGACGGCATCCATTGGACCGGACCGCGGGCACCGGCCATCAACCGCAATGACGACCCGTGGATGAGCGACGCCTGCTCCTGTGCGTACGACTCGCGCCGCCAGCGGTTCATCGCCTTCACCAAGCGGCACCAGCCGTGCCCGAACGGGATGGGCGATCAGGACACCATGCTGCGCGTCCGGGGCATCGCATTCAGCGACGACTGGGACCACTGGACGACGCCCGTCAACTGCCTCCTGCCCGACGATCATGACGCGCGC
>CAZKUN010000352.1:0-7751 GCA_964555935.1 uncultured Armatimonadia bacterium | reverse complement strand
GCGAGAGCGGCACCTGGCAACTAGGCTACAGTGGCGCCCCCGGTGAGCGCACGCAATTCGCCATCGAGCCCAATACGGGGATGCTCGGGGACATCGGGCTTGTGGTGGCCGGGGAGAGCGTCGGGCGTCCGTGCGCGGGCGGCGGCGTCTACTTCGCCACGGACGAGGGTCCGAAGCCGCCGGATCGAACGGAGCACCTTGGCACGGAGCAGATGAGGGACGTTGACTTCGCCCAGATCGGTCCCGAGGGCTCTGACAAGATTGTCTCGCGGTGGCGGCTGCACTGCGGGGAGCAGTCTGCGGAGGTGACCTACACCTATCGCATGTGGGGCAAGAGCCTGGTGATCGACGTGGTCGCGCCGGGCGGTGAGATAGCGGAGGTGAGGTACGGTCACGCGGAGGGGCTGGTGAATCCGAAGCTCGTCACGCTGCCGTTCTATCCGGCGGCGCGGCGTGGAGCGCGGCCGGCGGTGGCGGTGAGCGAGCATGACGGCAAGCCGCTGTTCCTCATGGGGAATACCGACTGGTATCTCTCGAACGCGTCGGAGCCCTACGCGGTGAACGAGATCAAGGACGGGAAGACCAGCTACAACGGAGGCACGCGCTACATCCCGCTAACCAGCGGCAAGCGAAACGATGTCTACGAGCGGTTCTTCGTTACCGTCTCGGAGCGGTTCGAGGACGTGATGCCGACGATTCCCAATCCGGTTTCCGAGTGGAAGCACATCACGGGGACGCGCGTCTGGCGCGCGCATGGCGCGAGCAACCGCGAGGCCGACGCGGCGCACTGGCGGGAGTGTCATCGGTATGGGATGACCGAGGTGGTGGTGACCGACCATGAGACGGGCTGGCGTGACGAGGGGGAGAGTTTTACATTCAGAACCCGCACGGCGCCCGGCAAGGGCGGGGATGAGAGCCAGTTCGAATACGCGCGGATCATGCAAGATGAGCTGGGCTTCGTATATGGCTCCTACAACAACTATACCGACTTCGCGCCGGTGAACGAGTACTGGTCGGCGGATCGCGTGAGCCGCATGGCCGACAACCAGCTCCAAACCGCGTGGCCGAGGTGCTACGCGCCCAAACCCTCGCGGGCCATTGAATTTGCCGCGATGCTGGCGCCGATGATCGAGGAGAAGTTCCACTTCAGCACCGCGTACTGTGACGTGCACACGGCCATCGCGCCATGGGACCGGGTCGACTACGATCCACGCGTGCCTGGCGCGGGCACGTTCGCGGCGACCTTCTACAGCTATGGCGAGATTATGCTGCACCAGAAGAAGGCATGGGACGGGCCGGTCTACTCGGAGGGGAACTACCACGCGTTCTACTGCGGGCTGACCGACGGAAACTACGGCCAAGACTACGAGTACAACCCGAGCGCGAACCCGTGGCTTGTGGACTTCGACCTGCGCAAGCTCCATGATCTGTGCTGTAATTTCGGGATGGGCAACACGGGGATGTTCTTCGGGCGCGACAAGAGCATTGGCTCTAACGTCCGGGAGATCGACGGCTCGATTGACCGGTTCCTGGCCGCGACGGTCGCATTTGGGCACCCGGGCTTCCTGACATACGACGGCGGCGGCTTGCGGACGGCGCTGCGGAGCTATTACATGATCCAGCAACTCGGCAGCGAGTACTGCCTGTCGAGCGTTGATGAGATCCGCTACGCGGACGCGGATGGGGATCTGCTCGACACGAGCCAGGCCCTCGCCGTCGGCGCGTACAAGCGCAGCCAGGTCGTGTCGAAGTATGCGAATGAGTGCGTGACAGCGGCGAATGGCAGCCGCGACGAGAGGATGACGGTGGACGCATTCGGGCGAGAGGTCGATCTGCCGCCGAACGGGTATGCGGGATGGACGAAGGACGGCTCGGTGGAGGTCTACAGCGGCGACCGGACGGGCGCGCGGAGCGATTACGCGGCGACGCCGGATTATCTATTCATTGATGGGCGCGGGACGTTCGCGCGGCACGAGAAGGCGGCGGGCAACGGCATCGTGATCTGTCGGACGCTCGAGGGCGGCGGGCACGAGATCATCCCGTTCCAGGCGGCGGAGGGTGGCTTCGCCATCGGCGGCGCCAAGGCGACGGCCATCGGCGAGGATCGGATCGAACTAGGTGAGGCGAAGGCGCGCGTCGCGCGTGGGCTGACGTACGTGATGCCCGTCGAGGGCGCGTTCAGCTACCTGGTGAGTGGCGCTGACACGCCCGAGGTTGAGCTGACATGCGAGCGGGACGCGGTGATCGCCGGTGAGACGGTTACGGTGAGGGGCGAGGAGAATCACCGCGTCGAGATCCCGATCGATGCGAAGCCCGGCGGTAGGCTATGGTTCGAGTTTGAGGGCGCGTGGATCGACTTCACCGTCATGCCGCTGGCGGACCTGCAGCTCGCGCTTGAGGAGAACGAACTGGTCGTCACGATGCAGAGCAACCTGGACCACCGGCGGAAGGCGACGGTTAGCGTCGGCGATCAGCGGACCGACGCGCCGCTCGACCCGGCGACGAAGTCCGAGGCGCGGCTGGATCTGGGCGCGCCGACGCGCGAGGACCTCGAGGTCGTGACGGTTGGGATCAACAGCGGGAAGTTCGGCCTGGCGATCCAGAAGGTGATCCGGACGACCGTGGGCTTCCGACAGCTAGCAGGCGTGCCGGAGGCGTTCGCCATGGGCATCCGGCTGCGGGGCAAAGAGGAGACGACCGACGTTGCTCAAACGCGGGCTTACATCGCGCCGGGGCGGTCATCGTGCGACATGGATGAGAAGGATGGCTGGATGGGACATCCACCGTGGTCGGGAGCGGTGGGGTACAGCTACGCGACGTTCGGCGCGCTGACCGTGCCCGATGTTGAGTGCGTATTCCGCGCAACGGTTGGCAAGAAGGACGGCAGCGACCCGGGAGACGGGATGCTCTACAAGGCGGCGGTGGTTGAGCAGGACGGGACGGAGACGATCATCGGCGAACAGCTCGTCGAGCAGCACGAATGGCTGACGCTGGAGGGCGACCTCACTCCGTGGCGCGGTCAGGAAGTGCGGATCAAGATGATCGTCGACGTGGGCGAGGACGACAACAGCACCGGCGACTGGGCATGTTGGGCCGAGATGCGCATCGAGACGCCGACGGCGGTGCTCACGCGAGTGCTTGAGGACGACGCCGAGCGCTATCGCCGCGAGGCAGGGCCATATCCCATCGACGGGCTGAGCGTGGCGGATCTGAAGGCGGCGACGTCCGGCTTCATGCGCTACGACGGGTGCGGGCTCTCGGGCGGGACGGGCGACTATGGCTCGGATGCGGTGGTGAACGGGATCGAGATCGGGCCGATGATTCCCGCCGGCGGCAACGAGCGTGACGGCGTCTGGATCGAAGCCGTGGGCGTGCCGCTGACGGCGGAGGCGATAGCCACGCTGCAGAGGCGGAACACGTTTGCTCTCAGCAACCCAAAGCGCGATCACTTCAAGGTAAGGCGGTTTTGGCTGGAGCTTGAGTTGGCGGATGGGCGGCAGTGCTCGTCGGACATATCCACCGGCGCGTTCACCCAGCCGCCGGGGTGGCCATACGCGGAGGGTGTGGGCGTTCCGCATGGAGAGGACATCGAGGTGGATGTTTGGTTTGATGTGGAGGAGTGACGGCGGAGGAGGATTGGCAGTCTTAGTGTCAGACACCCGTTTTGCAGAAGGCGGCAAAACAAGTGTCTGACACAGGTGCGAGAGGGTGGAAGTGGGATGACGGACGGCGGAGGAGGATTGGGAATCTTAGTGTCAGACACCCGTTCTGCATAAGGCGGCAAAACAAGTGTCTGACACAGGTGGGAGAGGGGTGGATGAGGGACGGGGGATTGACGAACGACGCATGAGCAAGGATACTCATGGTACGACGGCCATGCGAGCTGGAAGCTCGCGGTCCAGGACGGCACGCTCCATGCCGACGACAGGAGAAGCAATGATGAGGCTTTTCGTGATGCTGATGGCGACGGTCACGGCGAGCGCGCAAGGAGGCGGGCCGACGCTGAAGGGCGATGGGTTTCGCGTGGCGTTCAGCGATGCGGACGGCGCCATCACGTCCGTCACCGAAGGCGGCGAGTCGATCTGGCAGAGCGGCGAGCAAGGGCTTTGGCACATCAAGTTCGAGGACGGGTCGACCATCTCGGCGGCGGATGTAGCGGAGGGCGGGTTCACGATATCAGACGCCGAGGGCGCGCACGTGATGGAGTGGCGGATGGATGAGGTGACGGTGCAGGTCACAGCGACGGCGCGAGAGGATGGCGTGGCGCTAACGAGTGAGGTGACGCCGAAGGACAAGGTGGTCCTCGATTTCGCGCTGCCGGGGAGGCTGAGGTTTGAGCCCGGAACGGTGGAGCGGTTCATTTGCCCGGCGAACGGGAATATGTCGGTGGGGACGGCGTTCAACGCGAAGTTCTTCGGGATGCAACCACAGGAGAACCCCGCGGCATGGCGCCAGGAGATCTCCGGGCCAGCGGGCTATGAGGCGCTGTTTGGCGGCCGGTTGGATCAACGGGAAAACGACGACCCGGCAACGACGCTTCGCGTAACGGAGGAAGGGCGGGAGTGGCTGGGGGCAGGCCTGGTCGAGCGCGTCAACACGGCGCAGGCGGTGGTGAATCGCCCGTGCACGCGCGGCCAAGCCGACCTGACTGTCGTCGACTCGGACAACGGACCGTGGATCTCAGCATCTCACATCGGAGGCGAAGGGTATCTTTGGCGGATCGGGGGATCCATCGGCGACCGCGAGGCGCGGCTGCCGCCCGAGGTCATCCGAAGCATCATCGCCCGGCTGACCACAGACGCGCCCGAGGGACGGACGAAGATCGGACTCATCGCGCTGAACCAAGGCCCGTCCGGCGGCGGATGGACGGCGGTCACCGTGGACGAGTGGCGACGGCAACTGCAGCACGCGGCGCGCGCCGGAGGCAAGGAGTTCGTGGCGTTAACCACGCCATCGGAGACTATCGCGGCGGCCGAGGCGGGCGATTACCTCGCTATCCTGAATCCGTATGGCGAGTGGGCCCCCGCACCGGTCGACGGGGATGTGATGGACACCGTCAGCGCGGCGGGCAGCTACGTGCGGGCAGGTGGGAGCTGGTTCGAGGTCGGCGGGTATCCGTTTTTCTACGCGCTGAGGCCGGTGCGGTACATGAACCACGGCTCTCTCTATCCGGCGGCGTTCGCGGATTTTTTTCATTTGGACGGCGCCGCTGGATCGTCGTCCGTCTACCGGGCGCAGCGGCTGAATCCGGAGCCATGGGCGGGAGCGGAGGACACCAGCAACATCTTCGTGCCCGGACGGCTGGAGTGCGGCGGCGACGAGGAGGGCGGCTACTGCGACCGACCGTTCGCGACGTATGTGCAGCCGGGGACCACGTGGCGCGCGCCCGAGGTGAGGATGACGGTCGGCAACAACGTGGTCGAGGGCCTGGAATCGTATGCGGCCGCCAACGGCATCGAGCGCCGTTTGGATCAGAAAATGTCGCCCGAGATGCTCGACAAGTTCAAGAACTCAGTGCTGGTCTACTACGCCGGAGCGTGCGCGGAGAAGCTGGCGAACCTCGACAAGCTGCCCGTGCCGACTCAAGTCCACTACGCGGACTACCTCAAGGGCGGATTCGACAAGGAATACCCGGACCACTTGCCGGTGCGCGAGGGTTTTGGCACGCCGGAGGAGTTCGGCGAGTTCTACGACCGGGCGCGCGCGCTCGGGCACATCATGATGCCGTATACGAACCCGACGTGGTGGTGCGATCACCCGAAGGGACCGACGTTTGAACGCGAGGGCACCGCGCCGCTGCTCAAGCAGCTTAGCGGCGAGCCATACCGGGAGCGGTATAGCACGAACGACGGCTGGACGATCTGCTTCTGGCACCCGGCGGTGCAGGCGATCAACCGCGAAACGCGCCGGCAGTTCACCGAGGATTTCCCGGTGGACATTCTGTTCCAGGATCAGGTGGGCGCGCGGAGCTGGAGGTATGACACCAACCCCGCATCGCCGACGCCGTACGCGTACATCGATGGGTTGCTGAGTCAGGCGGCGGAGGACAGTCAGGTGCGCCCGCTGTCGACTGAGGCGGGATGGGATCGGGTCATCAACTACGAGTCGCAGCTCTGCGGGCTGAGCTGGACGATCGTGCCGACCGAGGGCGGGCCCTCATGGCGGACGCCGATGCGAGAGACGTACCCCGCCGACACGTGGGAGATTTTTCCACTAGCCCAGATCCTCGCCCACGACAAGACGGCCATGCTGTACCACGACCTGGGTCAGTTCGTCACCAACCGCGAGGTCGTGAGCTGGACGCTGGGCTTGGGCTTCTGCATGAGCTTCCGCGTCTCGGCGACGGCGCTTGAGAAGGATCCACCGCGCGAGTGGCTGCGATACCTGGACCGGCTGCAGAAGTCGGTCTGCGGACGCCACGTCGGCGAGCCGGTGACGGCATTCGAGCACAGGCAATCAGCCGAAAGCCCCGGCGTGATGCGCGCGACGTATGGGGATGTCGAGATCGTGGCGAACCTGAGCCCCGAGCCGATGAGCGACGGCGAACGCAGGTTGCCGGGCTTCGGGTATATCGCCGAGGCTCCGGGGATGATCGCGGCCAACCTGCTGGCGCGCGGGAAGAAAGTGCGACCTGAAGGGGTAACGTACATCGCCGAGATGGGAGATGGCGCCGTCGACGTGTGGGTATACAGCCCTCCAACCAGCAAGGTCTACATCGAGTTGCCCGACGCGATTCAGGGCGACGTATCGATCACGATAGACGGCGGCCCGGCGGCGAAGGCTGAGGTGGTCGACGGAGTTTTGGGCTTCGCGATCCCGCGGCGCGCCGAGGACGAAGTGGTAACGGCGCCGGCGGAACTGGCGGGGAAGGCGCCACTCGTCTGGCCGGGCGATAGGCCCGCGTTTGGCGTGATCGACTTGGGTGAGGGGGTCTCCCCCACCTGGACGCAGACGCAGCCATCCGAGTGGATCGACGCGCTCGGGACTATGCCGCTGGTGAAGCAGCTAGACGTGCCGCTACGCGTCATTCGCGGCGGAGAGGAGCTAGCGGCGGCGCTTGAGGCGGGCGTGACCACGTGGCATACCATCGTGAACCCATACGGCGAGATCGTGCCCTGCGTGGGTGGCGACTGGCGCGCGATGCTCGGGGCGATCCGGGAGTATGTCGACAACGGCGGATCGTGGTGGGAAGTCGGAGGGTATAGCCTCCACACCGCAGCGTGGCGCGAGGGCGGCGAGTGGCAGACGGCGGCCCTCGGGCCGAGCGGAATGGGTGCGATGGGACTGCCCGTCGGCGGCGGCGAAGTGGATCAGCCGGCGGAGCCGCTTAAGGTGACGCCGATCGGCAAAGCTGTGCTCGGCGATGCGGTCGCGGGGAGAATCCAGACGCTCGAGAGTTCGGTGAATCGCGCGCTGCCGACGACCCCCGAGGATCCTGGACACGCCGCGCTGGTGACAGGCCTGGCGCAGGACTTCATCGGCGCGTACCGGCTGAACGGGTGGGGGTATTTCTGGCGCATCGGCGGGATGAATCCGAATCCGGAGGCGGCGCTTCCGGTGGTCGCGGCGGCGACTGATTTCATGTACACGCACGCGCCGTTGCCAGCCCCCGGAGGCAACATCAGCTACCTGTGGCATGCGAGGGTAGAGAGGCGGTGACGGCGGAGGGGGATTGGGAATTTCTGTAGGGTGGGGCGTGTCAGACACCCGTTTTGCGGACGGCGGCAAAACAAGTGTCCGACACGGGTAGG
>CAZKUN010000351.1:0-7807 GCA_964555935.1 uncultured Armatimonadia bacterium | reverse complement strand
AGCGGGCGTCAAGGAGTTCCTTCTCCCCGCGCGCGGCGAGCCCGATCCGAAGAGCGAGGAGTGGTTCTTCGAGCCCTCTCGCGGCTGGACCGCGGTCGTGGCGGGCGGCGGGTCGGGTCTCGCTCTCACGATGGAATACAAGTACCTCAACTGCTTCTATCACTGGGCCGGGAAGTCGTCCGCGATCTCGACCCACGAGTGGCGCTTCAACAAGCTCCTCGTCCCGCCGGGCGAGTCGATCAAGACCACCTACGCGGCCACGCCCTTCGTCGGCCTCACCCGCGTCGACGGCGCGATCCCCGGCGCCGTCGGCCAAATCGAATTCGCAGACGCCGTCCCGACCGGCACCCTCTTCCTCGCCGCCGGTGAGGAAACCGGCGACCTCACCCTCGAGACGCGCACCTGGCCGGACGGTCAGTGGGAGGCAGCCAAGACCGCAACCGTCGCCGCCGCTGCCCAGGCCGAGCTTGGCTCCCTCACTGCTCTCGCTATGGACGCGCCGCTCCCCGCCGGCGCGCACGAGGTCCGCCTCGTCCTCAAGCGCGGCGATGTCTCCACCGTCGTCGCCGAGCGCCCCTACGCATCCGAAGGCATCCGCATGGCCTACCACATGGACCCGCCCGAGGAGCGCGTCGGCCTCGCCGACAAGGCGGTCAAAACGCAAGGCCACGAGCACAACATGAGTGTCGTGACGCCCCACTTCCCGTGGGCCCGGCCTCACGCCGGTGGAACGGCGAAAGCCCTCGTCCTCATGGGCGACCGCCACAGCCGCGACGCGATCGAACTCGCCCAACGAACCGACATCGACTTCACCTACATCAAGCACTACTCAGACCTGTCGAAGGAGTGGAAATACCACGGTGACCGCTCCATCCAAACCCTCGACCAGGCCCAGGAGCGCCTCGACGCCACCCTCGACGAGCCCTTCGACGTGATGGTCATCTCCGGCCTCAAGTGGGACCATCACTTCACGCCTGAGATCCAGGACAAGATCGAAGCCCAGGTCAGAGCCGGCACGGGCCTCGTCTACATCGAGCCCGAGGGCTTCACCGAAGATGACATGGCCAAGTGGCCGATGATGGGCGTGTCGAAAGACAAGCCCCAACGCGGCTGGAACGCGTGGGAGTCACCGGCTGACCACTCGCTCACCCGCGCGCTGCCGTGGGCCGACATGCCCCGCACTCGCCGCATGACATATGACCCCTGGCCCGACGGCGAGGTCCTCGCCACCTACGACGACGGCAACCCACTCATGGTCGCTTCTTCGCTCGGCGAGGGCCGCGTTCTGACGCTGACTTACGACACGCTCACTCACGACTACAGTTACCGCGGCTACTCCGCCCTCACGCCGATCCTCGGCTATCGCGGCGGCTTCCTCCTCGACGAATACAGCGACCGCCACGACCCTTACTGGGAACTCTGGTACGCCATGCTCGCCCGCTCCGTCACCTGGGCCGCCAAGCGCGAGACAGCCGTCGAAGTCTCTGACATCAGCCTCGGACTCCTCATCGATGGGCCCGCCACGTCGGTCGGCCGAGACGCGACAGCGCGGTGCTCGGTCGCCGGCGACTTCGAGCCCATCGACGGCTCCGTTCGCTGGCGCGTGGTCGATCCATGGGGACGCGAGCATCTCGACGAAACCGAGCCCGTCCGCATCGAGTCCGGCGCCGAACTCGATGCCTCCATCACGAAGCTCCTGCCCGGCCGCTCGCTCATCTTCGTTCAGTTGCTGGATCCTAGCGGCGGCGCCGTGGCCTGGGGCGCCACGAGCCACTTCGGCACGCCCGGCGGCCAGCTTGCCGACCTCTCGGCATCGCCCGACATCCTCCTCTCCGAGCCCGACGGAGACCTCCCGCCGGGCGACGCCAACTGGCGGCAGTGGTCGCCCGATGCGGACCTCGAGCTGTCGGTCAACCTCACCGCCCTCACGGGCTTCTCCGACCTCTCCGCCGTCGCCAGCGTCACCGATACCCATGGCCGGATGATCGCGCGGCAGGTGAAGCCCCTCCAACCAACCGATGAATCCGTCGCCTTCACCGTGCCGCTCGCTGGCCTCGTCAATTCAGGCCTGCTCGCCTCCGTCGATCTCCGCTCGGGCGACCTGCTTCTCGATCACGCGGAGATGCGCGTCATCGCGCCCCGCCCGCGCGTCTGGGATCGCTTCAGCTTCACAAGCTGGAACGGCCAGTACCTCTGGCGAAGCCACTACCTCTTCGACACCGTCGCCGATCGTGTGGCAGACCTCGGTCTCGATTACGCCCTCAACGGCTCAAACGAGTACGGTACCGGCAAAGTCTGGGACGACCACTGGCATAACATCGGCCACTCAGACCTCGGGCTCTTGTCATACATGGGCCGCGGCATCGCTCGCTTCGATGACGAGAAATTCGCCGAGAACTCCAAGGGCTTCGCTGAGACCGGCGACACCAAGTTCCTCGTCCGCGAGCCGTGTCTGAACAACCCCGAGTGGCGCGACGCCGTCATGGCCTCCATCCAAGCCCGCGTCCTCGAGCGCCAGGATTACGGCGGGTGCTACGACTACTGCATGGGCGACGAGATGAGCTTGACGTATTACACCCGCTACCATGACTACTGCTGGAGCGACTTCTGCCTGCCAAAGTTCCGCGACTGGCTCCGCGACAGATACGGCGATCTCGACGGGCTCAACGCCGCCTGGTCCACCAACCACGCCGCGTGGGATGACGTGCTGCCCATGCCCCTCAAGGACGCCAAGACCGCCGCGAATCCCGGGCCGTGGGCCGACCATCGCAGCTTCATGAACACCACCCTCGCCGAGTTCTCCGCGCTGATTCAGGAGACCATCGACGAGGTCGATCCCGGCGCCCGCTCGGGCCTCTCCGGTACGCAATCACCCGAGGCCGGCAACGGCATCGACTGGTGGAAACTCAGCGGGGCCTTCAGCTACTACCACTCCTACAACACGAGCTGGTCAAACGAGATGCGCCGCTCCTTCCAAAGCTCCAAACCCGTCGATCAATCGCCGTATTACCTCGGCTACTGGCAGTCCGGGAGGAGCGTCGAGTACAACGGCTTCTGGTGCCTGCTCCACGATACCAAGGGCATCAGCGCGTGGACCACGCCGCTCTTCTTCTATGGCGACCTCACCGAATCGGAGTGCGGCGCCAGCACGCGCGAGTACATCACTGAGATGAAGGACGGGATCTGGGAACTCATCCGCCAGTCCAAGCGCCAACACGATGGCATCGCGATCCTCTACAGCCAAGAGAGCGTCAACGCGGCTGCGCTCCTCGACAAGGGGCCAGCCCTGAACGCCTCGCGTGATGCCTGGGTCAAGATCATCGAAGACCTCGGCCTTCAGTACGAGTTCATCGCCGCCGAGCAGCTCGCGGAAGGCATCCTCGCGGATGACTTCAAGGTCTGCGTCCTCCCCATGTCCATCGCCCTCTCGCCCGAGGAGACCGCGGCCTTGACGACCTTCGCTAATGCCGGCGGCACGATCGTAGCCGACGCCTTCTGCGGCCTGCGTGACGACATCTGCCGTCCCCTCGACGAGCCCGCGCTCGATTCTCTCTTCGGTGTCGCCAGGATCGAGGGCGCGGCTGTAGGCGCCGATGTCGGCATCAACACCACCGCCGCCGTCGGCGACATCCCGGCCGATTCCGAAATCCGCCTCGCCGTCGCCGAAACCGGCATCTCTCTCACGAGCGGGCAGGCCTCCGCCCAAAGCGCCGACGGCGTCCCCGCGCTCATCCGCGGCGACGTCGGCCGGGGCCGCGCCTACTTGCTCAACCTCGATCTCACCCAGTTCGAGGAGGAGCGCCGCTTCCACAGCCCAGCCGAGGTCCACGTCCGTCAGATCGTCGCCGACATGCTGAGCGCCGCCGGCGTCGACCGCCCGGTCGTCGTCACCTTCGAGTCCGGAAAGGCCCCCCACGTCGAGGTCGTTCGCTACACGGACGGCGACCTCGAATACATCGGCCTGCTGCGCGTGAAGGGTTCCGGCGACCCCGAGACCGCTCTCGTCAAGCTACCTCGCGAGGCCATCGTCTACGATGTCCGCGCGGGTCGCAGCCTCGGCAAACTGGACGCCATCCGCGTCCCGATGGAGGCCGGCGAGGCCCGCGTCTACTGCCTCGCGGCCGACGCGCTTCCCGCGCCCGCGCTCTCCGCACCAGGGACCGCCACTGCCGGCGAGGCTCTGCCGCTCACGGTCTCCGTGCCATCCGCCGCCAACGCCGCCGCCCGCGTCCTGAAGCTGCGCCTGGCCAACCCTTCGGGTGATATCGTCGGGGACTACTCCCGTAACATCATCCTCCGCGACGGCGAGGCCTCAATCAGCATCCCGCTCGCGCTCAACGATCCCGTCGGCGAGTGGGCGCTCTCAGTCACCGACTGCGCCTCTGGCGAATCCGCCGGCCAGACGCTGACCGTCGCCGCCCCGTAGGGAGCGCCACGTTGCGCCCTTGCTGTCGTAGGACAGGCGTCCTCGCCTGTCAGCTCGTCCGCGTGGCAACGGGGCTCGCGCCCCGTTCCATACCATCCGCCGTCCTGGACCGCGAGCTTCCGCATCGCATCGCCGGCGTCGTTCCTGTCACTCAACCTCGCATTCCCGGGATGCCCCCGCCCTCCCCAGGTGTTATGCCTACGAGAGGCCGTTCTCAACCGACGGGGACGGAGGTGAGACTCATGAGGGGATCATTCGCTGCGCTGTGCGCGCTTGGGTTATCCGCCGCGGCGCCCGCCGCCATCCAGACAGAATCCGTTGAGTACGCCAGTGGAGACACCACGCTCGGGGGCTACCTCGCCTATGACGACGCTTCGGGCGAGAAGCGCCCAGGCGTGATGGTCGTGCATGAGTGGTGGGGGCTCAATGACTACGCGAAATCGCGGGCCCGCCAACTTGCCGAACTGGGATACGTCGCCTTCGCCGCCGACATGTACGGCAAAGGCGTCGTGGCGACGGAGCGCGAGGAGGCCGCCGGTCTCGCCGGGCAGTTCCGGGGCCAATGGGATGAGGGAGGCCGCGACCTGATGCGCGAGCGCGCGCAGGCCGGGCTGCAAGTGTTGGCGAACCACCCGCTCGTGAACGCCAAGCGCTTGGCAACCATGGGCTACTGCTTCGGCGGAACTGTTGCATTGGAGCTGGCATACAGCGGCGCCGAACTCGCCGGCGCGGTCAGCTTCCACGGCGGCCTCACGGTGCCGGACGAGGCGGATCTACCGGGCATCAACGCCAGCCTTCTCATCTGCCATGGCGCCGCCGATTCGAGCGTCAAGCCCGAGACCGTCGCGGCTTTGCACGAAGCGCTCGACGGCGCCGAGATCGATTGGCAGATGGTCTACTACAGCAGCGCGCTGCACGGGTTCACGAATCCGGGCAACGCGAGGGCCTATGACGAGAAGGCCTCGAACCGGTCTTGGGATGCCATGCAGGCGTTCTTCGCCGAGGTATTCAATTGACGAATCGCACGAACGATCCGGTTGAGAGGTCGGTGGTCTGATTGGACGTGTCGACAATCATCGGGGCGCCCCTACTGGGCCTGACCATCGGCTTCTTGGTTGGTATGACGGGCTTGGGCGGAGGCGCTCTCATGACGCCCGCCCTGATCCTCATTCTCAAGATGGAGCCGATCGCGGCCATCGGCACCGACCTGATCTACGCCAGCATTACCAAGTTCGTCGGCGCCGTCAAACATATCCGACTCGGCAATGTCCGCTGGCGGATAGTCAAGTACCTGTCCTATGGATCCATCCCCGGCGCCCTCGTAGGCTCTTACCTCGTCTCGCGCGTCGAACTCGACGCCACCCCCATGCTGGAGGTGCGCATCCAGCAGCTCCTTGGCGTGATGCTGATCCTCGTGGCGGCGATCATCGTCTGGCGCGCCTTCAGGGCCGGCCCCGTCGAGGGCGCCGAAGAGCGCAAGGACTTCGTCGGGCGCCGACACTGGGTCGTGTTGCTCGGCGTCCTCGTCGGCATGCTGGTCTCGCTTACATCAGTCGGTAGCGGCGCCATCGTGATGGCCGCCCTGCTCCTGTGGTTCCCGCTGGGCACCAGCAGTCTGGTGGGCACGGACATCGTCCACGCCGTCGTTCTTCTCGGCGTCGCCGGGCTCTCTCACCTGATCCAGGGGCATGCCGACCTGCGGGTCTCGGGGCTTCTTCTCCTGGGCTCCTTGCCGGGCGTATGGATCGGCGCCAGCCTCGTCGGGCGCCTGCCTGAGCGGGCCGTGAAGGTCGTGCTTGCAGCGCTGGTCCTCAGCAGCGGCCTCGGACTCCTGGCGTAGCGTCCACCCCGCGTAGCAACGCAGCTCCCGCCCCGTTGCATGTCGTCCGCCCGGTCCCACAACACTAGGACCACCGGCACGCCAGAATGGTGCCCGAGACCCGTTCGAACGCCTCGGATCTGGTGGATGATGGCACCACTGACGCAGGCAGTCGGCGACACATTAAGGGAGGGAGAGAAACCAGATGATCAGACATGCGATGATTGCTGGTCTCGTTATAGTCTTCTGTTGTGGAGCATTGGCAGCGCAGGAAGCATCCGCCGTGCCGCCTCGCGTGACGGCCCCGGTGCGGGCGGAAGCTCTGGCGCGGGCGGCGCAGCAGACCAATGCCGGACTGGCGACGGCGGCGGTCGGCCAGGCGGAGGTCGCGCAGAGCGACACGGAAGACGCAACTGTGGACGCTGACGAAGAGGATGAGAAAGAGAAGCCAGAGAAGAAGCGCCAGAAGAAACACAGGAATCGCCGCAATATCATCATCGGAATGGTCGTTATCGCGGCGTTTGTGGTAGCGGCCGTCATCGAGGCCAACCAGTTTGGCCCAATGTGAAGCCCTCACCCCGCGCATGCAAGGCGGTGCCTGGAGCCCAAGCAGCGTGAGTAGGTGCTGACCCGCAGGTTAGTGGCGCGGAACACGTCGACCAAAGGGAGAGAAGCCAGATGATCAGGCATGCGATGATTGTTGGTCTCGTAGTGATCTTCTGTTGTGGAGCATTGGCGGCGCAGGAAGCGGCCGCCGTGCCACCTCGCGTAACGGCCCCCGTGCGGGCGGAAGCGTTGGCGCGGGCGGCGCAACGAACGAATGCCGGACTGTCGGGCACGGTGACGCCAGCCGCGGCGGCCCAGCAGCAGGCCGATGCTGACGCGGGCGACGAGGTGTCTACGGAATCGGCGGACGGGTCCGGAGAAGCCGGTACGAGTGACGACGAGCAGCCGACCCGCAAACAGAAGAAGCGAGGGAACCGCGGACCGGGCACGGCTCAGAGGATCGGAGAGACGGCCCTCGTCGCCGTCATAGCGGCGGTCGTGACTATCGCAGCCATCGCGGTGGCCTTGGGCAGTTGATCTGGGCCTGGTAACCGGACCATCAGAACGCAATCACCGAGGAGTGAGAGACTATGACGGCGTACATCTTGCTGTGTGTTAGCGTTGGCGCGTGGGCGCAGGACGCGGAGATCGTGGAGGTCGCCGAGGAGCGGAGCATGGAGAGCCGAGGTGGGCAACTCGACGAACTCGCCCAGCGAACAAACGAGACGCTCGACGGTCAAGGCCAATTGCTGGCCCAGGCCGGCGAATCCACCGAGGATGGCCAGGAAGGCGACGGAGAGGCGGTCGCCCAGGCCGATGGCGATGACGACGAGGACAAGAACAGAAAGAGGCACAAGCGCCAAGGCAAGCAGCGGAGGGCGCGAAACGGTATCGCCATAGGGGTGGCTGTGGCGGTGGTCGCAGTCGCCGCACTGTTTGTGGCAGCGATGGCGGGCGGCCTATAGACCCGCATTGCCCATATGAGCAGGGAGGTTTTCGGTAGAGGTGCCAAGAAA
>CAZKUN010000350.1:0-7809 GCA_964555935.1 uncultured Armatimonadia bacterium | reverse complement strand
GGTACACCCAGATACTAACACTGAACCTGGACTCGCTTTAGGGGGTAAGGCCACGGAGGCGCGAAAACGAGACACGAGAACACAACGAGCGCGGAGGCCAGGCTGAATTGTGCGCGGGTTGGTGATGGCATGCGGCGGTCTCCTGCGGATGTGGGAGGCTGTCTGGTGCCGCGGAAGTGAGCCGCCGTGTAAGCGGGGGGATCGCTGCCCAGTTTCTCCGTGTCCGCGGTCGCTCGCACATGTTCGGTCCTGGCACCGCTCTGGCCTGCAGCTCAGCCTGCTCTTCATGGCCATGGCCGCATAGGAGCACGGGCGGCCGATCCCGGCTTCCGCGATCAACCGCACAGGTCCCTGGATCCCAAGTGGTGAAGAAATCCGACGAATGGTTGGCGGTTCAGCCAACGCCGGGGCGCCCCGTTGCATATGGGGAATCTCGGATAGTGCCGGCGATAGCCTGAATACACCGAAATGCGAGGCGATGGCATGCGCTCACTCACGGCCGAGGCCGTCTACATCGTCGAGGGCGTTGAGGACGATCCCCGGATGCGGGCGAGGCTGGAGCGAATGATGCCTCACATCCGGACGGAGCGAGTGGAGACCGTCGACGACGCTGGGCTTGCGGCGGCGACACGCGAACATGCCCTCACCAGCACGCCCCATCACGGCATGTTCGATGAGATCCCGGCCGTGGTGGTCTTCAATCGCTTCCGCTTCGACGACCCGCCCGAGACCCAGGAGGCGCGCAAAACGGCTCACCCCGAGCTATTCGCCAACCCGGGGCTGAAGCTCAGTGGGTACGGAGGTTATGACTGGCGGGATTCGGGGAGCGCCGAGCATCGCCGGAAGACCGGCTCGGTCTGCCAGCCCGCGTGGCAACTTCACAGCGTCGTGGGCTGTCCGTTCCGGTGCGCGTATTGCGGCCTTGGGCGACTTCACAACTTCATGCTGAACATGGAGGAGTTCGTCGAGCGGCTCGACGGGCGCATCGGCAGCAACGGCGGCCAGACACTCTACCAATACGACAACTGGACGGACATCGCGTGCTTCGAGCCGGAGTACGGGGGCAGCAAGCTGCTTGTGGAGTACTTCGCCGAGAAACCGGGCAAGCACCTGGAACTCTACGTCGGCAAGAGCGACAACGTGGAGTACCTGCTGGACCTCGAGCATGGCGGCAAGACGGTTTGCTGCTGGAGCATCGGCGGCCGGACCCAATGCGACCTCGTGGAGCGCGAGGCCGCGAGCATGGACGCGCGAATCGAAGCGGCGAGGCAGTGCCAGGAGGCTGGCTATGCAGTGCGGTACCGCCTCTCGCCCATCGTGCCCGTGAGGAACTGGCGAGAGGAGAGTCGGGAGGTCATCCAGCGCATCTTTGAGCGGACGCAGCCGGATATGATCACCTTCGAGACGCTGCGGTTCCTGGACTACGACTCGCTCTGCACCGCCTTCGATACCGACATCCTCGACCCCGAGCTGCTGGAGGCCGTCAAGAGCACCTCGGGCGCCACCGTGAAGCAGGGCTGCGAGATCCCGGACGACTTCCGGCGGAAAGTCTACCGGCACATCATCGACGAACTCGAGGCGGCGGGGCCCGACACGCCCTACGCGTTCTGTCGGGAGCAGCGCGAGACGTGGGAGCTCTTCGGGGAGGACTTCGCCCGGCACGGCCAGCACCCCGACGGCTACGCGTGCAACTGCGGTCCGACGTCGTGTCCCCAGGGCGTCGCGGGCCTGACATCCGCCGCGCGATAGCGCGACATCCGAAGGAGCAAGCCATGACACCTCGGGAGATCGTCCTGGCGCAGGTGAGCCACCAAGAGACCGACGCCGTCCCCTATACCCTCGCCTTCGAGCCGGAGGTGGGCGAGCGTCTTGACAACCACTTCGGTGGCGACGCCTGGCGCCAGCGGATCGTCACGTACATGGCCCACTGCGGGGCCGTCGCGCGCTTCCCCACGGAGGCCGTGGACGAGTCCCACCATCGAGACGCCTTCGGCACCCTTTGGCGCACGGACCGACTGCCCGCGGTGGTCGTTGAGCCGGGCCTGAAGACGCCCAGTTTCCGAGACTACGACTTCCCCTCGGTCGAGGCAGCTCTAGACCCGGCCCTCAAGGCCGAGACGAAGAGGCGTGTTGGGGAGACGACTGAGGCCCTATCCCTCATCGCCCCGGGCATGTGCCTGTGGGAGGGCTGGTACGTTCGGGGCTTCGAGGCCGCTCTGATGGACTGCGCGCTAGACGAGGGTTTCCAAGCCGAGCTGCTGGATCGCATGACCGAGCTAACCCTCGCGCTGATTGCCGAGTGTGCTGACATTGAGGCCGATGCGCTCATGATGGGGGATGACTGGGGGGACCAGCGCGGCGTCCTTGTCGGTCCCGAGCGGTGGCGCCGACTGTTCAAGCCGCGCTACGCTCGGATATTCCAGGCGATCCACGACCAGGGCAAGCTGGCGATCATGCATTGCTGCGGCAGCGCCGCTGACATCATGGGCGACATCGTCGAGATCGGCCTGGACATCTTCGAGAGCGTGCAGCCCGAGGCCGCGGGGATGAACCCGTACCACCTCAAGGAGCTGTGGGGTGACAAGATCACCTTCTGGGGCGGCCTGGGGAGCCAGAGCACGATCCCATTCGGAACGCCCGCGGAGATCCGGGCCGAGGTCAGGCAGTTGCGGGAGCGGATGGGAGAGGGTGGTGGGTACATCCTGGCGCCGGCCAAGCCGCTTCGTCCGGAGACCCCGACCGAGAATGCCGTCGCCGTGGTGGAAGCGTTTCTGGACGGCCAGGACTGACACCGGCAGCAATCGCCATTGGGGATGGTGTGCCGCGGATCACCATGTCGCCCCGGGCGTGGTAGTGGATCCAGGGCGGCCAGTAGTTCATGCGGTTGAGGACGACGATGGCGCTACCCGAGATATCGTCGAACAGGTTGTTCTGCACCAGCCCGAACCGGCTGGGAAGGACGACGCCGAAGCGGTGGCCGCGGCGGATGACATTGTCGCGGATTACGCTGCGATACTGAAACTGGCGAGTAGTGACACCTCGCCCAGGCGCTCAGTCGGCGATGCCGTGGAGGTGGATGGTCCCTGCCGGGGTGAACGTGAGATGATTCCACCAGGCCCGACGAAGGCCTGCCAGGTGTCGCCATGCTCATCGGCGTCGGACTTGCGGACCTTCGGCCGCAAGCTGTAGGGCGTCACTTCGCCGGAGAAACCCCACCGCAGGAGGAGAGACAGGATGCCTTCTTACACCGTTCGGCGCACCCCCGAGCCGCCGACACTGGACGGCGACTGGGACAGCCCGACCTGGGGCCGAAGCGAGACGGGCCTCATCGGCCACTTCCTTCCCAACTCCAGCGACCACCGCCCGCTGGTGCGCTTCCGCATCCTCTACGACGCTGCCTGGGTCTACTTGCTCTTCCGCGTCGAGGACCGCTTTGTGCGGTGCGTGCAGACGGAGTTCAACGGCGCCGTCTGCCGGGATAGCTGCACCGAGTTTTTCGTAGAGCCGCGCCCGGACAGGGGGTACTTCAACTTCGAGGTCAACTGCGGCGGGACCATGCTCTGCTACCACGTCGAGGACCCGACGCCCACGGCGACCGGGTTCCGCAAGCGCGCGCCTCTCACCCCCAAGGAGGGCGCGCAGGTGCGCATCTACCATTCCATGCCCTCCGTCGTGGATCCGGAGATCACGGAGTCTGTCACCTGGCTGAACGAGATCCACATCCCGCTGGCGATGCTGGAGGGGCGCCTCGGCCCGTTGGGCGATCTCGCCGGACAAGTCTGGCAGGCGAACCTGTACAAGTGCGGCGACGATACATCTCGCCCGCATTGGGCAACGTGGGCGCCCATCGAAGGCGACACATTCCACCAGCCCCGGTTCTTCGCTCCACTCACCTTCGAGGCCTGACGGGAGGCCTCTTCAGGTGCGCCCGGCGGCCCTCCGAGAAGGCCCATCCGGGCTTGATCCCTGGGCTTTGCAGGATGCGATGGAGGCAACACAATGGGCCGAGTACTGAGCGCGCTCTATGGGGGGTTGCTCCTGAGCACAGTGACGTTCGCGTCCTGGGCGCAAGACGACCCGTCCGACATCGCGCTAACGTTTACCAACGACCTGCCTGTTCCCCGGGCAGCGGAGCCGGTTGCCTGCGGCGTGCCGCTCGTGCCTGGGTATGTCGAGCGGCCAGAAGAGCTGAGTCTCCTCGGTCCGGGCGGCGACGCTGTGCCGATGCAGGTCTCGGTATCAAGCGCATTCGCGGACGGCACGCCCCGATGGGTGCTCGCGCGCTTCCTGGCCGACGTGCCGGTGAAGGGCACTGCGACTTACCGACTGAGCAGGGGCGTCTCAGCGGATGTCGGGGATCCGCTGGTGGCATCGCTTCAGGACGGAACGGCCGTGGTGCGCGCGGGCGAGGCGACGTTCCGGGTTGGCACGCGCCGATTCCGATTCCTGAACTCGGTGGCCGTCGCCGGAGTAAAGGTGATTGATGGCGGAAGGGGCGGGCTCGTGCTCGAGGAGGAGGGCGGCACGATTCACGCCGACGACATCCGCGTCACGAGCGCCGAGTTCGAGGAGACTGGTCCGCTGCGAGCCGTTCTGTGCATTCGCGGAGAGATCGCCCCGCGCGAGCCGCTGCCGCTCGCCGAGTTCGTCTGCCGACTGTATTTCCATGCGGGGAAGAGCGAGGTCCGAGCCTTCCTCACAATCCGTAACCCCGCCGCACACAACCACGGTGGCAACCACTGGGACCTTGGTACGGGCGGATCCGTGTTCATGGAAGACCTCTCGCTCACGCTGCCGTTGGCGGGCGGTCTCGCCTTGTCCAGGATCGGCGTCCGCCCCGACTCCTTCGCCTTCGACGCGACCAAGCTCTACCAGGATTCATCGGGCGGCCCCAATTGGGATTCGCCGAACCACGTGGACAAGGACCATGTCATCCCCACGAGCTTCCGCGGCTACCGAGTGGACGAGGACTGGGTCGCCAAATCAAGCTTCGGGAATGACCTCGTCCTTCACAGCGTGTATGAGAGGACTGAAGCTGGACGCGCGGACGGCTGGCTCCACGCTCGGACGGACGCTGGCGGCGTCGCCGTCGGCGTGCGGGACTTCTGGCAGAACTTCCCCAAGGCGCTGGAGCGGACCGAGGATGGTATCAGGGTCGGCCTGTGGCCGCGCGAGTATGCGGGAGTCCACGAACTCCTGGGCGGCGAGCAGAAGACTCACGAGATGCTATTCGTCTTCCACGGCCCGGACGTGAACGACGAAGCCGTAGAGCAGCGAATGAACGCCTTCCACCACCCGCTCTACGCCATGCCCGATCCCGCGGCCGTCTACGCAACGCGCGCTTTCTGGCCGACCGCCCCGCTCGACCGGTCGCGTTTCGCGAAGCTGGAGGAGACTTGCGACACGTTCGTCGACCCGGTTGGGACGCGGGCGGCCAGCGTTATCACCAAGTGGGATCAGATTGATGAGTACGGCTGGCGGCACTTCGGAGACACCTTCGCCGACAACGAGGCCTCGCCTGAGAAGCTCGCCGCCGACTTCCCCGAGCACCACTTCGGTCGACAGCCGATCAGCCACTTCGGGAACGAATACGACGTCGCCTATGGGGTCATGCTCCAGGGCCTCCGACGGGCGGACCCGCGATGGATGTGGCTGGCGGACGTGCTCTGCAGGCACTACTCGGACATCTGCATCTACCACACCGATGTGGGTGCTCCCGCGTACGGCCACGGGCCGTTCACCCACACGACCCACGACACCCCCGCCCTCCGCAGCACCCATCGCATGTACCCGAGCGAGACGGATGCCTACGAGATCCAATATGCCTCCGGCGGGCCCAACGCGGGGCACTGCTATGTCGCGAGCCTCGCGCAGCACTACTACCTCACAGGCGACCAAGTAAGCCGCGAGGCGTTCCTCGAAGTGGCGGACTGGAGCGTTGAGAGCCCCTGGTTCACCGACATGATGATGGGCGACAAGCGCGGGATCGGTAACTTCCTCATGGCCCACGTCTACGCCTATCAGCTCACGGGAGACAGCAAGTATTACGACGCGGCCCTGGCCATGCTGGACCAGGTGCGCGAGCCCTTCGAAGGGCTTGGGGCGACGCTCTTCGCAAAAGCCGCGGGCAGGTTTCTCGACATGAAGATCGAGAACGATCAACTCGACGACGACTACCTTCTGGCCCGCGAGAAGCTGCTGACCTTCGGCGACCTGTATCTGGAACTCCCCGACGAGAAACCCGACCGGTGGTTGGAGCAGACCTGCTTCTATGCGGAGGTGCTCTTCACGTGCTACCTCCACGCCCCGGGGGACCACCCCAACCGCGACGCCTACCTCGCCAAAGGTCGGAGGCTAATGGATCACGCAGCGGACCGATGGCCCGGCACGTACACGGCGACCAAGTCGCTCATCATGTGCTTCGGAAACACGGGAGCTTACATGAAGGCCATCAGCGAGAGTGAGTGAGGCCCTCGCTGTGGCAAGGGGTGGTCGTCATCACGACTTCCCGGAGTTCCTCCATGAAGTAGCGGTAGTTCGCGAGCGAGACGTCCGACAGGACGAAGTGGTCCGGGCCGGGGATGAAGCGGCCCTTCTCGATTAGCGTCCGGGCCCGCTTCATCTCACGGTCGATGGCGTCCTTGCCTCGGGCCATCACCTGTTTGTCCAGTCCGCCAACGCAGCCCACGGTTGGGAACCGGTCCCGCACACGCGCGACGTCGTTGTCTGACTGCACCTCATACGGGTAGAGCGCCGTGACACCGGCTTCGAGCATGAGTTCCGTGAGATCCTCGATCTGCCCGTCGGAGTCGACCAGGATCACCTCGATCCCGTGTTGCCGGGCGAACTCCGCGATCTTCCGGTAGTTGGGCGTCATGAACTCGCGGAAGGTATGTGGGGTGATCAACGACCCGGTGCGGAACGCCATGTCCTCCCAACACTCGATGAGGTCGAAGTCGGTGTCGGCGACTTGTTTCCCCCAGATCTCAATGGCCATATCCGTGTAGTGGTCCATCATATCGTGAACCAAGTCCGGTTGGTCGTAGAACGCGTAGGCCAGGTTCTCGTCACCCATGCGGTTGCGGCAGAATCCGTACACGCCTCGATGGGTGAGCTGCAGGGGGCAGTCGCGGTTGCGGTACTCTTCGGCGAGTTCCGGCCAATTGTCCGGGAAGCGGGAGGGGTCGTCGGGCTGCATGTGCTTCCGCTTGTATCGATCCCAATCCGCCTTCGACTTGATGGGCCAGTCGACATCGTGGCGGTTGTAATCGCCGGTCTTCTGGACCATCTCGACGGTACCGTCGCCTCGGCGTTGGACGACGCGGCTCTGGGTCTCCTCCAGGACGGCCGCCGCGTCGAGTTGCGAAGGGTCCATGTTGACCGGCGTGCACTGCCAGCCCCGGTGGGAACCCTCGAAGCCAATGAGTTCGTCGATGGATTCCTCGATGCCTGGATGCTCTTCCTTCCAGTGTGCCAGGACATGGTTGGCGCCGCCGAAGACCTTCATGAACGGGACGCGATCAACTGGCTTGCCGGTCAGAGTTCTGATGAAGCGTTCTCGTGTCGTCATCCGTGGGCTGTGCCTTTCGCGACGGACTGTCCAGCCGGAGGAGTCCATCTGTCGTCGCTCGCGCAAACTCCGCCCGGCCCGTTAGCGTTGACTTCGGGGGCTCGTCGTGATACTCCTCGTCGACAGGCTCGGCGCTTGAGCCCCGCGGCAGCAGGCGGGACTCGCGCCCGGACCGAGTACTCCCAACCCGCATTGCCCATATGAGCAGGGAGGTTTTCGGTAGAGGTGCCAAGAAACTG
>CAZKUN010000349.1:0-7827 GCA_964555935.1 uncultured Armatimonadia bacterium | reverse complement strand
CTCCGGCAGAAGAAGCTGCTCCGGCAGAAGAAGCTGCTCCGGCAGAAGAAGCTGCACCGGCGGAAGAAGCCGCTCCGACTGAAGAAGCCGCTCCGGCTGAGGATGCTGCTCCGGCTGAAGAAGCTGCTCCGGCAGAGGACGCTGCTCCGGCAGAGGACGCTGCTCCGGCAGAAGACGCTGCTCCGGCAGAAGACGCTGCTCCGGCAGAAGACGCTGCTCCGGCTGAAGAAGCTGCTCCGGCAGAGGACGCTGCTCCGACTGAGGACGCGCCCGCCGAGTAGGCACGCGCCATACCGGACCACGGCCGCAGGCAGGAATGCCTGCGCCACGCCATTCAATAGTGGGGGGCCACACCGATGATCAACAACGTGACGTTGGTTGGACGCCTGACTCGTGACCCCGAGATGCGGTACACGCAAAGCGGCACGGCGGTCACGAACTTCAGCATCGCCGTCGACCGCATGGGCGGGCGGGATGAGGCCGGCAACAAGCAGACCGACTTCATCGACATCGTGGCTTGGCAGAAGACGGCTGAGCTGTGCGCCCAGTACCTGACCAAGGGCGCGCCGGCGGGCGTCGAGGGCCGGCTGCAAGTCCGCGACTGGACGACGCAGGACGGCCAAAGCCGCCGCTCTTACGAGGTCGTGGCAAACCGCGTGGCGTTCATAGAGAGCCGGGCCGAGCGCGAGCGCCGCGAGGCCGCGTCGGGTGGCGGTGGTGGTGGTCAGCAACCGCAAGCTCCCCCACCGCAGCAGCCGCAGCAGCAGGCTCAACAGCCCGCGCAGCCAGCCACGCCCGCGCCGCAAGCTCCGCCGCCGGCTCCGGCCGGTCCTGCCGCGCCAACACCGCAGCAGAACCCCGGTCCGCCGCCGATGGAGTATACGGACGCCGACGACCCGTTTGGGGACCAGTGACGGCCGCGGGCAGGAATGCCCGCGCCACGACTACCACGGGCCGAGCGTGGCACCACTCGGCCCCCCGAACGGCACCACAACCCAGGTGATTCTAGCCCGAGAATAGCTTCTCGGGCTAGTCGTATTTGGGCCCTACACCTGCAGGTTAACCGCTAATGCATGCTCTGTTGGGCATTTTGGGTAGTTCCGATGAGTTCCAGGAGATCGCCGCGGGCTTAGTCGCTCGTGGGGATAGTCTGTGCGTCGAGGGAGCCAGCGGAGCCGGTAAATCGCTGCTTGTCGCGGGCGCCATCCACCACACCAATACCAGCGCGCTGATCATCACGCACAACGAAGAACATGCGGCGCGGCTGCACAGCGACCTGATTGAGCTGCTCGACGAAGACAGACTGCCCGTTCTACGGTACCCCACGATCACCCAGACCCTCTACGACGGCCTGCCGCCGGACCGCACGACGCTCGGAGATCGCCTTGTCGCGCTGGAACGCCTGGCGCGCGGGGAGCGGACGGTTGTCATCGCGAGCGTCTCGGGGATCATGCACCTCACCGTGCCGCCGGACGTGATCCGCGCTGCCGTCAGCACGCTGCATCCTGAGGACATGATCGATCGCGATGACCTCGCCCGGACGCTGGCCCAACTGGGGTACGAGCGCGCGGATTTGGTGGACGGAGTCGGGCAGTTCTCGGTCCGAGGCGGGATCGTCGATGTCTTCCCGGCCGGCGCGGAGTACCCGACCCGCATTGAACTGTTCGGCGATGAGATCGAGACGATCCGCCTCTTCGACCCCGCGTCCCAGAGATCAACAGAGCCCCAAGACGAGCTACTCATCGGGCCGGCGGCGGAGCTAGTGCCGGACGCGGAGAGCCTCGATATTGGTATCACGCGTATCGAGAACGCGCTGCGCGAGGAATTCCGGAAACTGCGCCAACGCGAGCGCTACGACCAGGCCAAGCGTCTCGACGAGGCGGTCCGCGAGGACCTCGAACGGTTATCCACCACCGCGCACGCCGCGGGGCTGGAGCACTATCTCCCCTACTTCTTCGATCGGCCGGCGTCAATCCTGGAGTACTTGCCCGAGGACAGTCTCATCTTCGTCGATGAGCCCGTTCGAACGCAAGCGGCGGCGGAGCGCATGCATAGCGACGTCGAGCGCGAGTATCAGCGGGGCCTGCGCGCCGGAGCGCACCTGCGGTTGCCTGACACCGCGTGCCTCAGCACGGACGATCTGATCCAGCGTCTCAAGCACGTCGGCACGGAACGGAAGGTCATCTACCTCACGCTGCTCCAGCGCGAAGTGCCCTGGGCGGAGAAAGTCCCGGTCGTTCCGTTCCACACGCCGCCAGTGGAGAGCTTCGCGGGTCAGTTCGAACTCCTTGCCGAGGGGCTCGTGGGATGGCAGAAGGCCCAGCAGGCGATACTGCTGAGCGCCACGGCGCCGGAGCAGACGGTTACGGCGCTAGAGGGCCGCAACGTTCCCCGAATATCGGTTCTGCCCGACGACGCCAAGGAGCTGCCGCGCGGCGAGATCGCCGTCTCCAAGGTCCGCCTGAGCGGAGGCTTCAAGCTGCCGTCGGCAGACCTGATCGTGCTGACCGAGAACGAGCTGTACGGCTGGCAGAAGATCCGCAGGACCAAGAAGCGCAAGTTCAAGCAGGGCTTCTCCGTGACCGCGCTGACGGACCTGAATGTCGGCGACCACGTGGTGCACATCAACCATGGAATCGCGCAGTACCTGGGGACCTCAAAGCAGACGGTCAACGGGATCGAGCGCGAGTACCTGCAGCTGAAGTACGCGGGCGAGGACAAGCTGTACGTACCCGTCACGCAGATGGATCGGGTGCAGAAGTACGTCGGCGGCGGCGAGGATGGGCCGAACATCCACTCGCTCCAGGGCTCGCGTTGGACGGCGACCAAGCGCAAGGTCCGCAAGTCCGCGCAGCTTCTCGCCCGCGAGCTGCTGAAGCTCTACCGAGAGCGCGAGAACGCGGAAGGTTACGCCTTCAGCCCGGATTCGCCGTGGATGGCGGAGATGGAGGCGTCGTTTCGCTTTGAGGAGACGCCCGACCAAGATTCCGCGATCATCGACGTGAAGGCCGACATGGTTAAGCCGGCGCCGACAGACCGGTTGATCTGTGGCGACGTGGGATTTGGCAAGACCGAAGTCGCTATCCGAGCCGCGTTCAAGGCAGTGCTCGACGGCAAGCAAGTGGCCGTGCTGGTGCCGACCACCATTCTCGCGCAACAGCACCTGAACACGTTCCGCGAGCGGCTTGCGGCGTATCCCGTGGGCGTTGAGATGCTGTCACGGTTTCGCTCCCCCCAAGAGCAACAGAAGGTCGTCGACGGCATCAAGTCCGGCTCTGTCGACGTCGTCATCGGGACGCACCGGTTGCTGAACGCCGATATCACCTTCAAGGATCTGGGGCTGGTCATCATCGACGAGGAGCAGCGTTTCGGCGTGAAGCAAAAGGAGCGCCTGAAACAGTTTCGCGCCAGCGTCGACGTGATCACGATGACGGCCACGCCGATCCCTCGCACGATGCACATGGCGCTGTCGTCGATCCGCGACATCAGCGTCATCAACGACCCGCCAGAGGGCCGGCTGCCGATTCGAACCAACGTCCGCGAGTACGACGACGAGGTCGCGCGACAGGCCATTGTGAGGGAATTGGAGCGCGGCGGACAGGTGTATTACGTCCACAACCGGGTTCAGTCGATCCAGCACGTCGCGGCGAAGATCCAGACGCTTGTGCCTCAAGCGCGCATCGCCGTTGGCCACGGGCAGTTGCCGGAGGATCAGCTCGAGCAGGTGATGATGGCTTTCTACGCGCACGAGTTCGACGTGCTGATCTGCACGACGATCATCGAGAGCGGCCTTGACGTGCCGAACGTGAATACCATCATCATCGACAACGCTCAGCGGCTCGGGCTCGCCCAGCTCTACCAACTCCGAGGCCGCGTGGGACGCTCCGACCGGCAGGCGTACGCGTATCTCTTGTACCGGTATCCCGAGCGCATGACCGAGGCCGCCGAACAGCGCCTCGAGGCGCTGGGTGAGTTCTCAGATCTCGGCAGCGGCTTCAAGATCGCGATGCGCGACCTGGAAATTCGCGGCGCGGGGAACATCCTGGGCTCCGAACAGAGCGGGCATCTCGAATCGGTCGGGCTTGAGATGTACCTGGCGATGCTCGGGGAGGCTGTCCGCACGCTCCAGGGCGAGGAGATCTCGCCGATGGAGGACGGGCCGACACTCGATATTCCGGTGGAGGCGGTCATCCCGTCGACGTACGTGGCGGACGAGCGCCAGCGGATATCGGTCTACCGGCGCCTGACGGCGGTGAAGAACGTGGAGGAACTTGAGGGTCTCCTCGAGGAACTCCGAGATCGGTTCGGTCCGCTCGAGCAGCCTGTGGCCAATCTGGCTCGGGTTGTGAAACTCCGGCTTGCTTGCGCGATCGTGGGCATTGAGAGCGCGGCCCCGCAGAGCGGCAAGCTCGTTATCAAGATCAGACAGGACCGCAAGCTGTCCCAGCGGGAGTGTCGCCAACTTGCGGGGATCTACCGACCGCGCGCCGCCGCCGTCCGCAAGAGGCGCGAGGGGTCCCTTCTCCCTCGGGCGACGTTTGAGCCGACCGATATCTCCTTCGCCTACGATCCCGCGAAACCAGACCGGACTTTCGCGGGCCTAGAGGAGATCGTGACGCGGCTCTCGCACCGTGAAGACAAGCCGAAGACATCCTCTGGCACGGGTGGCCGCAAAAAGAAGGCCACCGCGCTCGCCAAGTAACGAGGCGTCCCAACATGGCTGACGTCGTCGGCGTTTGCTTCAAACCAACGGGCAAGGTATACTATTTCTCCGCTAAAGGCCTGGAATTGCAGGCTGGCGACCGCGTTGTTGCTGAGACAACGAAGGGCCAGGAGCTGGCTGAGGTCGTGTCTCTCGGGGCTCCAGGCCGTGGCCGAGGCAGCAGGGAGAAGTTGAAGCCGATTTTGAGAGTGGCAAGCGACGAAGACACCCAGAACGGGGAAGCAAACAAGCAGCGCGCCGATGAGGCGCGGCGCGTATGTCAGCGACTGCTCGCCCAACTGGAGCTGGCCGTCAAGCTCGTGGACGTGGAGTACGCGTTCGATGCCAGTCGCATCACGTTCTCTTTCGCGAGCGAGGAGAAGACGGACTTCCGCGAGCTGCGCCGTCGGCTGAAAGAGATATACGACTGCGCCGTCGAAATGCGCCAGATCGGCGTCAGGGACCAAGCGAAGCTTCTGGGCGGCCTGGGGCCCTGCGGGCGCCAGCTCTGCTGCGCGTCGTTCCTCCGTGGTTTCCAGCCCGTCACGATCAAGATGGCGAAGGACCAGGACCTGTCGCTCAACCCCACTAAGATCAGCGGGCAGTGCGGGCGGCTGATGTGTTGCCTCCGATACGAGCACGAGAGCTATATCGAGGCCAAGGCGATCATGCCCAAGGTCGGGGCGACGGTGGAAACGCCCGAAGGCTCCGGTCGCGTCACGTCGCTGGACCTGCTCAACCGGTCGATGACGGTGGACACCGCCGTCGGACCGATCAAGCTGGGGATAGACGAACTGGGGAGCGAAGGCGAAGCGCGCCCCGAGCGCGCGCGTCCACAGCCGACCCGCGACAGACTGACCAGCACGAGGCCCTCCTCGTCCGAGCAGAAGGTGGAAACACGCGAGCGCCGGACACGTCGGTCGAGAGACCAAAGGCTTGAGGGCACGCCGGAGACCGAGACTGAGAAGCCATCGCGCCGCAGATCTCGCCGCCGGCCCGCGCGAGAAGAACGGGCAAAGACCGCCGAGGCCGCTCCCGCAACGGAAGAGCAGAAGGCGGCTCCCCCGGCCGAAGGCCAGACGGGCGAGAAGCCGAAGACGCGCAGACGACGTCCACGCCGCCGGTCAAGGCGTCGCGGAGCCTCCAAGGCCACCGAGACTAAACCCGATGGTGGTGATGCGCCGAAGGCCGCGGCCCCGCCCGGCGATGCTCCGGCCAAGGACCAATCGGCTGCGAAACCCGAGGGTGGCGACGCGCCGAAGACGAAACGCCGCCGGAGGCGACGCCCGAGACGACGACGCGGTGGCGGCAACCGCTCATCGGGCGGCGACGGCGGACAGAAGAGCGAGGGTGGTGGCGGACAGAACAGTGAGGGCGGTGGCGACAAGCCGGCGGCGCCTAAGGCGGACTAGAAGCGGCTTCAGAACCCCAATTCCCCGTAGGTCGGATCTGGAGATCCGACCTACGAGGAATTGGGGCCGCAACGAGCGACGCAAGTTGGGATGGGTGGACCCGATGCCGATCTATGAGTATCACTGCAATAAGTGCGGGGCCAACTTCGAGTTGCTGATCCCGCGCCGCAAGACCGGGGACGCCGCGAGTTGCGAGGAATGTGGCGCCACGGACACGCGCCGAGTCGTATCGACATTCTCGGGGCACGTGAAACCCGACATCAGCCAGGCCAAGGCCTTCGCCGACACTCACGGCGGCGCCCGCAAGCCGAGCTGAGTCTGCTGCTATGAGAGGATGCACGTCAGCGATGTCAGCCACGCCAGAGAAATTCTACATCACGACACCGATCTACTACGTCACCGCGGCCCCGCATATCGGTCATGCCTACACGACCATCGCGGCCGATGCTTGCGCGCGTTTTCAGAGGCTGATGGGCAAGGACGTGTTCTTCGTCACCGGGACGGATGAGCATGGCGGCAAGAACCTCGAGGCCGCCCGCGCCGCCGGCATATCGGCCCAAGAGCACGTGGACCAGCAGGCCGCGGTATACAAGAGGGTCTTCGAGGAATCGCACTGCGAGTTCGATCGCTTCATCCGCACAACAGAGCCCGAGCACGTCGACCTCGTCCAGCGGATCTTTCAGAAGCTCAAGGACCAAGGCGACATCTACAAGGGCGAGTATGAGGGCTGGTACTGCGTCCCGTGCGAGACCTATCTGCTCGACAAGGATCTGCAGGAGGGTAACTGCCCCGACTGCAAACGCGAGGTCACGCGCACGACGACGGAATCGTATTTCTTCCGCACCTCGAAATATGCGGATCGGATCCTGAAGGCGCTGGAGGAGAAGCCCGATTTCATCGGCCCCGAGGGCCGCAAGAACGAGGTCGCGTCTTTCATCAAGCGGGGCCTGCAGGATGCGTGCATCAGCCGGAAGGCCTCGGAGTGGGACATCCCCGTCAAGGACGATCCGGACCAGACGATCTACGTTTGGTTCGACGCGCTCGTCAACTACCTTACCGCGGCGGGCTATGACCCCGACGACGACGCGACCAATGAGTGGTGGCCGGCGAGCGTGCAGGTGATGGCGAAGGACATCCTGGTCCGGTTCCACGCGACGATCTGGCCGGCCATGCTTATGGCGCTAGACCTGCCGCTGCCGGAGGTTATCTTCGCGCACGGTTGGTGGCTATCGCCGGACGAGAGCCGTGGGGACGATGCGGCGGAGCGGAAGATATCCAAGAGCCGAGGCGACCTTGTGAGCCCCGTTGAGATCGCCAAGGACCTCGCCGAGATATCCGGCGCGAGACTCGATATCGCGATGGATGCGGTGCGCTATTTCGTACTGAGCGAAGTGACATTCGGCCTCGACGGCGTGTTCAGCATCGACGCGGTCATGAGGCGCTTCAACGACGACTTGGCGAACGATCTAGGCAACCTGCTCAACCGCACGCTGCCGCTGGTCGAGCGCTTCGTCGACGGCAAGGTGCCCGATCCCGGCGACGGCGCCGGCGCGGCCGGGGATCCGATCGCCAAGGCGCGCGACGGTGCGGCGGCGGCAATGGATAAGCTCGATTTCAGCGGCGCGCTGACGTCGATCTGGGGCCTGATCTCCTTCGGGAATCGCTACGTCGACGAGAAGGCGCCGTGGGATCTGCACAAGGAAGGCAAGACGG
>CAZKUN010000348.1:0-7840 GCA_964555935.1 uncultured Armatimonadia bacterium | reverse complement strand
GCGGCCTTCACCTGCGGGGCACTGCCCCCATGCTTGTGGCACACGGTTCCGCCCCGAATAGGGCGCTGCCGGCACCGTTTCCCTGTGCCTTTGGCCTTCGCCGTGCATTGTCGACGTGGAGTCGTCATGGGGTTAAGGGTCGTCTTGGGGTCGGGCAGGAGCTTCCTGGGCTTGAACAGATGCCCGTCCTGTTCTTTTCCTGTTCTTTACAGGACCTGGGTCTCCGCACCAGCCGGGAGTCGCCGCCCTCCAGATCGTCCGCCTATTTAGAATTCTGGTGCGCGAGCTGGATGGACGCCTGGGGGCTGGAGAGACTGATCTCTGAGCACCTACACGACTCGCGACATGGGTTGAATATCCAGTTCAGCCTGGCAGATCTCCTACGGCAGTCGGTCTACAGCCCGCTTGCTGGCTACGAAGTCAACAACGCGGGCGTGCCCGGATTGTTCCTCAGAGTCCGAAGGCAGGGAGAAGACCTTGCGAGTCGTCGGCCCAGGTGCCGCACGTCTCGCTCCCCCTAGGTACCTAGGCTTCTTATGGGGGAAGTCCCTGTAGACTCCGAGAGTCCGGTGTCGTCAGACGAAACTCTCGGCGCTCTCCGTTGACCTTGCCCAGTCACCTCCGATCTTCGACGTCATGCCGCCCGCCTCTACTCGGGGCAATTGATTGTGCAGCCGCCAAGGTCGCAGGCCGCCGCTAAAGGCGCCAAGTCACGCTGGGAAAAATAGCGGCTCCAGGGCCCGTCTAAGCACCTGCCATTCGTCAAGTTCATCGTCGCCAACCTTCAATCTGCACTTCGCTTTGTCCGTCAAAGTTAGCGTTCCAAGAAACGAGAACTTCTGATCCGCATTCATCCCCTGACTCTCAACATGGATGGTTGACAGCGCCTCCATCCTGAACTTGACCACTCGGCCCGGCACGCCCTCACAAAACACCGAGAACAAGTGGCCGTCGTCCGTGAACGAGAATTTCATGCCGTCCTGCTTGTCGTTATCCGTCCGAAGGTCATTTCGGCGTTTCGTGTTCCGTTCCGCTCCCAACCGTAGCCGCTCGAAGAATGCCGTCGGAGAACAATCCACCCGCGCCTTAACCCAATCGAAATTCGACGGAAGCTCTACTTCACTCATGTCTACTTGACCTCATGCGTGACCGCTATTAAAGCTGCTCATCATGAACAGTTGAGCACCAAGAAACGGGCACAGATCATCGCGGCCTTGGTGGAGGGCAACTCGGTGCGGGCCACGGTTCGCTTGACCGACGTCGCCAAGAACACAGCGTAAAGCAGATCGTTGTCAAGATCGCGACGAATTGGGTGGACACGTCACTCATGAGTCACGCTCCTCTCGTCTCGACGTCCTCACACTTCTGACCGCTCCGCTTCAAGGGTGCACAATCCAGACGTCTAGCCGGTCAGCCTGAAATACATCGTGATCGCGTCTCGCTCGAAACCGCCCAACGAGCGCGCCCGACTCTGATTGAGTCGAGGTCGATCACACCCATCACTTGACGCGCCGTCGCGATGAACTCGGCCGGCGTATACCACTCGGTCGCACCCGTGTTCTGCGCCCCGTGGGCTTGACGCTCAAGGCTGCAGATCCTCGTGCACCGCTCGCGCAACTCATCTAGCGCCAGGGCGAACTGCGCCGGGTCGTCGCCCATCACAGCACCTCCGTGCCAGCGGTTTCCAGCTCTGCAAGCTGCGCTTGGTAAGCCACTCGGGAGGCGGACCACTCCTCCGCGTTGGTCATTTTTTGGGCCTCGACGAACAAGGCCCCAGCTTGCTCTATGAGCCGATTGCTCGCCCGCATCCGCCGTAACTGCTCCATCGGCTCCAGACCCTCGCGCATGAGGTCGCCCAGCGCCGCGTCCAGGTCACGGAACTTCGTTCGTATTCCCATCTCGTCCGCGACAACCTCCGGCCGGGTCGGCGTCGGCCGGACCCAGATGCGCGCCACCTCCGCCTCGATGTTGAGGAGCCCCATCATGACGGCACGCATGAACTCTCTCGCCTCGGTCGTGTCGCAGTCCCGCTCGGCATCGGCGAGGGTGCTGAAGCCCTGAACGGCCTCGGCGATTGCCGTGCGTGCGCCCTCGATCAGCTCGACCCATGCGCGGCCCTCTGGCGGCCAGCCGTTCCGCTCGTCGTCGACGATATCGTCCTCGACGTGGATCTCAGCTCGCTCACTCAGCAGTGCCAGCGCCGTCCGCACGGGCAAATACGAAACACGTTTCGCATTTGCGGCGGATTGAAGCCGGGACCACTCCCGGCTGATGCGCATGTAGCCCTGGGCCGTGCGCGCACTCAACTGGGTGTGTGCCGCAACCCACGGCAGAAACTCCCCGTGCTGCAGCTGCCCCTTCACCTTGAGCAGCACGCTTCCAGCCTCACGGGCGGAGTCAAGCCCGGCCCGCACACTGGCACAGGCGTTCTCGTGAGCCTCGTCGACCTGGGCCGCCAACGACTGCAAGCCAGCGTTCTCTTTCGTCACCAGCGCCTGCACACCGCTTGTAGTCATGGTTCCTCTCCCCCCCTCATTCGCAACAGTGCGCGAGGCCTTCACGCCACCACCCGGGCCGCGTCATACGCTGCCGCCTGCTCGGCCGGGATCGGTACCCCGACCGCCAGCCGCCACCCGAGCGAACAGCGCCAGCAGCGGCCATATCGCGGCTCCGGTAGCGTCGCCCCGCAGGAGAAACAGACGGCTCTTGCGTAGGGTGTGCCGCGCAAGAAGACGAAATCGGGGGTTGACCCCGGCGGGACCTTGGCGAGCTGCTGCTTGTAGGCGACGAGGCGTTCCTGGACGCCCTCATCGGAGCTCCGGACCAGCGCAACCAACTCATCTCGGTGCTCCTGGATGAGGTGCTCGTGCTTGGCCGTCAACCGCTCCACCGGCCACACTCGAAGACGGCCACCGACAACGGCCATGTCCAGGCCGGCGTGTTTGAGATCGCTCAAGACAGTCTCGGCGGGGCTGTTCAGGACGTCGTTGGTCCGGTGCATGGCTCAGAACTCTCGGTACGGAGAACAGCCCGCACCGTCGTCGTCCTCGGTCGCGTCGTCTGGGTTTTCATGTAGAAGATGGGGTTTGGCTGCGTCCGCTGCGTCTGCTGCGTCCGCACCTGCGTCCGCAAGATCAACCCGAGAACCCGGATGGGCGGACGATGCGGACTCTGCGGACGCAATCAGACGCTTGATCTCAATCAAGCGGGTCCGCGCGTGGCCGTGCTTCCTGAAGCTCACGTCGAACCCGACTCTCCGGAGCCCAGGCGCCAGCCTCCGGAGCGCATCCGACACCTGCCTGGGCCTGGAGAACCAGTTTTTGCGCTTCTGGATGGGCTCGGAGGTCTGCTTGTTCAACTCGGCCAACAGCTCTTTCGCTGTCCCCGACCACGGCGCGACAGCTCGGACGCAATCCGCGACGGGGTCGCCATCGAGCGTCGCCTCGACCGCGCCTTGCCGGTTCCCCGCGTAGGCGTCAAGGAACGTGCCCTCAGGCCACGGGCACGCTGGTTCCACGGCCACAGACCACACCGCGAAATCCGCCATGCGCGGCTTGCGCTCGAGGTGAACGTCAGGGAGTACTCGAAGTCCACACGACACCGCATCGAGCAGGGCGCCCAAAATGCGCGGGCGGGCCCGGTCGAACTCTTGCCAGAACACCGCCTCATCCTTTCGCCGCTCATCGGGAATGGGCGGCAGTGTGGTCACGATGGCACGGTCCAGGAGATCGCCTCGGGTCGCGATCTGTGAAATACCGTTCAGGATGATTGGCCGCTGTGCTTGGAAGATCTCCTCTTCGCGGTTCGTGTAGAGCTGCCGAACCGCGAACCCGCCGCCGGTCGCCAGCACCGCTAGGTTGTCGGAAAGATCCTCTGACAACCTCGAGATGTTGTCGAACGCGACGACGTGCCCGTTGGTCGCCGCAATCATCAAGTCCTCGGTGTTCCGAGGGGGGCGACGAACGTCGGCCTCGTTTGGGTCGATCAGCAGTCGCAAGACTCGGGTCGTTGTCGTCTTCGCGCCACCTTGCTCAGCCATGAGGACCTTAATCGGATACGGACCTCGGGGTCGAAGGGCCGCAAGTACCCAGGCCCCGACTAGTGTGAAATCTTTGTCGGTTGCGACGTTGATGAAGGGACGGAGCTCTTCGATCGACCCACCACATACCGGCACAGGCAGCGACAGCATGCCCCGCGGCCGTCGGAACCGGACCGGCGGGTGGCTGATGATGCGCCAGCCGGCCGGTGTCACCTCAACGGCGCGCCGTGAGGCATCACCCAGGTCGAGAAAGACGTAATCATCATCGCCACCAGCAACACGAACGTGCACATCATGTTCGGCACCATCGAACCGGGCCATGCCGCTCAAGGTGGCGATCGCCGCCTGTAGGGCGGTCGGGTTCGGCGCCTTGCGGCTGTCGACGTAGTGCAGCCGTGTCAAGTAGTCCCGTGTTGCACGACTGACGAGTGGATAGTGCTCATGATGGCCGTCTACTGCGATGGTGATGAAGGGGTCGCCGGTTGGTGTGTGCCACAGCTCGACCCCAGCCTCCAGGGACAACCGGACCATTGCGGTCGCCTGCGACTCGCTCTTGCGCCCGCCAGTCCCGTTCGCCATCTGCCGCCGGGCGCCGAAGAATCTCTCCGCGAGAGTCACGTCGACACCGCCATGACTCGCTCGCGGAAGTGGCGACGCTCGTCGCGAAGGTGCGCGATCGTCTGACGTTGTCGCCGTGTCGTGTCGGTGAGGTCATTCATGGCATCAATGGCGGCCTGCAGCGTCTGCCGGTATCCTTGTGCCTCGCCGATCGCTTGGACGAGCAGGTCGCCCACCCGGGCGTTCTCGTTCTCGAGCCCAGCGAAGCGCCACCGCCACCACGTGACCAAGTCAGCGCGGGAGGCGGTCAGCCCTGATGGAGGACTGACAGCCTGCGCAACGTGACGGGCCGCGGGTTGTTCGGGATCGTCGAGCGACCAACGGATCTCCTCAGCGCGGAGCATCAGCGTCATGCACCGATATGTGGGGCGTCGCAGTCCGCGCCGCCTCGAGCTGCGTCACGAGCGCGCGAATCTCGTCTTCTGACCTGCCCGCGATGCGCGCAGCGTTGATGGCCGCGACTTCACCTGCTGGCCAGCCGACGGCTCGTGGCCCGACCTTGACCGGTCTGGTCCACAACCCCTCAGAGATCCTCAAGTAGAGCGTAGAACGAGAATTACCACTCGCGCTTTGAACGCGTGTGCGCCTCAGAATCTCTTCGACCTGCTCAGCCATCCTGCGCTCCTCTTGAAATGCCCTCGGCTCGCCCGGGACTGAACTCAACGGTAAGGGCCCGCACGGTGTGGGGGACAAGGTGCGGAAAGGTGCGGAAAGGTGCGGAGAGGTGGTGAAAACGCGAAGAGATCGTTGAGAAATGTAGTGGGCCAGCCCGGGAGGGGGGACTGCGCCGAAACTGCAGGGTTACGTGTCTGGTAAGAGCTTCTTCCGATGTAGCAGACTCACGAAATCTTTAGGGGATAGGGCTAGAATCCGCTGGACACGTTCCGCGCATTGAGCCGACTCTCGCGGTTTCCCCTTCGCTCCTAGCCAGGCTTGAAACTGGCTCGCCGACTTGTACCCCAGCGCCTTCCAGATGTGGTGTTGCCTGAGATCGAACCGTTGTGTGCGATTACAGTAATCGAGAAACGCTTTCACAGCCTTCCGCCGGCCCTCCTTGGTTTTCAAGTCCTGTCCGGCCATGTCAAGAGGTACGAGTTCGTCCGACGGAACCTGGTCAGCGTCGCTTCGCGAGGGTGCATCAGAAGGCTCGTCCGGTATGGGTCCTGTCGGTTCAGGAGTCGTAGGCGCCACCGGATGTGGGGCGGGGCAACCTCCGTTCTCGAGGTATATCTGCCTCATGAACTCTTCAAGTGCGTTTGGGCGAACTACAAAGACAGCGTCTGGCGGGAGGCACCTACCCGACCGTTCGACCGCGTTGGGTTGCTCGGCCTCTCGTTGAATCCGGAACCGAGCGCGGGTGATCCACGACGTGACGAAAGGGCCATCGCCCCCCTCTCTGATCGTGACTTCTGGGCCACCGGTCCGCTTTTGGTATTCTTGCTCGACATCGAGCCGCTCAACACCTGTCATGGGAAGGTCATACAAACCGTCGGGCAACACGAGGAACGGGTGTTCTGGGAACTCGTCTGGCCCAACCTCCCATTCGTCCTCATCTGTTCGCTCGAAGGTTCTCTCTGGCGTCAGCTGCATCGCCGTCACTGGATTCACGAATCGAACGGAGAGCGTCAAGCGCCTGACCAGGGCGAACTGGAAGATATCAGCTTCTGTCACCTCCTCATCAACGAGAAGCGAAAGGTGGTTCGCAGCCTCGGCCACGGTCAGCCACGACTTCAGCTTGAGCAGCTTGCTTCGCGTTTCCACACGAGGTCTTGTCGTTGTCATGCCCTCATCACAACGACGTCGGCGGTCTTCGCCGTGGCGAAGGCCGACCAAGACTCCATAAGCTCCCGGCGGCGCTCGAAGAGGTCGGTCCGGTGATACGCTGCCTCGGTCTTGTCGCGGAGCGTGTGCGCCAACGCGGCCTCGCAGACAGCGCGGGGAACGTTTGTGCGCTCCGCCGCCCAGTCTCGGAAGCTGGACCGAAACCCGTGCGTCGTGATGTCGTTGCGGTGCATCCGCCGAAGCGCCATCAAGAACGTCCTGTCGGACAGCGGCTTGGCGCCAAACCGCCCGGGAAACACGAACTGCGAGCCACCGGGAATGGCCTGCGCCCGCGTGAAAATCTCCACGCAGCGAGGCGACAGCGGGATGCGATGATCGACGCCGGCCTTCATGCGATCGGCAGGAATCGTCCACGTCTTCGCGGCGAGATCGACTTCGCTCCAGGTGGCGCGCAACGTCTCGGACGTGCGCGTAGCGCAAAGGATCGTTAACTCAAAGGCGAGCTTTACCGGCTCGCTTGCGATCGATTCACGCAAGGCGCGCAGGAAAGCCGGCACCTCCGGGTAGGGCAAGGCCGGATGATGGACCTTCGCCGCTCGGTGTTTCGGCAGCACCCTGGTGAGGCCCTCTGTCGGGTTGTCGCCGGAGCAGAGGCCCTGAGCCTTGCACCAGTCAAGGATGACGCGTAGACGCCGGAGGACGCGGCGGGACGTTTCTGGACGGGCGAGCCATTGCGGACTCAACGCCGACAGGATGTCGGCGCTCGTGACCGCATCCACCCGCTTCGTTCCGAACGCCGAGAACGCACCGGAGAGCGATGACAGCCACTGCTTGCGATGCTTCTCGTTCCTGAAGCCGGCCGCGTGGGAGCCGTGTACTTGTCTGGCGGCCTCCTCGAAACTGGGGACGGGACGCCGTTCCTGTCGCCGCTCTGCGAGGGGATCACCCCCAGTGCGGGCGATTCTGCGGAGGCGCAGGGCTTCCTCGCGAGCCTCAGCGAGTGAGACCAGCGTGACGCCCCCAAGCCCGATGTCGCACCGTTTGCCCTTCACGACGGTGCGGAGCACCCAGCTCTTCGACCCACCGGGGGTCACGAGCAGATACAGTCCGCCGCCGTCTGCAATGCGTCTCGGGCGTTCGTCAGCCCTCGCCGCGTGCACGGTCCGTGTGGTGAGGGCCTTCTGTGGATGCCGACGGCGTTTTGCTTCCCCCATTGACTCCCACATTATGCGTGGGATTATGTGGGAAGTCAATGGAACGTACTGGACGCCGAGTGGCTCAGAGAGAACCTATAGCAGGCTGTTTATAGGAAGTTGTGAGACTTACCAGGAATATCAATAGGCGGAGACGATGGCCGCCGAACGGACACCGTGGCGTCCCACCGACCGCCCGATGCCCCGG
>CAZKUN010000347.1:0-7934 GCA_964555935.1 uncultured Armatimonadia bacterium | reverse complement strand
CGTCCAAACTCATCGTCCACTGCAGCGTGGAACGCAGCGCCGGGTTCACAACCGCAGGCCTGGCCTCGCGCGCTCCATCAAGTTGATCCATGCCCTGAGCCGAAGCAGTCGATCCGACCAGACACACAGCAAGCAATCGCCACATTACCGGCATCATCCCTACTATGGGCTACTGACCGACGCCACCATCGCGCCGCGCATTGACCTGCACGGATGGACTCAGACCCAGGAGTCTCGCCTCGTCACCCACTTCACCAAGCCCACACGCCGCGAGCTTCGCCAGACGCGGCCAAGTCGCCTTGTCCGGTCGCATCACTCCGGCGGCGGGAACTCATACAAACCGAACCAGCGCCGCGTGTTCGAGTCTGAGCCTGTCACCCGAAGCGTCGCGGGCTCGCCCGGCGTCAGCCACGCCGCGGGCAAGGTCAGCCTCATCGGGCCAACGCTGTCTTGTCCGCTGACGATGATCTCTTGCACCTCGAACGCAAGCCTCACCAGCCCATCCTCGCTCGACCATTCGCGGTCCTCGCCCGTCCACCCAAGCTCTACCAACTCCCGGTCGCCCAGCCAGAGCGTGAACGTGCCCTCCGGCTGGTCGCGCCAGCCCGTCAGCCCCAGCCACATAAACGTAAACTCGCCGTCCTGGTCGACATCGGCGGGAACGGGAGCCGTTCGCCAGGCGGTCTCCTGCATGCCATCGGTCGCCCGGCAGAGCACGATCCCAAACTGCCCGAACGGCGAGTTGTAGAGATCGCGTTCCGGGGCCTGGAGCGTCTCACTCCAGCCGTTGGCCTCGGCCCTGAAGGCTTCCCGGGCCGCCAATTCGGCGCGGGTGGCGGCCAGGTCGATCTGGCCCGCCGGCCTGAAGTCCGGCGAGTCAACATACCGGCATATCTCTTCCCTTAGGTACCGACTCTCAACGGTGCCCCCAGTGAGGTCCAGACCGCACGCCAGCAGCTTCCCGTTTCCAGCCCGCGCCTCAAGCAGATGGGCCAGATACCCAGCCGCTCCCTGCGTCACCATCAGCGGCGTCGCGCCCCTATAGCTCGTGTCCGCCAGGCGCTCGGACTGGCCCAGCAACCTGTGGAAGACCTCCGTCATATACGTGTCCGCCGGGAAGCGCTCAAACAGCGGGTGGCCGGCGTCGATGGCCGTACCTGCCTGCGCGCCCATCCCCCACCAGCCCGGCGTGTAGCCCGGTCCGGATCCGGACAGGTCCGTCACCACCACCGTTCCACCCTCGGCCAATCGGTCCAGCGCCTCAACGGTCATCTTCCTGACGAACAGCGCGCCGTTCTCGGACTCGGCCACCTCCGGGAACAGCCAGACATCCCACGAGTTGCGGATACCCGTGCCGGCCAGCTGAGCCGTGAGTTGCGCCTTGACCGCTGACTTGAGTCGCGGCATCACAATCGCATCCGACCCCGCATCCACCACGCTGCCCGGCGCCACATGCAGTGGTCCCGACTCCCCTTTCGCCAGAGGCTTGCCGTTGGCCACCAGCTTCCACCGCAAGCGCGCGTCGATGGGCTCCGCGCCGAAGTGCGAGACGATCCATGTCACGTTCAACGTCCCGCCCTCGCCCAGAATGGGCGGATCGTCGCCCAGCTCTGCCAGCACGGCCGTCTCGCCATTGTGCCGAATGAAGAACTCCGGCGTACTCGCCTTCGGTTGCCAGAAGGGATCAAACAGCCCCTGCGCCGACGGCTTGCCCACGTCAACCAGCGTCCAGTAGATATATCCATCGAGCGGCGCATCGCGCCGCGCCGCCTCGATCCCCCACTTCTGCCACTGCTTCTGAAGCTCTTTGCCCGCTTGCAGACATGCGTCGCCCCACTCCCGCGACAAGCCGCTCTGCTCCAGATCCGCCAGATAGCTCTCCATCGGCCGCGGCGCGACGACGGCTCCCGAGTATCGCTTCGCCAGGTACGGATCGATCGGCGTCGCCAGGTTCTGGTACTCGTGCAGCACCGCCGGGCGCGACGTGTCTACCTGGCCACGGTGGTGCAAACGCAGGTCGCCGAAGGGCACAGCGTAGTCTGAGTTCTCCGGCGAGGAGTGCCCGCCGTCCTGGTGCAGCATCAACCGCGTCGGGTCAAGCGCCTTCGCCAGCTGGTATAGCTCTGCATCCAGCGGCGACCCGATATGCCCCTCGTTTCCAGTGCAATACGTGGAGAATGAAGTATACCGCCGGTAGTGCTCGTACAGCTCCCGAAGGTCGGCCTCGGGCATGGACACATCCGGGCCTCCCGACGCATGCGGCCCATAGTACGGCAGCTCCGGCTGGACCATGATCCCCAGCTCATCGGCGGCCTCGAAAAACTCGGGGTTCTCACAGTGCGTGTGGTGCCGCACGTAGTTGAACCCAAACTCCCGCGCCACGCTCAGGTGCTTCCGATGCGCCTCATGCGAGGCCGACGAGGACAGCGTCACAGGGTAGATGTAGTCATCGCCGAAGCCGCGCACAAGAAAGCGCTCGTTGTTGAGGGTGAGATCCGTTCCCCGCACCTCCCACTTCCTCACCCCAAAGCGTTCGGACCAGCCGTGGATCACGCGCCCATCTTGCTCGAGCGTCACGTCCGCGATGTAGAGCGATGGCGTGGTCGGCGACCATGGCCGGAACGGTCGAAGTCGCACAGTCAACTCATGCTCCGCCTCCGCATCCACAAGCGCTTCGCCGGCCCGCTCGCCGTCGGTCGTGCGGATATTCGCCCTGAGAACAGCCCCATCCGTCGTTCCGTCGACGCTCACGCGCAGCGAGACCGACCGCCGGTCGAACTCGGGGACCGCGTAGACATCGTCGATGTACACCGCCGGCGTCGCCTCAAGCTCCACCGACCGGTAGAGCCCGCCGAACCGGTGCAGCCAGTTCGATAAGCCCTTCCTGGAGGGCACATCGTTGCGCACGAGCGCCGCAATCATCAGCGGCTTCCCCGGCTCGACCAGATCGGTGATCTCGAATTTGCACGCCCCGCAGTAGCTGTGAATGTGTCCGAGGAACTCCCCGTTCGCGAAGAACCACCCTTGCGAGTTCACCCCACCGATCTTCAGCCAGACGCGCTTGCCCCGCCAACCGGCCGGCACGCGCACGCTCTTCCGGTACCATGCAGGGCCGACGTAGCTGCCGCGCAGGCGCGTGGGAAGCTGCTCCGGCGTGGTGAGAAGACTCGGACCCTCGCCGCCGAGACCGTCAGCAGCCCAGCATCCCGGTACGGTTGCGGTCGTCGCCTCGGGGAGCGCGTTTGCCGGATCCGCCCAGCCATCCGCGATCCCCGCCAAGCCCGGGTCCATCGCGATCTCCCACTCACCGTCCAGGCTCACCCACTCCTGCCCAGCCCACCGCGCCACCGGGTTCACAACCGCGGGCCTGGCCTCGCGCGCTCCATGAAGTTGATCCACGCCCTGAGCCGAAGCAGTCGATCCGACCAGACACACAGCAAACAGTCGCCACATTCCCGGCACCACCCCTACTATGGGCTACTGACCGCCGTCACCATCGCGCCGCGCAATGCCGTTGCCCGTTGGCGCCTTCTCGGTCAGGGCGTTGAGTTCGTCTCGCTCGTTGTTGCTACTCGCGTCGTTCATGGGTCACGCGTAGTATGCCCGGTACTTCTCCATGGCCGGGCAGATAGCCTCGATGGTCTCGATCGGCACGTCGGGGACACTGTCCCTCCGAAAAAGTCCATCCGCGCCTAAATTCGGGGCTTTGCAGGATGCGGGCAGCTGACATGAGAAACGCCCGCTCGTGACCATGCCACCCCTGAAGATCGTCTACCGAGACCTCGCCGAACTCGTCCGTTTCATCGGTCAGCTATCATCCCATGCCGCGTTGTTCGTCCGCGTGTTCCTGTCGCCCAGAGCCAAGGCAGCGGCGACGGTCGTCGCCTTGCGTGGTCAGTTGGCTAACCGCGTCGACCGGATGGAGCGGAAGCAGGAGCCGAAGCCTCGCTTCACCCCGGCGTCCAGAGCCCTATGGGTCATCCTCTCTCGGTTCCTGGATGGCTGGGAGGACCTCGCCCAACTGATGAAGCCAGCCACGGTGAAGCGGTGGCACGATGAGGGCTACCGGCTGTGGTGGCATTGGAAATCTCGGAAGCGCGGACGGCCTTCGTTGAGTCAGGAGATGCAGGCCCTGATCCGCAAGCTGAGTCGGGAGAACCCGCTGTGGTCGGCAGAGCGGATCCGCGACACGCTACTGCTTCTGGGCTATCCCCCGATCTGCGATGACATGGTCAGCAAGTATATGGTGGAGCGAAGGAAGCCGCGAGAACCGTCGACGACTTGGCTCCCGTTCCTACGCAATCATCTGGATGTCTCGTGGGCGATCGAATTCTTCACCGTCACCACGATCAACTTCGCCACGGTCTACGTCTTCTTGGTCTTCGAGCACGGTCGCAGGCGAGTGGTTCACCTTGCCACCACGCAGAACCCGAGCATGGCGTGGGTGATCCAGCACCTCAGGAACGCGATGCCATTCGGAGAGCAGCCCAGATACCTCTTCCACGACAGTGATGGGATCTACGGTCACGGGGCTGCGCTGTTCCTGAGGAGCTGTGGTACCCAGGAAGTGCGGACCGCCATCCGCAGCCCTCGGCAGACTCCATACATTGAGCGCTTCATCGGCACGCTCAGGCGCGAGCTGCTCAACCACGTGATCGTGCTGAGCGAAGCGCACCTGGATCGACTGCTGAGGGAGTTCATCGAGGAATACCACCAATTCGCTCGACCACACCAAGGCTTGGGTGGCGATACCCCGATCCCCGGCGAGACGCCACCCGATATCGACGGCCCAACCAAACTCGTTGGCGTTCGCATCATCGGAGGACTCCACCACAAGTATATCCGAGTTGCCGCCTGATCGCGATCGATACCCAGCCAAGACAACACGGCGGCGCGCCCAGTTCCGGCGAGGCATTGTTGCGCGCGCCGACGAACGTTGTGCCATGACGGATGTGCTCCGGGCGATCGAGATCTGCCCAGACCGGCCCGGACGCATTAAGTCGGAGGGACAGCGGCGCTATCAAACGGGGCCAACGCTCTTATTGTTTTTTGATAGTAATTAGCTTCCCAACCCGACGCCGTCCCTCATCATCGCACCAGTTCCGCCCGCACGTGTCAGACACCCGTTTTGCAGACGGCGGCAAAACGGGTGTCTGACACTAGAACTCCTAACCCTCATCACCAGCCAACGTGCCGTCCGTCCCATCGACGGTTGCCAGCGCAGCCCCAGCCAAGACGCACGCGAACGGCAGTGCAGGCACGCGGTATCGCGGCTGCGCGATGATCAACGCAAACGACAGCAACCAAAGCGCCCCATACACGAGCACGGCTCGATTCAGCGGCTGGCGAAACGCCCCATTCCGGGCCATGCCGATCGTCACCAACGTCAGCAAGACCAGGTTGTAGAGTATCATCACGTGCTCGATTCGGCCGCGTCTCTCCGTGCCGAACGGCTCCACCATCCGCACCAGCTTTCTCAGCATCAGCCATGCCGTTCCGAGCGGGGCGGCGCGTGCGTTCTCCCGAGCAAGCCGCGCGTACTCGCCGGCCGCCTCAAGCTCGGGCATCTGATCGTAGTACCACGGATACTCGGGGTACCAATCCCCGTTGTGCGCGACGTCGTTCCCCAGATGGAAGTTGTGGGCGAAGTCAATCGAGATCGGTACGAACCGCCCCAGCACGACGTAGTTGCGGATCGTCCACGGCGCTATCACCACGACCACACCGAGGACCACCGGGCCAACCAGTCCGCCCAGTTTCCGCCAGCGCTCACCGTCCTCCGGCGACCAGGCCAATACCACGAAAGCCGGCACCAGGAATACGGTCGGGACTCGGACTAGGATCGATGCGCCCGTCACAAGACCGAGGACGAGGGCCACCCACCACGCCGGGCGACGCACCCAGCGGAGGCAGACCCACACGGCGACGAGCGTGAGAAACGTCGACAGCGTCTCAAACCGGAGCGTGTTCGTGTAGAGGATATGCCCTGGCGACAGCGCGAGGAGGATGCTCGCCACTCGCGCGGGGATTTCTCCCGCGGGCCGCGCGATGATGTACAACAACGAGCAAGTGACGGCGCCGAGCGCAAGCTGCAGGCAAGGTACTACCCACAGGCCGTCGCCCAAGATCGTATAGACGCCGGCGATGAACAGGGAGTAGCCCGGGGCATAGAGAGCCCAGGCTCCACGATAGAAGTACCCAGCGCCATCGATGATCCCGCGAGCGAGCGTGTCGTATGTGGCAGCATCAGAAGCCGGCGCTCCCGGCGGGACACAGGCAAGAAACACGGTGCGCGCGGCGAGAGCGAACAGGCCGACGGCTATCGGCCACTTGGGAACGCGCCCCAGCGCTGCGTCCACTGCCTCAACTCCACGCTTCCACCACGCGCGGCACTTCGGCTCGGGCGCTATGGCTACAACCATCAGCAAGGAGATGGCGAGGGCGGCAAACACGTAATCCCACGCCCCGTGCGCGCTCTCGACGGGCGCGCCAATGTAGGCGGCCGCCATCGCAGCCACCAGGACCAGAGACGTCACGACCAAGACACCACGGAATGACACGCGTTACCGCCCCCCCGTGCGAACCACCCTCAATCCAAAACTCCCGCCCGCCATATTGCCTGGATGGCTCTCAAAACGCACAGTCACCTTGTCCTTCCCTCGCGTCAGTTCCTCGGGCAACTCGTGACTCTCGTCGAAGAACTCGCCGGGCTTGTCCATGCCCAGGGACCTCGTGGCAATGACCTCACCATCAACGAGGATGTCGAAGGTCCGCGCTCCGCCTTCGCTCCCCCAGTACGTGCAGACCAGCGTCATCGGTTCGCCAGGCAGGACCTTCATGTCGTAGCTGAACCAGCCCTCGGCGGCATCGCGCCACTTGCGGTCAAGGTGCTCCCCGTTTCGCGTGTTCTCGCCCTGCATGTTGTGGTCGCGCTCCGGCTGCATCTCGCCCGGCTGGCAGTAGTCGACCGTGATCACCTCGAGCCTCGCCAGTCGCTCTTGCTCGGCGCGATACGCTTCCTGTTTGGCTGTCCATTGCTCCGGCGTGAAGATGTCCCAATAGACCGAGTACCGCTTCCCATGCAACCGGTAGAACGGCGTCAGCGTCACATCGCGCGGGCGGCCAACATCGGCCGTGCGGAACGCGTTGGTCCCTCCGGCAACAGGCCTGAGCCATTCACCGATGGGCTCGCCCCCAGTGATCAGGACCGGAACGTAATCATGATCCCTCGCCAGCGGATCATCCTCCGGGCCAAGCTCGCCCGCCAGCACCAGCGGCCCATACATCATCGCGACCCGGTTGGGGTCGTCGGGCATGGGCTCCAGCCGCAGTGACATCGGCATGGTCACCTCGACCCGATCGCCGGACCGCCACGCGCGCCGAATCGCAACGTAGCCGTCGGCATCCGGCGCCGCCGATTCAGCCTGCCCGTTGACCAATATCTCCACTCCACGCTCTGCCCAGTAAGGCCGCCGGAATCGCAGCGTCAGCACCACCGGCTCCTCGCACCGAATCGTGAAACGCGCCGTGTCGGATTCCGGGTAGTCGGTGAGTTGCTGCAGTCCGAAGCCCTTCTCTGCCCAGCGGAGTTCGGAGGCAATGAACAAGTTCACGAAGATGCTGTCATCATCGTGGAAGTAGATCGCCTCGCCGTAGCGCGCGTGGTTCTCGATTCCCGTCCCCACGCAGCACCAGAACGAGTCGAAAGGCGTCGAGTAGACCTTGTGCGCGCCGGGCTTCAACGTGAGGTAGTAACAAACCATCCCGTCATCCGGATTCTGCGAGGACAGGATGTGATTGTACAGCGCGCGCTCGTAGTAGTCGGCGATCGTCGACGTCGGCCGCCATGTGAAGACGCGCTTCGTCAGCTTCAGCATGTTATCCCGCATTGCCCATATGAGCAGGGAGGTTTTCGGTAGAGGTGCCAAGAAACT
>CAZKUN010000346.1:6903-8027 GCA_964555935.1 uncultured Armatimonadia bacterium | reverse complement strand
CGTCAAGCAAGCTCATGTGACGGTCCCCATTTAGTCAGAGATGCATGAGGGCCCATCGTGTCCGCGGCCCCCGGAAGTTAGACGGCCCGACGCTCGAGTAGAACCCGACCGGGGCATCCTCGCCGTTGAGGATGAAGGGGTGCGTGGTTGAGACGAAGTGCATGTAGTTCGGTCCGGGCGAGAACTGCATCCGGTACGTGCCGGTCTCGGGCGCCTCGAAGCTGATGTCCGTGTCTTGCTGGAACAGGGCCTCCGCCTGGCAAGCCTCAAGCCCGGCGGGCGCGACGACCGTGATCGGTATCGGGCGTCCGGCGTACTGAGCGACCTGCATATATCGCACGCGGAAGGTGACGCTGTCGCCGGCCTCGGCACGGAGCATGAACTTGTGACCGGAGCCGCGGAACCGGGCGAAGGCCAGGCAGTCGGGCGCCGCCGAACGCGCGTCCGCGACAGGCTGGAACGGCACGTCCGAGGCGGACAGCCTGGGGATCGGCTTCATCGACGCTCCCGGCATCCAATCCGCCATGAGTTCATCGGTCAGGACGACGGTTTCCCTGGCTCCACCCCGGTCGAGGACGAGTGACCCCAGACGCCGCGCAGACCGATGCCGCCGGCCATGTCGATCAGGGCCATGGGGCGACCGCCGCGCGCGTCGCGGATGAGGACATCATCGAAGGTGATTCCACCTAGCGGCCTGGTGGACTCGCTGGTCGCCATGAAGACAGCCGGCGGGTAGGTGGGGTTGCCGACGCCTGGATCGATGATCCGGCAGCGCGCGAGCGAGACGGCACACCCATCCGCGGGCTTGTCGATGACGAGCACGCCCGCTCCGCCTGCCCGCTCGATGGTGCAGTCGACGAAGGCGACCGACCCCGTTACGGCGTGCTCGGGGTTGTTGCCGAGGTGGATGTACAGGCCGGCGTTCCCGTCGCCGATCGAGCGGCAGTTCTCGAATCTGAGCGACACGGGCGTCTTGCCGCTGCCGATGGAGACCACGTATCCGCCGCCTCCGTTCGCTCGCGTGGTGCAGTTGCGCAACACGCAGTTCACCAGTCTCTCGTCAGGACTGTTGGGCTCGAAGTCAATACCGGCCGACCGGCCGAGGGCGCCGTGCCGGATGTGTC
>CAZKUN010000346.1:0-6893 GCA_964555935.1 uncultured Armatimonadia bacterium | reverse complement strand
TCAGCCATGAGAGTGTCTTCGATCAAGAGGTTCTCGGCTGTGATGACGCTGATCCCCTGGCGGTGATGCCGCAAGGACTTGACGTCCTTGATATGCACGTTGGCGTTGGTTACGCCTGCCTGCCAGACTCCGAGGTAGATTCCGTCGCCGCCGCTTTCCTCGAGCGTGAGGCCGTGGATCTTCGCATTCGTGCAGCCACGGATGCTCAGACAGTGCCGCCACTCGCCCTTGTCGTACTCGTCGCCCTGGTAGTCGGCCTTGTGCATGCGGAGCGTGGCGCCGTAACCGATCAGCGCAACGTTCTCCTTGCCCGCGGCCGTGAGGAGCGAGTCGCCCGTGCCCTTGAACGCTCCCCGCTTGGCCTCGATGATAGCTCCGTCCTCGAGGGCCAGCTCCTGATTGCTTGCGAGCTGGATCTGGTCCACGATCCACGGCGAGCCCATGTCCTCCACGACGACCTTCTCGGCGCCCGAGTCGATCGCGGCCTGCAACGCCGCTGTCGAATCCAGCGCGTCGAACCCCCACCAGGATGCGCGGGCCGTCTTGACGGCGCCGGACGCGACGTCGTCGATGGCCGCCTGGTTCACCTGCGCCAGCACCGAAGTGGCGGCGAGCGCCACGGTGGCTATTGCCAAGCTCAACCGGGTCCGCATGTTGCACCTCGTCCAGCGGTTCTCGGGATTGCGTTTCGTCTGACCACGCGGGCGACCTTCGGTGTCTGGGGCGGCCCGCCCTCCTCCGCCGCTACCGGGAAGGGGCAGGCGTCACTGGTGACCATAATCTCACATAATACGGAAACTGTGCAGGGACTGGGCCGGCATCCAGCGAATGCCATGCCCGACGAGATCGCCAGAAGGAGCCAGCGCTGATGCGAAGAGGCTTCACGCTCATTGAGTTGGCTGGTAGTCATCGCGATCATTGCCATCTTGGCCGCGATCCTGTTCCCGGTATCTGCGCGTGCTCGGGCGAAGGCCAGAGCCGCATCCTGTCTGTCGAATCTCAAGCAGATAGGTCTCGCCTACCATATGTACTCATCCGACTACGATGAACAAGGGGTCCAGGGAATCACATGCGGTCCCGGAGGCGGCGGTTGCTGCACCCGTTGCTGGGTCATCAACATGGGGCCGCACATTGAGAACTGGCAGCTCTGGCGCTGTCCCGACCAGTCGTGGGACCGTACCTGGTCGAACGCGGCCTTCGTCCAGTCAGCAGGCATACCCGACCCTCTCCCGTTGAGTTACGCTCTCTACATGCACATGAACTACACCCAGTGCGGCACGTTGTCGGACGAGCGAGACGTGGCGCAGACGGTCTTCTGCGGCGACAGCCACGTGATCCCCATTTTCAACGGCGACTCCGGCCCGCTCTGCATCTGGCGAGCCTACTGGGTCTACATTCAAGATCGCCACAGCGATGGCGCCAACTTCGCCTTCGAGGACGGTCATGCCAAGTGGTACAATCTGAACGCCATCGCGCACAACCCCGCCATGTGGGGCTGCCCGCGCTACACCAATTGAGTGTCGCCTGCCGCCTGAGGGCATCCGCCCAACTAGCGGGAGATAGGGCGGGTCTGACGTGAAACAAGGTATCTCACCGGCCGCTGCGATCGCCACTATCGTAGTGGTAGTCATTGTGATCGGGGCGATCGGCTACTTCGCAGTCATCAAGCCCAATGCGGACGACCAAGATGTGCACGAGAACCAAGACGAGATGATGAAGAAGGCGATGGAAGCCGGCATGAAGGCCGAGGGCCAGAAGAAGGCGGGCGGCGCCGCCGCTCCGCAGTAGTCCCGCGACGTAGGCGGGCAAAGTGCTGAAGCTCAGCTCGGAGCCGCCCCCTCGGGCGGCTCCGAGCCGTTGCAGTAGACCCAGCCATCCTCCATGCCTGACCGCATCCATCACCGACCAGCCAGGACGTGATCCCGTGATTCTCTCGTGGAGCGAGGTGCTCTCGATGCGTTGCGAGCCGATGTCTGTTCTGTGGACGGTCTCGGCTCTGTGCGCCACCGTCCTTCTCGCCGCTGCCGCGGCCCCCGCCCAAGCCCGGCGCAGCCGTTACATCGAGTTCTCCGAACCAGACACGTGGCAGGCAGAAGTCGCGGGCGACTACCACGCGCGCTACGATCGCAGGGATCTTCACTGCGCGTACCACCTGTCGACGACGGCCGCTGCCGGTGACCACGCGACCGTCGCGACTACCGTCACCATACCCGAGTCGTGGCAGCCGCCCTACGGGATCGAGCTGTACTGCTCTGATGACTACCGCTACGATCCGGCCAACTTCCAGGACCCCGGGTGGATGTCGGTCCACGCCTACACCGGGCGGCGCTTCAAGCAGGTGTTGGTTGACGGTGAGGTCGTGTGGGACGCGGACGTGGGGGACGTGGTGCGTGAAGAGCGCGTCGGCATTGATCTGACCGACCGCGTGGATCCGGGCAAGCCGTTTGCACTGGCTCTCAGGGTCATTGACAAAGTGGCGACGGATGACGCTCAAGACGGCGACTTCTTCGCGGCCGGAGGCTTCGACCCCAAGGAAGATCCGAAGGCGTTCATGACACACGTCTACTGGGGCGACGTGCTCATTACAGAAGGCTTCGACGCCGAGAATCTCCGTCCGCATCGCGAGTCTCCAGCGACGCAGGAGATGCGCAGGCGCATTCCGGCAGGGAAAGTGCCGACCGGCCCCGCCAAGACCGCGGACCTCCCCGTGACGCTGGCCATCGAAGCGCCGCGCGGCGCCGCGTCGGGGTATCCGATGAGCTGTGGCGTGCCTCTGCCGGAGGGCGCGGTCACGGATGTGGCGAGGCTGGCGCTGTCGGACGCCTCGGGCAACGACCTCGACGCCCAGTTCACGTCCTTGTCGCGTTGGCCGGACGGATCCGTGCGGTCAGCTCGCGTTTCGATGGCCGTCCCGGAGGGTGTTGAACCGGGAGATCGCTGGACGCTCAGGCAGCGCGGACGGGCGAATGCCGAAGACTCGTCCGCCCGGGCTCAAGCCACCGGCGACGGGTTGATCGTGTCCAACGAGCTGATCGCTCTGCGGATGGACGAGGAGGGGTTGCTGCGGGTGACGTCGTCCGCGGGAGGCTCAGTCGCCGGGGCGCTCCGGGCCTACGCAGTCGCGGAGGACGATGGGGTCTCGACGCGCTACGATGCTCGCTGGGACGCGCGCGACGTTGTGGAAGAAGGCCCGCGGCAGGTGACGGCGGAGCTGCGCGGATCCCTCGTCGGGCCAACCGATGAGTTGGGACGGTGCGTGCTCAGATTCACCGTGACAGCCGGCTCGCCCGTCATCCGCGCGTGGCTTCGCGTGTTCAACGATTCAGACCGCCATCTCAGTATCAGCGACTTGGCGATCACGCAGAAGGCGCAGTCGACCGCGACGCGCGGCGTGGCGGCAACGCTTGACGCCCCGGATGGCTGGTTTGCCGCTGACGGAGCGGATGGGACGGTGTTCGCGGCTGTTCGCTGGGCGGCGGAGATGCCGACGAAGTTGCTCGAAGTCGACGGCGATGAGCTGACGATCCACCTCTTCAAGGCCACCGATGAGATCCCGCACTTCCGCCCGCGGCCGGGTGAGGCGAAGCGCCACGAGCTGCTGCTGGGGTACTTCTCCGAGCCGCCGGCCGACGAGACGCTGGCGGCGCTAGCCGGCTCGTGTCAGCGTCCTCCGCGCCTTTGGGACACGGCCTACGCGTGCGCGACGGGGGCTTTGGGCTACGCCTATCCGCGCGAGGGAGACGAATTCGCCGGCCTCAGCGAGAACCGGACCACGGCTTACGGTGACTTCACCCGCGACCGGACTCAGATGGACGAGTACGACATCCGTAACTTCGGCGACCGGCGCTACGGCGATACCGGCTGGTGCAACAACTACTACGACGCCAGCCGCGGCTTCCTTGCCGAGTACATGATGACAGGCAACACCAACGCCTTCGACCGGGCCGAGGAGCAGGTCCTGCACCAAATCGACATCGATACGTGCCACTGGAACGCGGACCCCTCACTCGTGGGCGGCCTGTGGACCTACCAGGGAGACGATCACAGCAACGGCGGGTACTTCTGGGCTCCGCTTCGACGCGCGCTTGCAGGGATGGTCTACTACTACCGCCTGACCGGCGACCCGGACGTTCGCGAGACGGCGCGGGAGATGGCCGATTACGTGCTTCGCGACAACCACCATCTCGGGTGGGGGTCGGTCCGCGACCACGGCGGGACGCTGACCGCACTGGTGTGGGCCTACGATGAGTTTGGCGACGAGCGATACCTCACGGGCGCGCTGGAGACGATGGCGGACATTCACACGCGAATGGCCCGCCGACGAGGACCGTACCTGGAGCCGAACGGCAACTACTCCTGGTGGCTCGCGATTCCCTGGATGGCTTCGGAGATGGCCGACGTCCACCACCGGCTGTACCAGTTGTCCGGCAACGAGGACGCCGCCGTCACGGCGCTGGGGCTGATCGAGTCGATGATGATGGAGAATGGCACGTGGGGCCTTCCCGGTGAAATGGGAGGATACTCGGGCAACCCATATCTTGGCGGCCTGCGCAGCCACTACCACATTATCATCGCGCCGGTGATGGGCCTGGGATACGAGATGACGGGCGATCCTGAGTTCTTGCTCTGGGCGAGGGCCTGCCTCAAGCGAACGCTGGAGGAGAATAGCGTGGACGCCATCACCAATAACTACTGGCTGGCGCCCGAGCTGCTGTACGTGCTGAACCGGCATCAGGATGTCGAGACGCCGATGCCGCCGGCGCTGGAGGACTACGTCCCGCCGGCTGTGCCGCGGGATTAGAACCGGTTTCAAGCCCCGACACGACGGCCCAGACGGGCTGGAAGCCCGTCTCTACGCGGGGCCTGAAACCGGCTACAGTCCCGCGGCAGGTGGCGCGGCGCGGTTCCATGAACCTGCCCGATCACCGGCCCATCGGATTCGGTACCCACTGTGAATAGACCGACGCAGGCGGACGCCAACGGGCCCAAGAGCCGGGTCGTCCAGATTACGGTGATCGGACTGGTCGTCGTTTGGCTCTCGGCCTACTGGATCAGACAATCGGAAATCGTCTCCATCGCCTGTCAGAGCAGCGGCGCCGTGCCCTCCGTCCCTGCCCTCGCGATGCTGCTTCTCGTGCTCGTTGTGAACCCGCTGCTTCGACGCAGCCGGACAATCCGGCCGGTGTCCATTGGCGAAGCCGTGCTTCTCTACTGCATGGTGAGCATCGGGGTCATGATGTACGGCGTGGGCGGAATGCGGCACCTGATGGCCGCGATGACGGAGTTCTCCTACCTCTCAACACCCGCTGAACCCACCGCGAAGCTGGCCGAGTTCATCCCGTCGTGGCTTGCCCCTCAGAGCGGCGAGGCGATCCGCATGATGTACGAGGGCTCGCCTCGCGGCACGGTCCCGTGGGATCAGTGGCACGTTCCGGTGCTGGCCTGGACGCTGTTCTTCCTGCTCCTTGGCGGCACGATTCTGGGCCTGCTTGTGGCGCTGGCCGGCCGGTGGCTGGACGAGGAACGGCTCACGTTTCCGCTCGCCCGCATGCCGCTCGAGTTGCTCGGCGCCGGCACGATCGGGCCCTTCTTCCGGTCTCCGTTGGCATGGGTCGGCATAGGCATCGCCACGCTGCTGAACATCACCAGCATGACGCGCGGCGTGTTCTTCGGTGGTCCCAGCTATGGGGGGGCCCGTTCTGTGGCTGAGCAGCCTGAGCCTCGGCTACCCCTGGGCCGCTCTCAACCGCATCCCATTGGTCGCCCTGTCTTTCAAGCCGATCCTCGTCGGGCTTGGGTACCTGGTGTCGAACGATGTATCCATTTCGATTATCTTCTTCTATCTTCTGACGAAGGCGATTACGCTCGTCATCGCGGTGTTTGGGAATCGGGACCAGGAGGCCCCCTACGCCCGGGAGCAATCGATGGGTGGTTACCTGGCGCTTGCGCTGAGTCTTATTTGGGCAAGGCGACACGCGCTACGCGCAGCCGTCGTGGGGGAGAGGTCCGGCGCCAGTGCCGGCCGTGAGGCGCGTGATCCCGCCGTTCGGTGGGGTCTGCCGCTCAGCCTGGCCTGCTACGTGGGAGTGTTGGTATTCCTAGTCTCGGCGGGCATGACGCTGTGGCTCGCGGTGTATTCGACGCTCATACTCGTGCTGGTCTCGATTTCCTACGCTCGCGTCCGCGCCGACACGGGAATCCCACTCAACTGGGTGAGGCCCTACACGCTCGAGTACAGGATGGTGTGGTACACGCTGGGAGGCCGCTCGGTGGCGCATTCGAGCGGCGGTCTCGCCTCGGCAACCGTCCTCGCCCTCACGTCGTTTCTGTCGCGCACGGGTTTCACGTCCGCGTCCGGGCACGAGATCGAGGGCATCATGCTGTGTCGCAAGGCCGGGGTGTCCCTCGATCGAGTGAGCAAGGCGATCCTGCTGGCCATAGGGGTCGGCATACTCGGCGGGTTCTTCATCCATCTGAGGACGTTCTACGCCGAGGGCGCCGCCATGCTGCCCGGCGGCACGTGGGGCCATGGATTCATGCGGAGGTGGTATGCTGATGTGTTGCGCAACTGGGACTGGCCCGATCCGATCCATGTCCCCAAGATCATCGCCACCGTTGCCGGCGGCGCCGCCACCCTTCTCATATCCTTCGCCCGAATGCGTATCACCGGGTTGCCCTTGCACCCGGTCGGCTTCCTCGTTGCGAACACCGAGTACGCCTGCTGGCTTTTCCCATCGTTCCTCGTCACGTACACCTGCAAGAGTCTCATCATGCGCTATGGCGGTCACAGGCTCTACCAGAGGGCGATGCCGCTGTTCCTGGGTTTGGCGGTTGGGCACGTCATCAGTGGGGGACTCGCGTGGGGGTCGCTCTCGGCCACGCTTGGCGGCCCC
>CAZKUN010000345.1:0-8072 GCA_964555935.1 uncultured Armatimonadia bacterium | reverse complement strand
GGTACACCCAGATACTAACACTGAACCTGGACTCGCTTTAGGGGGTAAGGCCAGAAGGGCGGGAGCCACTGTGGCTGCAATGTGAGGCGTCTTCCTGCACGGCGTTTCGAGCAAGGGGTGACACAGGTGCTCTCTGACCTCGGGCGTCAGCCCGAGCTGTTCGACCAATTCACGGAACGAGCCGACGCTGGGGTCGCCGAGGCTTTGGAATCTCTAAGTCAGAAGATAGGTCAGCATACCACTCGTCTTCAGACCATCGATGATCGTCTTGGGAGGCTCATCAGGATCTTCGGAGAGCAGGATGACATCCCGCAGGTCCTTCGAGAGGAATGCTCGCGCTTGGACCACGGGCGGAATGACACGAGAGCAGAGATTGGGAGGCTTGAGGAGAAGACCAGATCCCTCCAAGAGGACGGCGTGGACCTACAGGTCCTGCGACATCTGCTCGGCGAGTTGGAGCGCCACGCTCCAGCCCTCTCATTGGAGGAGCAGAAGCACTTGCTTCAGCGGCTCATCGGCGAGATAGTTGTTAACCGTTGGGAGGGAGATGCGGGTCAGATCGACGCTGCAGACGGGGGCCTGCAACCTGAAATCCGAACTGACTGGTTTCAGGTTAACATCTCGATAGAACCAGAAAACCCCCCAGAGCAAGGCTCTAAGGGGTCTCTACGGGCATCTGGTGTTAACCAAACGCCGTCAGTTCGGAATTGGATAATTGCTGGCTCCCCGCCCGGGGAGCGATTCATTTTACTAACACTTGAGCTGGCTCCCCCCATTGCTGTCGGCTGGTAGAAAGAAAGTGCGAGAAACCCGTTACCGCTGTTACCGGGGCGAGCCGAGGCGCCAGCATGCTCGTATGCTCGAGAGCGTGGGCGCCAAAGGCGTCTGTGACCGGCGGCGAGGAGCGGGGATCCCTGGCGGTCTGAGGTCGAGGGAGTCTGCGCGAGCGACGGGTGTCCTTCCGAAGAACTCCATCCACGCCTAAATCTGGGGCTTGGACGCCGGGTGGGGTCCACTCCTTCAAAGGGCTTCCGCCCCCCCACGCGGAACCTCGCGACGATGACTGCTGATCACCTCGGGATCCTCCTCCTGGCTGGCTTAGCCGCAGGCCTCTCGTCGCAGGCGCGCGCGGAGCCGACCGTCGGCGACACCTGCACGACCTACCGGCCAGCCGACTTCGCTCGCGCTCGGGAGAACATCGCGCGGCACGAGTGGGCCCGCGATGCCTACGCGTGGCTCGATGGCAAGGCCGAGGCGCTTCTCCCTCTCAGCCGCGACGAACTGCGCGCCTTCGTCTCCTCGCAGACGCCGCTCATCACCGTCGCCTGCCCGGATTGCGGGAACGGCCCGTGGTACGCCTACGATCTCGTCAACGATGGCGCCGCCTTGCGGTGCCGCAACTGCAAGAGAGAGTGCCGCTACGACGTCGCGGACACCACCGAGACGTGGAACGTGCAGGCTGTGCTTCGCTACCACCGTCTCGACAGGATTATCACGCAAGCCTGGGCCGCCGGCCTCGTCTATCAGGTCGACGGCGACGAGCGCCATGCGCGCCAAGCCGGCGTCGTCATCGAGCGCCTGGCTGAGGTGTTCCCGGGCTACCGCATGAACAAGGTCAACGCCAACGTCTGGCTCGATGGCAACGATCCTTACTACGGCAAGATCGGCGGCTGGAAGTACCGCGAGTCCTACCTACTGAAGCGCGCGCTCACCGCCTACGACTGCATCCGACACTCGCGCGCGCTCGACTCCGAGCAACGCGTCCGCATCGATCGCGACCTCGTGGCCTACGCGCGCGACTACTTCCTCGAGCACTTCGGGATCCAGGCGTTCAAGGACACGCCTCAACTCCAGGATTCCGGTGGTATCTACTGGTGCGTGGCCGCCTGTGGCGCCTTGCTTGGCGACGAGGCCACGCTCCAACGAGTCGTTGATCTGTTCGAGCGCTTCATGAACCCCGAGTCGCGCTTGCTCTTTGGCGACGGCACCTGGTACCAGCGGACGCCCGACTACGAATCCCAATTCCTTCGTGCCGCGTGGGACGTGCCCGAGGTCCTGCGAGGCAACATCTCGCCCGGCATCTACGACAACCCCGCATGCGCGGCGTGGGAACGGTGCCTGACGTGGTCGCTCGATTTCCTCTGGCCCGACGGCACGACACCCGCCATCAACGACAGCCACGTCGGCAGCACCCCGTCCACGATGCTCGCCGATGTTGCCTTCGCGCGGTACGGCAGCCCAAAGGCCCTCCGCTACCTCCGCCACGCGTGGGGTCGCGACCTCGACGGCGGCCACCAGGAAGCGCTGTTCCTCCGCGACCCATCCGTCGCCGAGGGCGTCGCCGACGAGTCTTACAGCGACGAGAGCGTCAACTTCACGGGCATGCGTGTCATGTCCCTCCGCGACCGCGAGCACCATCCCGATCAGACGATGGCCATTCTCGACTACGGCAACTTCGTCCCTCACGACCACTGCCACCACGGCTTCCTGAACCTCGGGTTCTTTGCCTGTGGCGTCGAGATGATCTCTGAGATGGGTTACACGACTTACCCGCGCTGGAATCAGGCGTGGCAGATCACGCCCATCGCCCACAACACGGTCGTCGAGGTCGGTGCCCATGACGACGGCGGCGAGACGCTGCTCTGGTGGCCGTCGCCCGGGCCGAGGCTGTGCGAGGCCGGCTTGCCCGGCGGGTCTTCGCGGTTCCTGGCCATGCTGCCAAGGGCAGACGGGCCGCCTCTGCTCATCGACATCTTCCGTGCCCGCGGAAGCGAGGGACCATACCACTGGGCCCTGCACGGTCGCTCGGCCGATCTCACCGTTGAGGGCATCGGGGAACTCGAGCCTTGGCTCGCCCCCGAGCCCCTCACCGAGGGCCGCCAAGCCCTGGCACGAGATTCGCTCGCCGCGACGTGGACCTTCCCCGGCGACACGCCGAGGGGCCTGCGCGTGGTCATGCCCAACACAGCCGGCGCCACGGTTCTGCTCTCGCAATGTCCGCCCGAAGAGGATGCCATCAAGGCCGTCCATGGCAGCGGCGGAATCTTGGAGGCCGGCGCCACCATCCCAACGCGCGGTCACTTGCAGGTCGTTCGCGATGGCCCCGAGGCCGTCTTCGTCGCCGCGCACGCGCCCTTCTCTGGCGAGGCGCCAGACGTCACCGTCCGCCAGCACGCCGTCGGCGATGGGTCAGCCATCGGCCTTGAGGTCGCATGTGGCGCGGACGAGTGGCTCATCTTGCACAACCCGGCCGAAGGGCGTCTCTCCTGGCGCGGGCTCTCCCTGACCGGCCGGGCCGCGGTCGCCGCGCTTCGCGATGGCGCCCTGCTCAACCTCACCCTCGCCGAGGGCTGCCGCGCCCGCTACGAGGGCCGAACCGTCAAGCGTAAGAAGCCCGGCAATGGCTACTGGGGATTCCCGTGACCTCAGGGAGGACCGACATGCTCACGAAGCGCGAGCGCGTGCTACGAACGATGAAGGGCGAGTCCACGGACCGACTGGCCGTGTCGCCCCGATTCTGGAAGTTCTGCATGGCCCACTACGGCGCCTACACGGTCGAGAACATGATCCGCTCCGCCGACGAGTTTGGTTGGGACATGCACGACTGCACCTCCGCGGGCGTGCGCAACTTCCTCACCGCATCCATCCCGTCACCCGAGACGCTCCCCGAGGGCGTCACCTGCGAGGGCGTGGTGGAAGAGGACGAAGATGTAAGAACTGTCAGCCGCCGGTTCGTGACGCCCGCCGGCAAGCTCTCTGATGCTTGGCACTGCCCCAAGCCCGGGCGCGGATATGGCATCTCTCCCGCTCCCACCGCAACTGAGACGCTGCTCAAAGGGCCCGACGATCTCCCCGCGCTCCGCTGTCTTCGCGGTCAGGTCATGCCCGCTGTCATCGACAAGTTCGTCGCGACGCGAAGCCAGATTGGCGAGCAGGGGTTTCTGTACCCTTACGTCCGCTGCCCGTTCAACGATCTCTCGTACGTCTTCCCCGTCGCTGACTGTCTCATGCTCCCGTACGACGACCCGCAGTTCCTGCGTGACATTCTCGCATTCTTGCAGGAGATGTGCCTCGACGACACCCGCGCGCACCTGGCCGCCGGCGCAGACAGCATCTTCATCAGCGGCTTCCACATCTCGCTCAGCGTCGGCTGGTCGCCGGCCCACTTCCGCGAGTTCTTCATCCCGCTCATCCGGGAGCAAGCCGATCTCACCCACAACGGCGGCGCGCTCTACCATTACTACGACGACGGCAAGTGCATGGACATCCTGCCGATGCTCGTGGATGTCGGGGCCGACGTTTTCGAGACCTGCACGCCCTGGCCGGCGGGCGATTTCCATCCCGTCGCTGCGAAGGAAATCGTCGGCGACAAGCTGACGTTGATGGGCTACGTCGATATCGAGAACGTGCTGCATCGGGGGTCGGCCGAGTTGGTCATGGAGACGGTCCGCCACGCAGCGATGGCGATGGGGCGAGACGGGCGGTTCGTCATCGGATCCAGCGACGGGATCCTGGCTCAGACGCCGATCGAGAACGTGCGGGCGTTGTTTGCAGCCGGGCGCGAGTGGGGAAAACGCGCGTTGTCGTAGCCCCCACGTTCCTGGTCCGAGCAATGCCCGGGGAGCCATTCATTCTACTAACACTTGAGCTTGCTCCCCCCATCGCCGTCGGCTGGTAGAGAGAAAGTGCTCGGGACCCGTTACCGCTGTTACCGCAGCCAGGGCTTGATCGGTGTTCCGTCATGCCACAGGTCGGATTGGCGTTCCGTCGCGGCGCTCCTCGTTAGGTCAGGATGGACGCAATTGCGGTACGGGTGTCACTCCGCCCTGACATCGGGCGACTCTCGCACAACGGCCAGCCAGAGCTCCCCGTCCCGGAGCGTGCGTCGGAAGTGTCCGCCGTGATCAAGAAGATGGACCAGTTCTCGGATGGCGGGTTGGGCAGCTTCAGCCATGCGGGTCCGAAGCCACTGACGGCACGGCGTCCCTTGGAACCCCTGCAGCCAGCCCGCGATGTCGCCCACCCGACGGGCAGACTCAGGGCTGAGATGCCCGATCCAGCGGCGGGGGTCACTCTCTTGCGTATTCGGTTGTGTGGAGCATCGGGTTGCTCCCATCTCGTCGGGCTCGTCGTGGAGTAGATCTGACCGTTCCGTCGACCGCCCCCACATCCTACTCGGGTGGGTGACCGTCCGAATCGACGACTGATGTCCACTTCAGTCGTCGTCGCTGCAGGACCAGCATCGCTCTGCTTCTGCAAGCCTCTCAGCGTTCCGCTTTCCCCGATGCTCTTCCCGCATGAAATCCCGCCAGTCGAGCATGCACTCCAGGCACATCGGGGTCGACCAGCGTCTGCCCCCGCAACGTTCCTCGCAGACCCACAAGATGCAATCGTCCTCAGTATGGCAATGCCAGCACCGATCCCCCCGACGCGGAGTGTCGCGGCTGAAATACCGGACGGAGGCTGAGGTGTCGTCCGTGTGGATTGGCGGGTCATCCGTGTCGGCGTCCAACACGTGTTCCCAATCGGACTTTCTCCTGGCGTACAGAAGCTCCGCCCAAATGCCCTGCCAATCGGGCTCCATCACCAAGCGTCCTTCCAGCAGGTCTTCGGGGCGCCATCCGACTTTCGGGAAGTTCATTCGAGCGCAGGGATCACACACCGGCTCGATGCTGCCATCATCTCTCACGATCTCGAAGGCCGAGGGGTTGTTCCGACACTCCTCACACGTCGGCCCGTCATCTGCTTTCGACAGGAGCCGCTTCCTGATTAAGTTCGCGGTTGGGGCCCACTCGGCAGCGATCTGTTGGATCTCCGAATCTCCCAGGCGTTCGTAGTCACCCCACAGGTAGCAGACCCTCTGGAGGACTGCCAACCTGATCTCGCCGATGGTCCGGTTGTACACCCACTCGCGATCCCCCGCGGGCAGATGGGAGATGATTGCCTGTTGAACTCGGTCGTTGTTGTCGGCCGTTGCGTCCTCGGATGCGAGATTGAACTTGTACGCATACTCAAACATGTCTGTTTGCCTCCTGGTTTTCCATCACCCTCTCCGGGTTCGATTGCCCAACTCCAACCCTACTCAGTCTTACGTCTTCAGTTTTCGCCAGCGCCTCCAGTTGCTGGGGTACGTCGGTCACCCCCCTTCTGCGTGGTCCGCTGCGATTGGGCTCACTCCGCCGCCATCTCGATGGCATCGTCGGGGATCGAGAAGACGTTGCGCGAGCCATCCTTCTTCTTCACCAGGTGCCCGCGACCCACGAGGCGATCAGCGGCCGAGCGGATCTGGTCGTAGCTGAGGGATGTGCCAGCCTCGACTTCCTTGGTGGTAGCAGGTCCCTCTGATCGGATGAACGCCATGATCCGCCGTGCGTTCGAATCTGGTAGATCCGGCGCGCGGGCCGTGAAGCGAAGGGGCTCCGACGGATCGAGGCGCATCTCGACCGTCACGGGGTCGGGGCACGGTATGCCCTTCGGATTGAACGTCAGCGTCGCTTCGAGTCCCCACGGTTGGCGCTTCGAGCCCACCGAGATGATGCTCGCGGCGGACGGGACCGCGCCGCTCCCTCGCCAAGCGATGTCTCGGCGACCGTTGGGCGGTCCAGCTTTCGTATCGTGATGCACCATGATCACTGTCGCGCCGGTGTCCACCGAGAGCCGTTGCAGCGGCATCACGACCCGCCCCGTCATGTCGCTGGCGTCATTCTCGTTGGCTTGATGGCACTTCGCCAGCGGATCGATGACCACGAGCCCCACGGCGTCCTCACCGATGTAGTCAGTGATCCGCGTCTGCCAGTCGCGGTCGTCGATGCGGAATCCCCGGTGGCACATGACACGGATCAATTCGGGGTCGTAGTCTGATCCATAGGGGTCCAGGCCCTGCATCCGCACGAGCTGGTCGAGACGGTCCCTGACGTCGTGGTAGGAATCATCTTCCTGTATGTAGAGCACCGGACGGGGATCACAGGCGGACGGGAATGCATCGAGCCACGAGGTCCCCGTGACGTGGGCGCACATCATTGCCTGGACGAGGTACGACTTCCCACACCGCCACCACCCGTGGATCCCGAGCAGTCGGTGAGCCTGAATGAGCGGCTTGCCCGAGGCGTCGACGAAGAGCATGGGTTGGGGCTCGTCCGACATCCCGTGGAGCTGGCCGTGGGTCCGGACACCGGACAGCCAATCGTGACGATCGTGGGAATCAGAAGCGTGGTAGCTCTGGACGCTTCGAACCGTCTTGAGCAACTCTCCATCCACCAGCGGCGGCGTGTTCTGGCGGTTCCATACCGTGGCGTGTGCGATCACTTCATCTTCGCGCATCCCGAGATGGAACCAACGGCCCGCAAGGCTCGTCAGGGCGGAATTGCGCCCGCCCTGTTGGGCTCCCATGAGTAGGCGCAGGTGACGGTCCGGGTCGTCGCTGGCCGGTGTGACCGTATCGACGCGCTGCAAGTAATCCACGGGCCCATCGGGTGCCAATGCGGCAGGTTCTGATTGCTCCGCAACGCTCGCTTCTGGTTCCCCAACAGCCCGCTCGAAATCACCGACCGTGTAACGTCGCGCCGGACCACAGTGGCCATCGACGAGCGTCACCATGGGGGTGCCCCACTCGTCAAGCGCGCCCTCGGGAGCATCCGAGCCAAGGGACTTGAGGTTGTACGTGCCCGGAACGCGGATGAGTTGGTTGAGGCTTGTCTTCCTGTCAACGCCGTTGGGGTGACCCGCGGCCGTCCAGATCTGGTTGAGCACCTCGTGCCAACGTCGCACCAGTTGCTTCATGTACTGGCGTCTGTCGTCGTCGCGCACGTCGACCGGCTCGTCAAACAGCCAGACGGCCTGGAGCCCGCCGCCGGAATCGATGAGGATGGTCGGCGGCAGCGGGATCTGCGGCACCAGCTTCAGGACGTCGTTCTTCGTCTCTGGATACTGGTGGGGCTCCGAGCGGAATGGCGATTGGGCATCGAGGTCGGCGACGATTGCCAGCACGTCGGAGATCTCATCTTCTCTGCCGTGGGAGACTTGGCCTTACCCCCTAAAGCGAGTCCAGGTTCAGTGTTAGTATCTGGGTGTAC